>CAXUNW010000173.1:0-4947 GCA_964252505.1 uncultured Acidobacteriaceae bacterium
GGTGACAGTCTCGCCCTGGAGGACGCGGGCGCGGGCGGGCAGGGTGCTGGTCCAGTAGGCGTCACCGAGCAGCTCGCGGATGGTTTTGCCGACGATGGCGGTTGCGGCAATGCCCATCCAATGCTCGTAGGTGCGGTTGATGCGGACGAAGCGTCCGGCTGGATCGATGTAGGAGAGCAGAGTGGGGAGGTGATCGGTGATGAGGCGCAGCTCCTGCTCGCTGCGGCGGACGGCGGCGGCGCTTAGCTCGCGGAGACGGTCGTTTTCAGCGAGTTGCCGCTGTTCACGATTGAGGAGCACGGCCTGGAGCCAGAGAGTAGCGACGCCGGCGGCGGTGAGGGTGACGGCGAAGAGAGCCAGGGCAAAGATGGGGCTGCCGAAGCTGAACGCTGGGCGCAGATAGAGCCAGCCGAGCAGGGTAGGGAGGATGAGCGTGGCGGGGAGGGCGCGACGGGCGAGCCAACTGCCCCACTCCGGCGCGAAGAGGATCTGCACGACGACTGAGGAGTCAGGAGCAAGGAGGAGGCCGATCCCGACAAAGAGGAAGACGATGCCGGTATGAAGGGCCATGGACGTGTAGCCAGAGGAGCCGTACAGGACCGGGACACCGTAGAGGTAGCCGACAATGGCGACGAAGGCCACGGTGGTGAGAAGGAGAGCTGCCCCCTGGGAGAGGCGGCGGGCGTAGTCGCCTCCGGTGACGAGGAGCAGGGCGAGGCCGGCGAGGCAGAAGTTGATGGCGCTGATGTGGGCCATGCGGCCGGGAAAGGTGGTCTGGACGGGATCGTGGAAGAGAAGTTCGTCGACGTGGAGGTCGACACGGGCGATGTACTCGATGAGGGTGAGGGCGCCGATGGCAAGTTGCAAGACGGCAAGGGTACGGCGGACCAAGTGCGCGCGGCGCGAGGTCGAGAGGGTGGAAGCCATGCCCAGGCCTGCGGCGATGAATCCGATGGCAGTGTTGGGCTTCATGCGGATATGGCCTGGCAGGATGGTCAGCAGGCGTTCGCTTTGAGTAAACCAGCCAAGGAGCACGGCGGCCCCGGCAAGCCCGGCGGCGGCGGCGCAGAAAAGCACGACGAAGGCGGCGGGAGCAACGCGAACGCGGTTGCGAACGCCGGCAGGGGCGGAGGCGCCGAGATGGGCGGCGGGCGAGGCGAAGGCGGCGGGGCTATGCACGCAGATCCTGAGAGCGCTTCAAACGGGTCCTCGCACCATGCCGGCTTCGTCTGTCTGACTGCAGGGGTATGGTGCGACGACGTCCTGCAGGCGAGGCATTGCTGCACTAAAGTTTACTGCCATCGGTTCTATGGACGGCACCCCGCGTTTCTGTTTGCGAGGTGGTCAGGCTCAATCCGGTACTCGTGCTTCAACGGCGATTCGTGGCGCGACCTCGATTTCGGTCGTCCGACGGGGTAGCTATTGGAGCACTTGTCTCGAACTTGAACGGTGTGGGAGGCGGCTGAGATCGTGAGGGTCCTCTAAGGGGGCTTGCGGCGGCCTTGGCCCTTGAACTGCTTTTGGTTCCGGGCATGGATAGTGGACTGTACGCAGCTTATAGCGGATTGCTGGCACGGACGCAGGCTCTGGATACGGCGGCCAACAACCTGGCCAATGCGGGGACAAGCGGTTTTCGGGCGCAGCGGGACTACTTTCGCACAGTGCTGGCGGGAAGCGTCGAGAACACCGGCTATGCAAGCTCGCAGGTGGGCCAGGCGGTAAATGACTTTGGCATTCTGGGCGGAAACGGGCTGAACCTGACGCAGGGGCAGATGACGACCACAGGAAACCCGCTGGACTTTGCGGTGGATGGTGAAGGCTTCTTTGCGATCCAGACCAAACAGGGTGCGCGGTACACGCGGGATGGCGGGTTTACAAGGTCCGCAACGGGCGTGCTGGTGACACGGACCGGAGAGGCGGTGCTGGATGACAAAGGCAAAAGCATCACGATTCCAACGGGCTCAGTGTCGGTGAGTGTGGATGGGACGGTGTCGGTTTCGACGGCCGCAGGCAACGCGATTGCGGGGAAGATCGGGCTGTTCACGTTCAAGGACCCGACAGTGCTCTCAGCGGAGGGGACGAACCGGTTTGTGGCGCGGGAGGGAGTGAATCCGATCGCGGCCACCGGGCAGATCCACGAAGGAGCGCTTGAAGGCGCGAATGAGGACGCGGTGCATGGAACGATGCAGCTTCTGCTCGTGCAGCGGCAGGCGGAGATGATGCAGAAGGCGATGAGTGTGTTTCATAACGACTTCGACAAGGTGGCGGCAGAGGAGTTGGGGAAGGTTTAAAGGCTGGTTGATGTTGTAAGTGCAAGTGCAAGGCCATGCGGGGGTCCGTCCACTCCGCTTCGTTCGGTCGGGCTGACAAGGTTTTTTTGGTTACTGAGTTTGTAAAAGCGAGAGCAAGAGATTTGGATTTTGGAGGATGTGATGATTCGAGCTTTGTATACGGCGGCGAGTGGGATGAGTGCGCAGCAAGCGAACCTGGACACGATTGCGAACAACCTGGCGAACTCGGCGACGGCTGGCTTTCGGCAGCGGCGGGTGCAGTTTGAGGACATGGTGTACCAGAACCTGATTACGCCGGGGTCGGCGCAGAGCCAGCAGACGGTGGCAGCGGGCCTGCAGATTGGGCTTGGGACGCGCGCCGCGGCGACCGAGGTGATCATGACCCAGGGGGATTTCAACCAGACTGGCAACACGCTTGATGTAGCGATCCAGGGGCAGGGTTTTTTCCAGGTTTCGCGGCCGGATGGGACGACGGCTTTCACGCGGTCGGGGAACTTCCACCTGACGGCGCAGGGGCAGATTGTGACGGCTGAGGGCGACCAGATTCTGCCTTCGATCACGATTCCGTCGAACGCGACGAATGTGACGATTTCGCAGTACGGGGTGGTGTCGGCGACGATTCCGGGGCAGACGACGGCCTCGCAGCTGGGGATTATGCAACTGGCGACGTTTGCCAACCCGGGGGGATTGAATTCGCTGGGCGGCAACCTGTTTTCGCAGAGCCCGAGTTCGGGCAACCCGATTACGGATGCTCCGGGCGGGACGACGGGGTTGGGCGTGCTGCAGCAGGGGTATCTCGAGAACTCGAACGTGGATGTGGTGCAGGAGTTTGTGCAGATGATCCTGGCGCAGCGGGCTTACGAGAGCAACTCGAAGGTCATCAAGACGGCCGACGACATGTACTCCCAGATCAACAACCTGGTTCGATAGGCGCGCGATGAAGGCTTCTACTTTTCTTTTGGTGATGCTTGGCTGGACGATGCCTTTGGCGGCGAAGGCGGATGAGGCATCGGTGCTGCCGTGCGCCGAGACGCCGGCCGCGGCGGTCGCCGCCTTTGAGAGTGGCGCCAAGCTGGCGGGAGCGGAAGGCTATCGGGTGACGAGCCTGCGGCGGGATGCCGTGCTGGGGATGAACTGGGCGGCGGTTGAGCGATGCGGGCATCCGGGATGGCCGGCACTGGCTATGGCTTCGAAGATGACGCCGCCGCCGGCACCCAATGAGATCGCGGCGATTCGAGCCGGCGGGCGCATGCCGGGCGGCGGCCTGGTGGAACGACGGGCACCCCTGGTACGGATCGGGGAGACGGTGCGGCTGTGGCAGGAGGATCGGAATGTCCGGCTGCAGCTTCCGGCGGTGAGTGAGGAAGATGGGGCGGTTGGCGACCGAGTGCGGCTGCATGTGGGAGCGCGACAGGCAGGCGGCGACACACTGCGAACGGTTTATGGGCGGGTGCGCGGGACCGGCGACGTGGAGATGGAGCGGTGAGGGGCGACAGGGACTTTGAGGAGGAGGATGCGATGGGGAGCCATAGATATGTGGAGACAGAGCCGTGGTCGGCCGGACGGCTCGTGAGGGATGAAGCGAGCCGGGCCGGAGACGAGACGTTTTGTGTGCTGCCGGCGGATGCTCTGCGGGGGGAGCGTCGGTTCGATCCGGTGGTGATGTGGTTTGCGGCGGCGTCAGGGGCGGTGCTTTTGCTGCTAGGAGGAGCTTGCCAGGTACTGGCGCAGGATGCTCCGAACCCGGTGACGCACCCGGTCGCGGCCGTAAAGGCGATGACCGCTCCGACGCCGCATCCGGCTTCAATTTCGCTGGCGACCTATCTGGCGCGGGTGCATGCGACGACGACGATCGACCAGCCGATGAGCGGGTCCATCTGGACCGACAGCGGCCGGTTCACACGGCTGACGACGGATGTAAGGGCGGGGCGACCGAACGACCTGATTTCGGTGGTGGTTTCAGAGAGCCTGGCGGCCTCCACGGATGGAACGGTGAAGGGATCGCGGGCATCGACGGCGAACTCGCAGCTTTCGGCATTGTTTGGGCAGCTGCATGCGGGTAATGCGCTGCAGAACCTGGTGAACCAGAATTCCTCGGCGACGCTGGGGGCGGCTGGGACAAGCGCGACAAACTCGAGCCTGACGACGACGTTCGGCGGGCAGGTGATCGAGGTGCTTCCGAACGGGATGCTGGTGATCGAGGCGGCGCGCGAGGTGGAGTTCTCGCAGCAGACGCAGACGATCATTTTGCGGGGGCTGGTGCGGCCGGAGGACATCTCGCAGCAGAATCAGGTGCTTTCGACGGCGATCTCGAGCCTGGAGCTGGAGGTACGGGGCAAGGGAATTATCAACGACTACACACGGCGGCCCAATGCGCTGGTGCGGTTGCTGCAGAAGATTGTGGTTTTCTGAGAGACGCCGCGCGGCATTGGCCTACCAGATGCAGCAATACGAGCAGACGCTTTCGGTATCAGGGTAGGCGCAGCAGGTCGCAGGTGCGGGATTCCTCCGCGGGGTGAAGGCGGGTATGCATTCTACGTTCAACAATTCGCGGGTTGTGGGTCCAGGCAGAGGATTGGCACGTCCGGTGTTTGGGCTAGCGGCGCGGCTGACGGCGGCGGTGTTGCTGCTGGGTGCGGTGGCGGCGTGGGGACAG
>CAXUNW010000173.1:4957-5501 GCA_964252505.1 uncultured Acidobacteriaceae bacterium
GGTTGACGCCGGCAGGCCTGGCGGCGCTGACCGGAACCTCGCATCCTCCAAGAGACGAGGCGGAGGCTCCAGAGTCGGTCATTTCGGCGCAGGGCACGGGGGCGAGAGCGCAGGGGGCCGCGGCGAGGCCGGCTCCGGTGGCGATTGTGCCCGTTGCGGTGGCTCCAGCGGCTTCAGCGGGGATTGGGGCGTCGCGGGTGGTGGAGGCTCCGTTGTATGCGGCCTCCGCCCCGCTGGCGGCGCCTCCGGTTCCGACGACGCCTGGGCCGCAGCGGCAGGCGCGGGTGAAGGATATCTCGACGGTTGAGGGGATCCGAGACAATCAGCTGGTGGGCTATGGGCTGGTGGTGGGGTTGCAGGGGACAGGGGATAGCCAGCAGACGACGTTTCCGACGCAGACCCTGGCGGCGATGCTGCTGCGGATGGGGGTGAGCGTGCCGGCGAGCGCGATCCGGGTGCAGAACCTGGCGGCAGTGTTTGTGTCGGCGACGCTGCCGCCGTTCTCTCGGTCGGGAACGAAGCTGGATATCACGGTGTCTTCGGC
>CAXUNW010000174.1:0-5500 GCA_964252505.1 uncultured Acidobacteriaceae bacterium
ACCGTCAACGCCATCGAGGGCGACAAGTACTCGCCGTCCCTTGAGGTGGCCTTCCGCATCGCCGCCGTCTTCGCCGCCCCGCTGGAGGTTGTCTTCCAATACTCGACATTGCATCCTAAAGAGTAGAGCTGGACCTTACAGTTCCTGCCCCAGGCGTCCGATAAAGATCTCAGGAGGGTCACCATGAGCCGAAACGCGGAACTCGCCTTCACCCAGTCCCAGGTCGTCGACGCCATCACGCATGTTCGCGAGGCCATCATCCTTAACAAGCAACAGGAACTCCGCCGCGAGGAGAACGCAGACGAACCCTGCGAGGCCACCCATCTTGAGGATGCCGCGGTCCGTTCCGCGCTCCACTCGTCGGAGGAGGCTATGGTCAACGCCTTGGAGTCCTTGCCACCGGTCGCTTCCAACTTCCGCCAGCGTCCTAACTAGACACACGGTCACGCCAACCCGCGCGCAAAACATTCGGTACGATGAGGAACGACGCCTTGGCCCGGCCGCCCGGTGGCGGTCGCCCACGGCGAAGAGGTCCCCATGCCCGCCCCGGAATCCCTCCTGAAGCCCCGCGAAGCCGCCCACATGCTGGGCATCAGCTATCCCACCATCAAGCAGTGGATCCTCAACGGCAAGCTCGCCACCGTGCAGACCCCAGGCGGCCATCACCGTGTCGCGGAATCCGCCCTCAAGCCTTTCCTCGCCCGCGATTCGGCCAAGCCCGCCGAGCAATCCCGAGCCCGCTACCGCCGGGTCAGCGGCCGTAACCAGCTTGCCGGCAAGGTCATCAGCCTGCGCATCGAAGGCATCCTGGCAGAGGTCATCGTCGCTGTCGGAGACGACCGCATCACCGCCATCATCACCGCGAACGCTGCCCGCGAGCTTCAACTCAAAAAGGGCGACGCCGTCGGTGCTCTCATCAAGTCCACCGACGTCATGATCGAGCGCCTCGACCCGGACCCCGCCTGAGCCTACTGCGCCGTCGCACCCGCTGCCGGCGTCCCTGCCGACGCCACAATCACCTCTCCCGGCACCGCGTCCGCCGTGCCAATCCTTCCAGATGCCGTCACCCGCACCGTAAACCGCACCCGCACCACCTTGGGATCGCGTTCCAGCTTGTACGCCATCGTCACGGCCCGCTCAATCCGTCCAGTCGGCGGAACGGTCGGCGGAGCCGACGCCTTCACAATCTTCGCCTCCCGCTTCACTTCCTTCCCTTTCTTGTCATAGGTCGACACCATCAGAATCACCTCCGCATGGCGAGGCTCCGTATCCGTCGCATACGTCCACGCCAGCGCCCGCGCCGGCACATGCACCAGATACTCATCCGGCTTCTCCGCCGTGTTCTCGATCGTCACCGCCACCCCGTCGTACACCATCGTGCTCGTATCCGCCGAGAGCAGGTCGGCCACTAATCGCCGCGACGGATTCACCGGGTTCACCCTGCCCGGCCCACGCTGCAGGTAGTACCCCTCCCGCGTGTAGATCTTCACCCCCGGCCGCTCCACCGTCACCACAATCTTGCGAAATTTTTGAGGATTCGCCACAGGCGACGTCGGCCGGTAGGTCAGCGTATACGCGCTCGACCCATCGCGGATCGCCGTCCCGATCTCCACATCCACATCGTTCCGCCCATACAGCGTCCGCCCGCCCGTCGCCTTGGCCAACTGGTTGAACTGATAGTTTCCCCCGAACGGATCATTGAACTCCGCAGCCGCCCCATACGTGTTGTTCACCTGCAAACCCGCGGGATCAATCGTATACAGCGTCACCCGCGCATCCCGCAGCACGTTCACGCACTCCTGCACCGCGTTCTCCACCCGGTTCGCCGAGTCGATCTGCAGGTTCGCGAAGTTCAACGCCGGAAAACCCCGACCCACCCAGATCATGTTCTTCTGGCCCTGGTGACCCACCACCGCCTGCGCCACCCGCCGCAGCGATTCAAAGGCCGTCCCGTAGCGCTCCGCCAGCCAGCCGCCGTTATGCGCCTGCCACGGATACCCCCCGAAATGATGGTCCAGCGCCGAAAGGATCTGCTCCTTATCCTGCGTATAGTCCCGCAGCACCGTGAAGTTCTGTAGCGAAACCGCAATCAGCATCGTCGGCGTCTCCAGCTTTCCCGGCTGCCGCTCCAGGTACTTCTTCAGCGAGTACCGCGCAAATGCCATGTCTTCAAACCGCGTATTGAACTCGTCCAGCAGAATGATATTTACCGGGGCCCGCGGTGCCAGCCGGTCCAGGTCAGCCGTCGAGTTGATCGTCACCGAAGGGTCCACCGCATGCGCCCCTGTTGTCTCAAAGTTCAAGATCGTCTGCGGCTCCCCCGCCTCTGTCACCTTGAAGTCTTCCTTCTTCAAGTCCCGGATCACGTTCCCCTTGGCGTCCTCTGCCACCAGATCCAGCACGACAAGCCGCGCGTTCGCCCGCAGCGTATAAGCGCCATTCGGCGTTGCCCCCGGGTTCGCCTGACCCGGAACCGGCTGCGCTGTCGGCCCTGTGCCTCCCGGCGCCTGCGTCGTCCCCGGCTGCGTCGTCCCCGACTGGACCGTCCCTGACTGCACCGTCCCCGGCTGGGCCACACTGGTGTGCGCCGTGCCCGTCGCCCCCGCCGCGTCCCCGCCCGCAGGCGCAGGCTCCTGACCCCACACCGTAGCCGACGCCACCATCAGGCAGAGCGGCGCAACTCGCAGCAGCGAACCGGACCAGTGCATACAAACCTCCCTTATAGCTTGGGCTAAAGTATATCGTTCCGACCCACACGCAGAAACAATGTTGCGCCCCTCACCCCCCAACCCTCTATATCCTCTTGCCTCGTAAGCGCTCCCCTGAGACCATGCCGCATGACGCCCTATGTGAGGTTCAGCCTCCTCGCCCTGCAGGCAGTACAAGTCGCCTTCCTGCTGCTGCACGACTGGGTTCCCCTTGGCCGCCTCACCAATCTCAGCGCCGTTCGCGCCGCCGACTCCCGCCCCAGGTTGCTCCTCGTCACCTTCCTCAGCGCGCTCCCCTTCATGGTGCTTTTCGCCCTGAGTTGCCGCTACTGGAACGCACCCGCCTGGCCCTCCCGGCTCACAACCTGGCTCCGCTACACCTACGCCGTCGTCCTATGCGGAGCCTTCCTCGCCTGGTGGGGCCCATATCTCCTCTGGCACAGCCCCGAACGCGCCGCGCGCTACCGCCTCCGCTTCGCCGGAACCCTCAAGTTCCTTCCCGAGCGCCACGGCTTCGCCCCGGACATCCTGCACGTCTGCTATCACCTCTGCGCCGTCGCCACCCTTCTCCTGCTGAGCCGCGCCTAGCTTCCGCCGCGTCGCCGTTCGTTGGCTGCAGCACAGCCGCCCGAGAGACCCGCGGGCTCAGCGCTGCCTTGGCGGCTCCTATCCGGAACCCGTGCTTTGCTCCAGCCGCCGTTGCAAGGCCTGCGCATCCATCGGTGCTCGTACCTTCATGTCGTTGTCGAAGTACACAAAAACGTCCCGTTCCCTGGCCTCGGCAAGTCGCTCATGGGCATGCAAACCCTCTGGCCGCATCCCGGCGGATAATGCCTGGATTCGCTTCGCCCAGACATCGATCGCCCCCTCCTCGTAGCCGCTCGCATAGAGCTGCTCCGAGCCATGCAGCCGGATATAGACAAAGTCGCTCGTCACATCGAACAGCAGGGGCCACTCGACCGTATCCGCAACCACCAGGCCGACGTCATGCTCCCGCAGAAGATCGATAAACTCCGGCGTCGCAAAGGATTCATGCCGGATCTCGACCGCATACCGCAAGGCGCTCTCATGGGCCGACTCCAGGTGCGCCCGCGTGAGCATACGCTCATCGCATCCGCGCGCAAACCGCGCCGCCTCCGTCGTCGTTCCTGGCAGCAGCCGGAAGAAGTCCTGGAATCGTTGGCGATCAAACCTCATCTGCGGCGGAAACTGCCACAGGATCGGACCCAGCTTCGGACCCAGTGCCAGAATCCCTGAAGCAAAAAAGTTGGCCAGCGCCGTCTCCACCCCCAGCAGCTTGCGCATGTGCGTGATAAAGCGCCCGCCCTTCAACGAAAAGATGAAATCGTCAGGTGTCTCCTCGGCCCATCTCCGAAAAAACTCCGGACGCTGCAGAGAGTAGAACGTCCCGTTGATCTCGATCGATCGAAAGAGACGCGAAGCAAACGCCAGCTCCCGCCGCTGCGGCAGCTTCAGGGGGTAAAATACGCCCCTCCATCCCGGATACCGCCATCCTGAGATTCCCACGCGGATCATGCCAGGTTCAGATGCATCGTCCGCAGCGCGCGCCCCTCAGGGAGTGACAATACGGATCGCAACATATAAATTCAACTAAAGTGCTTCGATCATGCCGGCCCGGGAAACAACGCCCCTTCTTGCAGGGTCCGCGTCATTGTCGATCGCCGTGTCACCACAAAAGCTCACGCCAAGAGTTCATCCGTCCGCGCAGCGCGCAGTCCGCCGCATGCCGCACCATCCACTGCCACCTCTCCCGGAGCTCCCGTGTCACCCTGCCGCTTTCCTGCTGCTCTCGCCCTCTTCTTCGCCCTTCCCGCCCTGCACGCTCAGGTCTCCGCCACCCTCCGCGGCCGCATCGCCGACTCATCTGGCGCAGCCATCCCCGCCGCCACCGTTACCCTCACCAGCGAGTCCACCCAAACCGCCCAAACCACCCAGACCACAACCGCCGGCCTCTACCTCTTCCCCAACCTCAACCCCGGCCGCTACACCGTCGACGTCACTGCCCCTACCTTCACCCGCCTCCACCGCATCGGCCTCACCGTCAACATCGGCGAAACCACCACCGCCGACCTCTCCCTCACCGTCGGCTCCGATCAGCAATCCATCACCGTCACCGCCGATGCGCCCCTCCTCCAGGCCGCCGTCGCCGACATCCAGACCAACATCTCCGGCCCCCAGGTCATCGCCCTCCCGCTCAACTCCCGCAACTTCATCCAGCTCGCCACGTTAGCTCCCGGCGTCGAACTCCCCCCTGGAACCCTCCTGCCCCGCATCAACGGCGGCCGTCCCCGCACCAACGAGTACCTCTACGACGGTATCTCCGCCCTCCAGCCCGAACCCGGCCAGGTCGCCTTCTTCCCCATCGTTGACTCCATCGCAGAGTTCACCATCGAGGCCGACAACGTCCCCGCCGAGTTTGGCCGCTTCAACGGAGGCGTCGTCAATCTCGCCACCCGCTCCGGCTCCGACCGCTTCCATGGCAGCCTCTTCGAATTCTTTCGCAATGAAAACCCGAGTACCGCCGCCACCTCTACGGAGCGACCCTCGGCGGCCCGGTTCTCCACCAGAAGCTCTTCTTCTTCGCCGACTACCAGGGCATCAAGCAGCTCGTCGGCCGCACCGTCACCTCCACCATCCCCACCTTGGCCGAGCGCCAGGGCATCTTCACCGGCGTCAGCAAAATCTACAACCCCGCCGCCACCACCGTCGTCGGTGGCAAATACATCCGCTCCGAGTTCCCCAACGACATCATCACCGCCGGCTTCGACCCC
>CAXUNW010000175.1:0-5471 GCA_964252505.1 uncultured Acidobacteriaceae bacterium
GGCGCTCGGGATCGCCGATCCTTTGCCATTCACCCTGATCGCGCTGGGGGGGCGGAACGCAGGGACGGGCGGTGGTCCGTCGCTGGTCGGGGATCTGATGGTGGTCGGTTCCCTGCTGATTGCGCTGTTTTGGATTTTGATGAACAAGCAGTTGATGGAACGGCACAACCACCTGACGGTGACGGTGTATGGTTTGCTGCTGGGCATGGCGATGCTGGCGGTGGTGATGCCGTTGCACTATGGTCTGCCGCCGGTCCGTCATGTCTCATGGCGGGCGTGGGCGGCACTGGCGGCGTCGGGGGTGGTGTGTACGGCGATCACGACAAGCCTTTGGAACTGGGGGCTGACGCAGGTTCCGGCGACGCAGGCCGGGGTGCTGTTGAATATGGAGCCGCTGATCGGGTCGGTGCTGGGGGTGACGGTGCTGGCGGAGCACCTGGGGCCGGCAGCGTGGCTGGGCGGCGGGTTGATCCTGGCTTCGGCGGTGACGCTGACGACCCACTCGAAGACAACCGTGGAGCCGCTGGAGGCGGCGGCGGTGTGATCCGGGAGAGCTAGCGGGCTGTGGGGCGCGCGGTGCGGGCCCAGACTACAGTGAGGGAGGCGCCGGCGACCATCAGGCCGGTGCAGAGGCCGATCCAGAGGCCAAGCGCGCCGAGGTGCATCCGAAAGCCGAGCCACCAGCCGACGGGAAGGCCGATGACCCAGTAGCCGATAAGTTGCACGATGAGGCCGGCGTGGGTGTTCCCGAGGCCGCGCAAGGCTCCGGTTGCGGTGATCTGGAGGCCGTCGAAGAACTGGAAGGCAGCGGCGACAAGGAGCAAGGGAACGGCTGCGGCGATGATGGCGGGGTCGTGGGTGAAGGAGGCGGCGATGCGATGGGGCATCGTGACAAGGACCAGGCCCATGAGGGTCATGACGCCTGCGCCGAGGGCGATGGCGGCCCATCCGGCGGAGGCTGCGTCCTGGGGTGAGCGGCGGCCGATGGCCTGGCCGACCCGGACAGCGGCGGCAGCGGAGATGGCGAAGGGGATCATGAAGGTGAAGCCTGCGCAGTTAAGGGCGATCTCATGGCCGGCGAGAGGAAGGGGACCCATGACGCCGATGAGGAAGGTGACAGCGGCGAAGATCGAGATTTCTACGAAGATCTGGGCTCCGGCGGGTGCGCCGAGGAGGGCAAGACGCCAGAGGCGCGCCTTCTCGAGTCGGCGGGTCATGGTGCGGAGGCCGTAGTCGTGGCGGCGGTCGACGCGGAGGACGGCGACAACCATAAAGGCCGCAAGATACAGGCGGGCGAGGGAGGTGGAGAGCGCGGAACCAAGGATGCCGTAGGCGGATATGGCGACAGGGCCCCAATGGTGGCCGTAGATGAGGAGCCAGTTGGCGACGCCGTTGAAGACATTTGCTGAAACGAGGGCGATGGCGATGGGACGGACATGGTTGAAGGCCTGGAGGTAGCGGCGGAGGGCGAAGTAGAGGAAGAGCGTGGGGGTTCCCCAGTTGAGGCCGCCGAGGAAGGTGATGGCGCCGGCGAGCACGGCAGGATCGATGGGCAGGCGAACAATCAGGCGTGGGGCGGCGGCGACCACAAGGGCAAGCGTGAGCGACAGGCCGGCGGCGAGGGCAAGGCCATGGAGGAGCCAGCGGGCGGCTTCGCCGGTGCGGCCGGCGCCGTGGGACTGCGCGAGGTGGGTGTCGAGACCGAGCAGAACGCCCGCGATGCCGAAGGCGACCGTGTTGTAGAGGACCTGACCGAGGGCAGCGGCCGCGATGGCACGCACGGGATGGTCCATATGGCCGATCATGACGGTGTCGACGAGGCCCATCGCCATCCAGCCAAGTTCGGCGAGGATGAGGGGAAGAGCAAGCGTCAACATGGGCTTAAGCTGCTGCTTGACGCTCATGAGGGCGCTAGACCGGGGTGATGATGCCGCCGACGGGCATGCTGGTGGGGAGCGTGCCGGGGCGGCGAAGCCTCATGGCCTGGGCGGTGGTGTCGGTGTACTTGAGGCCGGCGCCGGTGTTGAAGAGGACGACGCGGTCTGTGGGTTGAAGATCTCCGGAGGCCAGGAGAGCATCGTACGCGGCGGTGGCGGCGGCGCCCTCGGGGGAGAGAAAGATGCCTTCGTGCCGCGCCCAATCAAGGAGGCTGGCGAGGATGGTGTCGTCGGGGAAGGCAAGAGCGGCCCCGCCGGAGGCGCGGACGATATCGAGGATAATGGCGTCGCCGTAAGGCTTGGGAACGCGCAGGCCGGCGGCAAAGGTCTGCGCGTGCTGGAAGAACGTGCTGGCGGGCTTGCCTTCGGCGTAGGCCTGGGCGACGGGGGCGCAGCCGCTGGACTGTAGGGCGAACATGCGGGGGCGCTTTCCGGAGACCCAGCCAAGGGCTTCCATCTCGTCAAAGGCCTTCCACATGCCAATGAGGCCCACTCCGCCGCCGGTTGGATAGAAGACGGCCTCGGGATATTGCCAGCCGAGCTGCTCGACGAGCTCGTAGCCCATGGTCTTCTTGCCCTCTACGCGAAAGGGCTCCTTGAGGGTGGAGATGTCAAACCAGACTTCTTCAGGAGGCGTGCCGGCCTCTCGCTGAGCCTTGATGCGTTCGGCGACGAGGCGGGCGCAGTCGGAGATGAGGCCGTCGACCATGGTGACGTCGGCACCATAGACGATGCCCTCGAGGTAGTTGGCAAGGGGGACGTCCTGGGGCATGAAGAGGTGCGCCTGAATGCCGGCGGCGGCAGCGTAGGCGGCCAGTGCGCCGGCAGCGTTTCCGGCGGAGGGGACGGCGAGGTGCTGTAGGCCATAGTGGCGGGCCATGGATACGGCTAAGCCAAGTCCGCGGGCCTTGAAGGTTCCGGTCGGATTGGCGCCTTCTTCCTTGATAAACAGGTGCCGGTAGCGCTTGCTGCGGAGCATGGGCGTCCAGCCTTCGCCGAGGGTGACGGGGGCGACATCGGGGAGGACATCGCGGTAGCGCCACATGCCGAGGCTGGTGGTGGAGTCGGCAGCATAGCGGGCGGGCGCGTCGCGATGGGCGTTGCGCTTGAGGGCCTGCATGTCGTAGCGGACGTAGAGAGAGCCGGCGCAGAGGGGGCAGAGGGTCTGGGGGGTATCCGCGGAGACGTGGTGGTGGCAGCGGACGCACTCGAGCGAGGCGATTCTGGGCATTCAGTGATGGTAACCGGTCGTGCGGCGGATGTTTACTGTGCCGCCGGGGCAGGCGGCAGGGGCGCGTAGAAGCTGAGGGCGGCGTCGCCCTGTTTGGAGAGGCGCTGGTGATGCAGGACGCCGAAGCGCGCGGGGAGAGTGACTTTGCTGGAGTGCTCGGCGATGACGAGGGCCTGAGGGGTGAGGAGCCGGCTGCCACGCTCGCTGCCAAGGAAGCCGAAGGTGGCGAGATACTCCTGCTCAGCGGTGTAGGGGGGGTCAAGAAAGATGAGGTCGACAGGTGCGGGGAGCCTAGCAAGACGCTGGAGCATGGCTCCGGTGCCGCGGTCTTCGATGGTGGTGTCGCGGAGGATGCCGAGGGCGGCCAAATTGGCTTCCAGGGCGGTGAGCGCGGCGGGCTGATTTTCAGCGAACCAGACGTGGGCAGCTCCGCGGCTGAGGGCCTCGATGCCGACGGCGCCGGTTCCGGCGTAGAGGTCGACGAAGCGGCAGGAGTGGAGGCGGGGGGCGAGGATGTTGAAGAGGGTCTCGCGGAGGCGGTCGCTGGTCGGCCGAGTGGCGGTGCCTTTGGGGGCGGTGAGCTGGCGAGAGCGGAAGAGGCCGCCGATGACGCGCATGGGGCTAATGGTATCGCCGATCCGGCACCGATCCCTCGGGGCATACAATCGGAGCATGCGGTCTTGGTCGTTTTCGCTCGGTCGGGTGCTTGGGGTCGAGGTTCGGATCCACTCCTTCTTTGTTGTGCTGCTGGGGTTCTGCATCAGCTTTGGGATGTATGCGTCCGGCAGCGGCGGGCGAGGGTTTGTGCTGTGGCTGATGCTGCTTGGAGCGGTGGCTGTGCGGGAGACGGCACGCGCGTTGGCGGCGGCCTGTCTCGGGCTGGAGTTGCGCAGCCTACTGTTACTGCCGACCGGAGGACTGAGCACGTTTGGCAGCGGAGCGGCAAACGAGGAGGGCGAGGGCAAGACCGTCTCGGGCCGGGACAGCATGTGGATAGCGATTGTGGGTCCGGTGGCCAACCTTGTATTCGCCGGGGTGCTGGCGGGGCTGACGCTGAGCGTTTCTCCGGAGATTGAGCTTTACCGGCGGCCGTGGGTTGAGCCGGGTCACCTGCTGAAGGCGCTGGTGTGGGTAAACCTGTTATTGAGTGCGGTGAACCTTCTCCCGGCTTCGCCGCTGGATGGAAAGGTGCTGTTCGGGATGAAGGATGCGGCGCCGCGGGGCCGGCGGCCGCTGCTGACCTATGGACAGATGATCGCGGTGGGGCTGGTGATTGTGGGGACCACCACAGGGAGCGTGTGGTTCATCATGATGGGATTCTTTGTGCTGTTTGGGGCACAGATGGAGGACCAGGGGATGACGCTGCAGACGCAGGTTGACACGATCACGATGCGGGAGGTGATGCTGACCGACTACACGACGCTTTCGGCCTCGGATACGTTGGAGGATGCTCTGGAGCGTGCGGTGCACACGCTGCAGGATGTGTTTCCGGTGGTGCGGGGCGGGACGATTGTCGGGGCGGTTTCGCGGCAGAGCATTGTGGAGGCGCTGCGGACGGGCGGCAACAGCTATGTGCAGGGGGTGATGGCGCGTACGTTTGAGGTGGCGCGGCCGGGAGATGCGCTGGTGAAGACGCTGCACCGGATTGCGGGAACAGGCGGAGCGCAGTTTGTGCCTGTGCTTGAGGGAGAGCAGGTGGTGGGGATCGTGACGCCGAACCATCTTTCGCAGGCGATCCGGCTGCGGGGGCACCTGCCGAAGCGCGGGCGGGAGCGGGATGAGCGGTGATCCGGAGGATGTTCGCGAGCTGGAGCCGGGGCTCTACCTGGTGGCGACGCCAATCGGAAACCTTGAAGACATCACGCTGCGTGCTCTGCGGGTCTTGCGGCAGGCGGACCGGATAGCATGCGAGGATACGCGGCAGACGCAAAAGCTGCTGCATCACTTCGGCATCAAGACGCCGAGCGTGAGCTACCACATGCACAACGAAGCGGCGCGCAGTGAAGAGTTGGCGGCTGAGCTGAAAGCCGGAGCGAGGATCGCGGTTGTGAGCGATGCCGGGACGCCGGGAATTGCGGAGCCGGGGTGTCATCTGGTGGGGGCGGCGATTGCGGCTGGGGGGGCGGTTTACCCTGTACCGGGAGCGAATGCGGCGGTGAGCGCGCTGATTGGAAGCGGGCTGGGAACGGAACGGTTCATGTTTCACGGCTTTTTGCCGGCGAAGCAGGGGGCGCGGCGGACGCTGCTGGAGGGGCTGGCGCGCGACGGGGCGACGCAGGTCTACTTTGAGGCTCCGCATCGGA
>CAXUNW010000176.1:0-5470 GCA_964252505.1 uncultured Acidobacteriaceae bacterium
GACTTCTTTTGGCTTCCCTGCCCCTGCTGATTCTGGTCTGTAATGCTTTGGTCGCCGTACTGGCTCGACCCGCCTGGGGGCGCAGCCGTCGCCGCCGGGGCCTGCTGCCCCGCGTTCTCCGTCTCACTCTTCGATTGTTTAATCTGGACCTTCGCTCCATCCGTCACATCGTCAGTCACGGTCGTCGCGATCACATCGCCCACCTTCAAGCCGTTCACGATCTCCGTCGCCGCGCCGAAGTCCCTGCCGATCTCCACCGGCTGCATTCGCACCTTGCCGTCCGCCACCACCGCCACGACCGTCTTGTTGTCCCTTACCACCAGCGCATCACCCGGGATCGTCACGGGCCCATTGCCACCGCCGCCCCCTTCGGCAAACGTCACCACGGCATACATTCCAGCCAGCAGGTGTCCGGCGCGGTTGTCCACCTGAACCTCTGTAAGGAGCGTGCGGGTATTCTGGTCGATCGACGCCGCGGTCCGCGTCACATCACCGTGAAACTCCTGCTTCGGGTACTCCTGAAAGTGCAGCACAGCATGCTGTCCAGGTGCGACCGAGGAGGCATAGCCCTCGGGCACGGAGACCAGGATGCGCAGACGCTCCACTTGCGCGATGGAAAATAAAGCGCCCGCCCCGGAACCGTCGCCGCCGCCCGTCGGCGATCCCGCAGTCGGGGCGCTGCCGCTGGCCCCTGCGGAATTCGTCAGTCCGCCGCCCTGCTGGCCTGCGCTTGCACCCGCCTGCGAGGGCCCTGCAGGCCCGCCGCTGGACGATCCGGCCGCCGAGATCAACGCACCGACGTCCACGTTGCGGGCCGTGATGACACCGTCAAACGGCGACCGCACCTGCTCATACGATTGCAGCGCAATCACTCGGCGCAGATTGGCTTCATAGGCCTGCACGTTCCTCTGCGCGGCCGCAACATTTGCCTGCTGCGCCAGGTAGTCCGCCTCCCGCTGGTCTCCATCCTGCCGGGCGAACACGCCCTTGGCCACCAGAACCCGGTACCGGTCCCAGGTAATCTTGTTCAGCGCAAGCTGCGTCTGCTGCTGCGCTACCTGCGCTTCCGCCTGGCGCACCTGCTCGCGCGCCTGGTCCACCTGCTGGTCTAGGTCCGGCGCGTCGATCACCGCCAGCAACTGCCCTTTCTTCACGTGGTCGCCGATATCCACCAGACGCCGCTTCAGATAGCCGTTGGACCGCGCAAAGACGAAGGCCTCCGTCAGCGGCGTCGTTGTGCCCGGAATCGTCAAGCCCGCGCCGCCCGGTTCGGACTTGATAGTTACGACTTCAACCGTCGGTACATGGTCCGTCTCGCCCTTCGCCCGCTGGTCGTTCTCTCGATTCCGTCGCAGCCGTGGAAGCAGGCTGAGGATGAACACGACGGCGAACAAAACCACCACGGCGACCACAAACCAGACCAGATACTTGCGTGTCCCCTTGGGCTGCAGCTTTTCTTGCAGATGCAGTTCGTGCTTCTTCTTGCGGCTTGAGTTCGTCTCCGCAAACGCGTTTCCGAGTTTCGTATCATCCGCAGCGTTTGGGTCCGCAAAGGCGTTGCCCAGCCGCCGCTCATCGACGTAGCTCGGATCGGCAAAATCATCGCCGAGCCGGGGCCCGTCTACGGCGTTCTGCCGCGCATAACTCTCGCCCAGACCCCGGTCCGCAGGTGAACTCTCGCGCGCGAACCTGTCTCCCAGCCGCATCTGCTCCCGCGCCTTTGCCTCGCGTTCCTTTTGCTCGAATCCCGATTCGCTCATCTACGCCGGCTGCTCCTGTTGTTCTGCTTCGCGTTGCTGCTGCTCCGCCTCATCGATCTCCTTGTCATAGTCCGCCGGCGCATCCTTCTTCATCAGCGAGTAGATAACCGGCACGATAAACAGCGTGCCGACCGTCGCCAGCAGCAGCCCGCCGATCACCGCGCGGCCCAGCGGGGCGTTCTGCTCGCCGCCCTCACCAATCGAGAGCGCCATCGGCAGCATTCCGATAATCATGGCCAGCGCCGTCATGCAAACCGGACGAAGGCGGGTGAATCCGGCATTTAATGCGGCATCAAACTGGTTCTTGCCGGCGATTCGCTCATCGTTCGCGAAGACCACCATCAAAATACTGTTCGCCGTCGCCACGCCGATGGTCATAATAGCGCCCATCAGCGAAGGCACGTTGAACGTCGTCTGCGTGGCAAAAAGCATCCACAGGATTCCGCAGAAGGCACCCGGGATCGCCATCAGAATAATCAATGGATCTAGCCAGGACTGGAAGTTGACCGCCATCAGCAGGTACACCAGCCCAAGCGCGAAGATGATTCCGATCCCGAGGCGCAGAAATGAATCGCTCATCGTCTTCACCTCGCCACGCAGCTCCAACGTGACCCCTACAGGCAGGTTCTTGCGAGTCTGGTCCATGATCTTGTTGATCTGGCTGGCCACCCCGCCTAGGTCGCGGTTATCGACATCAGCATAGACATCAAAGACGGGCTGGATATTGTAGTGATCGATAATGATCGGCGACGCATCACGCCGAAAGGTAGCCACGTTCCCCAGCAGCTGACTGGTGTTGCCACTTGGTGAAGTGACAGGTGTCCGCGATAAGTCAGGCAGTGAGCTGAGCCGGTAGGTCGGCGTCTGCACCACTACCTGATAGTTAACCCCGTTCGCTGAGTTCAACCACTCATTGGGCGCTGTTTGGCTCGTTCCAGACAGCGAGATCAACATGCTCTGCGCGACATCCTGCTGAGTAAGCCCAAGCTGACGCGACTTCGTCCGGTCCACGTTGACCTGCATGGTTGGATAGGTAACCTGTTGATGCACATGCACGTCGACCGCCCCAGGAATCGCGGCGATCTGCTTCGCCAGCTTTGATGCCAGCTCGTAGTTGCCCTTGTCCCGGCCAACAACCTGCACATCGATGGGCGCGGGCAGCCCAAAGTCCAAAATCTGATTCGTAATGTTTGCCGGCGTAAAAAAGAACGTCCCATCCGGGAACGTCTTGGCAAGATCCTCCCGCAGCAGACGCATGTATTTCGTTGTATCCCGCTTACCCGGCTTCAGTGCGATCAGGATCTCGCCATCCGAGTTCGAGATGGTCCCCGTCGTCCCGAACGCAAGGTTGATGCCGCTGTTCGGCAGGCCGATGTTGTCCAGGATCAGCTCTACCTCATCCACCGGGATCACCCGTCGAATCTCCTTCTCCACCGACGCGAAGTAAAGCTCCGAGTCTTCAATGCGCATGCCCTGCGGCGGGTTCACATGCAGCCGCATCTGCCCGGAGTCCACGTACGGGAAGAAGTCCTGCCCGATAAGGAAGATCAGCGGCAGGCTCAACAGCACGAAAGCCCCGAAAAGTACCAGCGTGATGGTCGAATTCACCAAGCACCACTCCAGCACATCCTTGTAGGCGTGCCGCATCTTCTCAAACTGATGGTCGAACTTCTTGTGCCACCGCCAGACCCAGTTTGTCTTCTCTTCTTTCTTCGCCGCGCTCTCATCCTGGTACAGATGGATCTCCGACGTCAGCAGGAAGTGCATCATCGTCGGAACCAGCGTCCGCGAGAGGAAGTACGAGGCCATCATGGCAAATGCAACCGCCATCGCCAGCGGGGTAAACAGATATTTCGCCGCGCCGGTCAGCAGCACCACCGGGATAAACACGATGCAAATGGAGAGCGTCGACACAAACGCCGGAGCTGCGACCTGCTGCGCGGAGTCGAGAATCGCCCGCACAAGCGGCTTCCGCTCGCTCATGTTTCGATGCGTGTTCTCGATCTCGACCGTCGCATCGTCCACCAGAATGCCCACCGCAAGCGCCAAACCGCCAAGCGTCATCACGTTGATCGTTTCGCCAAGCGCCGTCAGGATGATCAGCGACGTCGCGATCGAAAGCGGGATAGAGGTACAAACGATCAACGTCGACCGCCAGCTTCCCAGGAATAACAGGATCATCAGCCCCGTCAACCCGGCCGCGATCGTCGCCTCCCGCACCACCTCAAAGATGGAGTTCCGGACAAAGATCGACTGATCAAAGAGCGGCGTGATCGTCAGCGCGGGCGGCAGGCCCGCCTTCACCCGTGGAATCGCCGCCTTCACATCCTTCACGATGTCGAGCGTGCTCGTCTTGCCATTCTTCAGCACCGTCAGGAGCGCCCCGCGCTTGCCATCCTGCCGTACCACGTTCGTCTGCGTCGCAAAGCCCTGGTGCACCTGCGCCACATCCTTGATGTAGACCACTGCGCCGTTCGCCGCGCGTACCGGCAGATCGTTCAACGCAGCCACCGTCGCGGTGCTGCTGTTCAGCTTCACCACAAACTCGCGGTCGCCGAACCGCGCCGTCCCGGCGGGAAGAATCAGATTCTGCTGCGCCACCGCAGTCGACACATCCGTGGCCGATAAATGCTTCGCAAACATCAGGTTGGGGTCCGTATCCACCATCACCTGCCGAACCTTGCCCCCATACGGCAAAGGCACCGACGCGCCCTGTACGTTCGACAGCCGGGGCCGAATAAAGCTGATCCCCAGATCGTACAAGTCCGCCTCGCTCAGCCCCTGCCCCCCAAGCGCAAGCTGCACAATCGGCACGCTCGATGCGTCATATTTCAAAATCGCCGGCGGCGTAATGCCCGGCGGCAGCACCCGCAACACCGTCTGCACGATCGCCGTCACCTGGCTCATCGCCAGATCCACCTGCACCGTCGGCTGAAAGTACACCCGGATGACCGAAACACCCTGATAGCTCTCCGACTCCTGGTGCTCAATATCATTCACCGTCGTCGTCAGCGCGCGTTCGCACACCGTCACCACGCGGCCTTCCATCTCGTTCGGCGTCAGCCCCGTATACGTCCACACAATCGTAACAACGGGAATATTGATGTACGGAAAAATATCCTTCGGCGCTTCAATCGCCGATCCAACCCCCAACAGGAAGATCAGCAAGCTCAATACGACAAACGTATAGGGACGCCGTAGCGCCAGCACGACAATCCACATGCCTGCCTCAAGACCTCTCGGTGACGTTCTGGTTGGTAACCTGCTTTATTGGACGCGTTCCACCCCCCGGAGGACGCATCGCTTCTTGCCGGGCCGCGTTCGTCCCATCGCAACGCCGGAGGCCCTAAACGGAACGGCCGCGAAGATCGTCCTCCCATGCCGGAACCTCCAGACCCGTCCGGGGTGCGATGCTTGTCAGCACGCGGCCCGAAAGATCCTCCGCGTTCGGCAAGGGAAGAGGGCACATGGCAGTGACCGAAACCATCACCTGCGACATCTGCGGCATCCGCAAAGGTGAAGCCAACCACTGGCTCCTTTGGCGCACCGCCGACGCTCCGCCAGGCGGCATCCAGTTCGCGCCCTGGGACGCCACCCACTTCCGCGCAGCCCATCACCTCTGCGGCGACGCCTGCGCCGCCCGCCTCCTCGCCCGCACCATCGACGAGTGGCGCATGCTCCAGGACGCCGCCCGTCCCCCCGACGTCGAC
>CAXUNW010000177.1:0-5469 GCA_964252505.1 uncultured Acidobacteriaceae bacterium
GGGGCGAGGAAGGGCTCGGCGGCGAGGAGCTTGAACATGGCCTTCGGGGTGCTGCCGCCGGAGATGGCGATGCGGGCGCGACCGCGGGCGCCGGCGGCCTGGTTTGCGGCAGCGGTGAAGAGCTGCGCGGCGGCCAGGGCGGTGGCGGGGGCGTCGGGATACACCTTGTAGGTGAGGGTGACGGGGGATGGCATCGCGTATGGTCCTTCCGGGTAAACGGCGGGAGGACTTGGGGGGGTGCCCCCCCTATTCTTCGCGCCTAAACTCTTTGTTAAGAGCAAGTTATGGTTCTCGCTCCAGGGTAAAGTCCTCAAAACAAAGCGGTTACAGCTAAACTCGTCAAACATTGGGGTTAGAGGAGACAAAGGATTTCTTTGCATCCCCGGTTCCCTTCTCACCTGAGCGTCTACAACCATTCTAGCGGTTTGACCCTAACTGCTGCGCCAAGTTTATTGGTAATAATATAGTTGACGAATCGAGATAGAAGCGGTATTCTCGATACATGGACAGCCCAAAGACACTTCAGGAAGCCATCCTCTTCTACTCCGATCCGAAGAACTGCATCCGCGTGATGGTGGAGCAACGCTGGCCGGATGGCAAGGTTACCTGCCCCGCATGTGGCCGGAACGATGTGTCTTGGCTGGAGAAGCAGAGCAAGTGGCAGTGCAAGTCCACCCACCCCAAGCGTCAGTTCTCCGCTAAGGTTGGGACCGTCTACGAGGATTCCCCGCTCGGCCTAGACAAGTGGCTGATGGCAACTTGGATGCTGGCGAATTGCAAGAACGGTATCTCCAGCTATGAGATCGCCCGCGCAATCGGCGTCACTCAGAAGTCAGCATGGTTCATGCTTCAGCGCATCCGTCTCGCCATGACCGACGTGGAAGCTGCCAAGCTGGGGAATAGCGCACCTGTTGAGATCGACGAAACCTTCGTTGGCGGCAAGGTAAAGAACATGCACAAGTCAAAGCGGGTCAAGGGCCTCAACTACTCCGCCGGAAACGGTAAGGCCATCGTGCTCGGCATGGTTGAACGTGGCGGCAAGGTCATCGCGGGAGTCATCGAAGATCGCACCAAGAAGAACATGGTCGGCCCGATCCATGGCGCAATCGAGTCCGGATCGCACATCATCACTGATGAGCACGCCACCTATCCCTTCGTCGCTGGTCCCTACAAGCATGATGTCATCAACCATCTTGAGGGTTACGTTCGCGGGATGGTCCACACCAACAACATCGAGAACTTTTGGTCCTGCCTCAAGCGCAGCCTGAGCGGGACCTACATCGCCGTCGAACCCGCCCACCTTGACCGTTATGTGAGTGAGCAGGTGTTCCGGTTCAACAATCGCCACAAGAACACCGATGCCACCCGCATGGCGAAGGTTCTATCCCAAGTGACTGGCAAACGCCTCACCTACGCCGAGGTCACCGGCAAGGTGGGTCAAACGGCGTTCTAGCCCTTATCGACGCGGACGCGGGAAGAAGCCTGTTTCTTAGCCGTAGCCGCTTCGATGCGTCGCTTGATTTCTTCGGGGGAGACTTTCAGGATCGTTCGCAGGGCGGTGTTGAAGTTCACCGCCGCCTGCGGACCTTCGGCGAATTCTGCTTTGTGCGTAGGACGGCCCATAGGCTTAGAATAACGCGAGATAGCTAGATCGACTCACAGCCCCCGTGCATTCTTGGCGGAGTGTTGGGGCGTGTCGGGGTGAAGCCTTAGAAATGAGGCTACACCGATGCACGCCCAAAATCAAATCGCTAAACCCGTCAGCGCCTTGGAGCTTATGGAAAACTATCGGCTAGCTGATTTCGCGTTGATGCTCGGTGCAATCGTCGGAATATCCCGTGATCTGGCTTTGGCTGACCACTTGTCGAAGATGACTAAGGACCCAGAATACTTTTACTCTTTGGGCAAAGTTCTTGAAGGGCTAAGTATTACTTGCAACAACTTTGACGCCGATCCATCACTAATTAGCTCTATTGATCAACTTTCAAAAGACCTCATGGGCGGAAAAGCAGATCAAAGGGCTTCAGTCTTAAATGCTCGGCTAGATATGATTGTCGCCGGTATTCAGGACAATCTCTCCCGATGTAAATTCATGTTTATGCCCGCACACACCGCGTCTTACTGGGAGAAGCTTGATCTTTTCGGAGAGAACTTCCTTATCGTATTTCCCCCTGAAGCGGGCTTGGAAATGATTGAGGCTGGCAACTGTTTTGCCGCCAGAAGGGGAACCGCATGTGTATTTCACTGTATGCGTACGGCAGAGTACGGACTCCGCCTGCTTGCTGAAATATTAGAGGTGGAACTCAAGGATAAAGGGGAACCTGAACCAATCGAGTACGCCACTTGGAACAAGATCATCACTGCCATAAGAAACAAGATCACTTTTGCCAGAAGCAAGGCCAACGGTCCACTGAAAGAGGTCGACCTCAAGTTTTACTCAAGCATGGCCGACCAATGTGACTACATGAAAGACCTATGGAGAAACGAGGTGTCGCACACTCGACACCTCTATAGCTATGCCGAAGCATTAGGCGTGCTCGGCAGAGTAAAGGAATTTTGTGAAGCCCTGACCTCGCACCGTCTACCAGAGGTACTGCGAAGAATCAGGGAAACCGCCTCCATCCCATCAGAGTAAAGCCCTGTCACGGCCTCTACAGAACCGCTGATCCTCTACGATTCGTCAACTATATTATTACCAGTTTATTGCTTTTAGAATGAGTAGTTTAGATGCTTCAGGGTATTGACAGCGTAGTTTTGGCGTGAAAGACGAAGTTGGAGGCCCGGCCAGGAGCCGCGACGTTCTGCACCCGGGAGCAGCGGCTGGAGTTCCGTCGCTCCATGGGAACGGCGGTCGCTCCATGACCGCAATGACCAGGCCCGGTGATGCCGGGGCCGGGCGGCTAGCGCCCAACCCCTTATCAGGATGCGGAGGTTAGAGTTTGCGCCATTTTCGCCCGTCGGCTTTGAGCATGGCATCGGAGATGGCAGGACCCCAGGTTCCGGCGGGGTAGTTAGGGAAGTCTTCGATTTTGGTTTTGGCCCAGGTTTCGAGGATAGGGGTCATGATGGTCCAGGTGGCCTCGACGCCGTCGCGGTGGGCGAAGAGGGTGGCATCGCCGAGCATGGCGTCGAGGAGGAGGATCTCGTAGCCGTTGTTCGAGGAGGGGCCGAAGGTGTCGGCGTAACTGAAGTCCATGTCGACGGCCTTGATATCCATGGACGGTCCGGGGACCTTGGCACCGAAGCGGAGGGTGATGCCGTCGTTGGGCTGGATGCGCATGGAGAGGAAGTTGGGCTCGATGTGCTCGGAGGAGCCTTCCTTATTTTTGAAGAGGCGCAGCGGGGGCTGTTTGAACATGATGGTGACTTCGGTGAGGCGCTTGGCCATGCGCTTGCCGGCGCGGATGTAGAAGGGGACGCCGGACCAGCGCCAGTTCTCGATGCCGATCTTGAGGGCGGCGTAGGTCTCGGTCTGCGATTCGGGGTTGACGCGGTCTTCCTGACGGTAGCCGAGGACGGGTTTTCCGTCGATGGTGGCGGGACCGTACTGGCCGCGGACGGCGTGCTCGGGAGCGACGGGCTGGATGGCGCGCCAGACCTTGACCTTCTCGGTGCGGACGGCGGCGGCGTCGAAGGCGACGGGCGGCTCCATGGCGATGTAGGAGAGCACCTCCATGACGTGGTTCTGGATGACGTCGCGGAGGAGGCCGGCCTGCTCGTAGAAGGGGCCGCGACCCTCGATGCCGATGGCTTCGGCGGCGGTGATCTCGATGTGGTCGATGTAGTTGCGGTTCCAGACGTTCTCGAAGATGCCGTTGGCGAAGCGGAAGACGAGGATGTTCTGGACCGTCTCCTTGCCGAGATAGTGGTCTATGCGGAAGATCTGATCTTCCTCAAAGACCTTGTTGACCTCGTCGTTGAGTTCCTGGGCACTCTTGAGGTCGTGGCCGAAGGGTTTTTCGATGATGGTGCGGACCCAGGCGCCTTCAGTAGGTTTGGCCATGCCGGCTTTGCCGAGAAAGCCGATGATGTCGGAGAAGTACTCGGGGGCAACAGCGAGGTAGAAGAGGCGATTGCCCTTGGTTCCGAATTTTTCGTCGATGCCGGCAAGGGTGGACTTGAGGGCCTCGTAGCCGGCGGCGTCGTCGAAGTTCATGGTGTGATACTGAACGCGTTCGATAAAAGGGGCGAGCTTGGGATCGTCCTTTTCGACGCCTCCGCCGGAGATGATGCCGTCCTGCATATCGGGGGCGAAGGTTTTGGTGAGGTCACGGCGGGCGACCCCGACGACGGAGAAGTCGTCGGGGAGGAGGCCCTCCTGGATGAGGTGATAGAGGGCGGGCAGGAGCTTGCGTTTGGTGAGATCGCCGGAGGCGCCGAAGATGACGACGACGCAGGGATCGGGTTTGAGACGGGCTTCAGAGTTCGGCATGAAAGTGTTTCCTCGGGGATCTGGTTAGGACATCTTGACGGCGTGGCCGCCGAACTCGTTGCGCATGACGGCGAGCATACGGTCGGTGAAGTTGTTTTCTTCGCGCGAGCGGAGGCGTCTGAGAAGGCTTTCGGTGATGACGGGGGCGGAGACGTTGAGGTCGATCGCTTCGAAGACGGTCCAGCGGCCTTCGCCGGAGTCGGGGACGTAGGCTTCGAGGCCGTCGAGGTTGACGTTCTTCTTGAGGGCGTCGGCGGTGAGATCGAGCAGCCAGGAGCGGACGACGGAGCCTTTTTGCCAGACGTTGGCGATCTGGTGGAGGTCGAAGTTCATCTCCTTCTTGGCTTTCATGATGGAGAAGCCTTCGGCGTAGGCCTGCATCATGCCGTATTCGATGCCGTTGTGGACCATTTTGACGAAGTGGCCGGCACCGGCGGGACCGACGAGGCCCCAGCCTTCGTCCGAGCCGGGTGCGAGGGTGGCGAAGATGGGGCGGACCTTCTCCATGACTTCAGGGTCGCCGCCGATCATCATGGAGTAGCCCTCGGTGATGCCCCAGATGCCGCCCGAGGTTCCGACGTCGAGGAAGTCGAAGCCTTCGGCTTTGAGCTCGTCGTGGCGGCGCTGGGAGTCCTTGTAGTTGGAGTTGCCGCCGTCGATGAAGGTGTCGCCCTTTTGCATGAGGGGCTTGAGCTTGGCGATGGTCTGGTCGACGGGATCTCCGGAGGGGACCATGATCCAGATGGCGCGGGGGGCGGCGAGGCCTTTGACGAGGTCTTCAAGGGAGTCGACGCCGTGGGAGCCGGAGGCGGTGAGCTTTGCGGTGGCTTCTTTGGAGAAGTCGAAGCCGACGACTTTGTGTCCTGCGCGACGGAGGCGTTCGGCCATATTGCCGCCCATTTTTCCAAGTCCGATAATTCCGAGTTCCATGCGAGTCACAGATCCTTTCGGTGGGTGAGGCGTTGGATTGCGGCTAGTCCTGTTCGAGTTCCCAATCTTCTTCGGGGTCGGGTGGGACGGTGTCTTCGTAGGTGGGC
>CAXUNW010000178.1:0-5442 GCA_964252505.1 uncultured Acidobacteriaceae bacterium
GGCTGGCGCCGATGGCGACCGTGCGGGCCCAGGCAACCAGCGGCGTGGCGCCGCGCTGGGTGATGCTGGCGCCGGTGACCAGCGTGCGGAAGGTGCTGGCGCAGGCGGGATGGGAGATGGACGAGGTGGATCTGTTTGAGCTGAACGAGGCGTTCAGCGTGCAGGCTCTGGCGGTGACACGGGAGCTGGGGATAGAGGCTGAGCGGGTAAATGTGCAGGGCGGGGCCGTGGCCCTCGGGCACCCGATTGGGGCAAGCGGAGCGCGGGTGCTGGTGACGCTGCTGCATGCGATGGCGCAGCGGAACGCGACGAAGGGTGTAGCGGCGCTATGCCTGGGTGGGGGGAACTCAGTGGCCATGGCGGTGGAGCGGGGATAGCTGAGGAGAGCTAGGCGCCAGGCCTACCGCCCGCGCCACTCCACGATCTCGTCAAGCGCCCCGCGGCATTGCGCAAGGGCCGCTTCGGCGGTCAGGCCGTACTTTTCGCGCAAGGCCTCCGGCTTGCCATGCTCGATGAAGCTGTCGGGCCATCCGAGACGCACCACCGGCACATCGATGCGAAGCTCGTTCAGCGCCTCCATAATAGCCGAGCCGAAGCCCCCGGCGAGCACGTGGTCTTCAAGCGTCACGACCAGTCCACAGGCCTCGCCAAAGGCGTCGACGCATCCCTGGTCGACCGGCTTGGCGAAGCGCGCGTTGACCACCGCGACGGTAAAACCCTCAGCTTCCAACATGCCGGCCAGGCGCTCCGCCTCGGGCACCATCGCTCCGAGGCCGAAGATGGCGACCTCCGCGCCCGGGGTCCCGCGCAACACCTCCGCCTTGCCGATCTCGAGCGGTCTGGGCGTCGCCTTGACGGTCACTCCGGGGCCCATGCCGCGCGGATACCGGATCGCGCTTGGCCCGGAGTGCAGCATCGCCGTGTACATCATGTCGGCGAGCTCATCCTCGTCCTTCGGGTCCATGTGAACGATGCCGGGCACCCCACGAAGATAGCTGATGTCGAACAGGCCATGATGCGTCGGTCCGTCGTCCCCGCTGAGCCCGCCACGATCCATGCAGAAGACGACGGGCAGGTTCTGCAGGGCGACGTCATGGACGATCTGGTCAAAGGCGCGCTGCAGGAAGGTCGAGTAGATGGCGCAGAAGGGGCGAAATCCCTTGGTCGCCATGCCCGCCGCGAAGATCACGGCATGCTCCTCCGCGATGCCCACATCGAAGTACCGCGAAGGATGGACGGGGCGGAAGAGATCGAGCGCCGTGCCGTTCGGCATGGCCGCGGTGATGGCGACGACCTTCTCGTTCAGGGTCGCGAGCCGGGTCAGCGTCTCCGCGAAGACCTCGGAGTAGGTCTTCTGCCCTGCCGCCTTCGTCTCGCCGGTCTCCGGATGGTAGGGCCCAAGCCCATGGAACTTCTTCTGCCCCTCGAGCGCCGGCTGGAATCCCCTACCCTTCTGGGTGATCGCATGCAGCACCACAGGCTTGTTCTGGGTCTTCAGAAACTTGAAGGTCTCGATCAGCATGCCGAGGTTGTGCCCGTCAATGGGTCCGAAGTAGCTGATGCCGAACTCCTCGAAGATCATGCCGCGGCCGACGATCCCCTTGGCGGCCTCCTCGGCTTTACGGGCGACATGCCGGGCCGCCTTGCCGCCGATGCGCTCCACAAGCCCGGCGGCCGCATTATGCAGGCTGTTGTAGGTCGAGTTCATGACGATCTTGTGGAAGTACTCCGCGATGGCGCCGACGTTCTTGTCGATCGACCACTCGTTATCGTTCAGCACGATGATGAGCCGCTTGGTCTGCGCCGCGATGTTGTTCAACGCCTCAAACGAGATCCCGTTCGTGAAGGCCGCATCTCCGGCGAGCGCAACGATATGCTCCTTGCCACCGGCCAGGTCGCGGCCGACGGCCATGCCCAGCGCCGCGCTCAAGGCTGTGCCTGCATGGCCGGCACCATAGCTGTCGTGTGCGCTTTCGGTGCGTAGCATAAAGCCATTGAGCCCGCCCGGCTGCCGGATTGTGTCGAACAGGTGCTCCCGCCCGGTCAGCAGCTTATGCACATACGCCTGGTGGCTCACGTCGAAGATAAAGCTGTCCGCCGGCGTGTCAAAGACATAGTGCATCGCGATCGTCAGCTCGACCACACCCAGGTTCGGCCCGATGTGGCCTCCCGTCTTGGCCACTCCCAGAATCAGCCGCTCGCGAATCTCCGCCGCCAGTTGGGTCAACTCGGGAAGGCTAAGCGCCTTCACATCGCCCGGCGAGCTGATCCTGCTCAGAATCGTATCCATACCCGAACCCGCCTCAAACGGCACCGACCAAACCAAGCCGCAACCATCAACTATATCAAGCAGGCGCGCATGCAGACCCAGCCCTCTGGGTCAGGCGGCCCGGGGGCGGTTCTCCGGCAGGTCGCCATGCTGCTTCGAGCTGCCGGGAACGTGCCCTTCAGCGCTCCCGAGATGCCGTTTGCTTCGGCAAAGTTCGGACCGGCTACGATCAGGGCGGACACGACAAAAGGGCCCCGGCTGCAGGCCCTTCTGACAGGACGACTCCCAACGCTTGCCGCAACGGCTCGGCTACCGGTACTTCATGTTCGTCAAGTCCTCGATTAAACCGGGTCCGCGAGGCTCCCAGGCAAGTGTCTTGCGGGTCCACTCGCTCGAGGCCGGCATGTCCAGCCCGGCGAAGTGGCCGAGCCAGCCGAAGTGGGCCGGCGCCTCCTCCGGATCGAGCGAGACAACCGGAACTTCAAGCCCTTTGCCGATCGTCTCCGCGATCTCGCGCAAAGCGACCCCTTCTTCCTGCACCGCGTGGTAGACGGTGACGCCGGGCCCGGTCTGCTCCACCGCCAAGCGGTACAAGCGGGCCACATCGACCAGCGGCGCCGCCGCCCAGCGGTTGGAGCCGTCCCCGACGTAGGCCGAGACACCTTTCTGCCGGGCGGTCTCCGTGAGGTAAGGAACCAGCCCCTGCTTGCGCGTGTCATGCACCTGCGGCAGGCGCACAATCGCCACGCGGACGCCGCGTCGGCCGACCTCCCGCGCCACGTCTTCGGGCTGCCGCGGAATGGCGTCCGAGCTCACCGGCGGATCGCTTTCCAGCCGAAGGTGGCCCGGGCCGCCGCTGGTCATTCCAGTGCCGGAGGTTACGACGAGCAGCGTGCCGGCCGCCAACCCGGAGCCAAGCGCCTCGATCGCCGCACGCTCGTCCTGGCCGTTCTCGGCAAACTTCGTCATATCGTCATGGCTGAAGGCCAGATGTACGACCGCATCCATACCCTGCGCACCGCGCTGCAGGCCTTCAAGATCCTGAAGGGTGCCGCGATGCACCTCAACACCCTGGCTCTCCAACTGCGCTGCGCCTGTCTCGCTGCGGGTCAGGCCGCGCACCTGATGTCCCGCAGCGATCAACTCCTTCACCAGCTCGGTCCCGATAAAACCGGTTGCTCCCGTCACAAAAATTCGCATATGCATCTCTCCCCTTCAGTTTGCCGGTTTGGCCAACGGGCCGCGCCGGAGGTTGGAGTGCCGCTCTGCCTGCAAAAGCGGAGACGGTCTCCGCTTATAAGATAACCGGAGACCGTCTCCGGATGCAGCGTCTTCTGAGAAAATCGTTCTGTGCCGATTCCATCTGCGCCAACCACCATCACTCGACAGCCGCGCGCGGACGCCCGGCGCAATCGCGAGCGCATTTTGCAGGTCGCCCGCGAGGCCTTTACCCAGCACGGGCCGGAGGCGACCCTGGACGACATTGCGCGTCGCGCCCAGCTTGGCCCAGGCACTCTCTATCGCCACTTCCCCACGCGCGAGACCCTCATCGAAGCGGTCTTTCGCAGCCACGTGGAAAAGCTGACCGCGGCCGGGCAGCGCTATGCGCTCACGATGCCACCTGTCGAGGCGCTCCGAGCCTGGATGCTGATGTTCATCGACTATGTGGCTGAAAAGCTGCTGATCCTGCCCGCCATGGATACCATACCGGGTGGCGCAACGCGGCTGATCGAGGGCACACGCGGCATGATCCACGGCACCTTTCGGGGGCTGGTGCAGCATGCCGTCGAGAGTGGAGGTCTCCGGGCAGGCACAGACCCCGACGACATCATTCGCGTCCTCATCGGCGTCTTCCACACGACATCCCTGCCGGGCTGGGAGTCCAGCGCGCGCCGCATCGTCGATATCCTGATCGATGGGCTGCGCCAAAGCGAAGAGCGTATAGAGCCGCCCCACGGAAAATCGGCGAAGCGGGTCCAAAAGCCTGCACGGGGCCGGGTTCTGCCCCCAGGTTGACACCTGCGCGCCGGGTTTGCGGGTTCCCACACCGCCTGTCCGTGGCGTACAGTCAGCGAGACCCACAAAGGACGTCTCCATGACAGGCACTCGCCTCGCCTTCGCTCTCCTTCTCGCCCCCCTGGCTGTTGCCGCCCAGCAAGCGCCGTACACCCAGCCCTTCCGCTCCCAGATCCACTTCTCGCCCAGCCAGCACTGGATGAACGACCCCAACGGCCTCGTCTTTTTCGAGGGCGAGTACCACCTCTTCTTCCAGTACAACCCCCAGGGCGACACGCCGGGACACATCGGCTGGGGGCATGCCGTCTCGACCGATCTTCTTCATTGGCACGAGCTTCCCGGAGCGCTCCCGGAGCAGGACGGCGAAGCTGCCTTCACCGGGTCCACCGTCGTCGATGAGCACAACACGAGCGGCCTGTGCAAGAACAACAGGCCCTGCCTCGTCGCCATCTACACCGGCAACCGCGGCGACGGCCCCACCCAGCGCGAATACCAGAATATCGCCTCCAGCCAGGACCGCGGACGCACGTGGCAGCGCTTTGAAGGCAATCCCGTCCTCGACCTCCACACCAAGGAGTTCCGCGACCCGTCCGTCATCTGGAACGCCCAGGCCAAATCCTGGCTCATGTCCGTCTCCATGCCCAACGAGCATCAGGTCGTCTTCTACACCTCACCGAACCTAAAGCGGTGGACCGAGGCCAGCCGCTTCGGCCCTGCCGGCCAGACCACCGGCCAGTGGGAGTGCCCCGACCTCGTCCAGGTCCCCTCTGCGAAGGGTGATAGCCTCTGGGCCCTCAAGGTGGGCCTCAATCCTGGCTCGCTCCAGGGCGGCTCCGGCGAGCAGTACTTCCTCGGCACCTTTGATGGCGCCCACTTTACCCAAAGCACCCTCCCTGGCAATCACGGCTGGTCCGACTACGGCAAGGACAGCTACTGCGCCATCAGCTACAACCACCTCCGCCTCGGCGAGAACCCCACGCTGATCGGCTGGATGGACAACTGGCAGTATGCTGACAGGCTCCCCACCAGCCCGTGGCGCGGCCAGATGACCATGCCCCACCGCGTCACCCTCCTCCGCGGTCCCTTCGGCCTCCTCCTCCGCCAGCAGCCCGTAGTCGCCCCCCTCCGCCAGGGCCAAGGCAAAGTCCTCACTGCCC
>CAXUNW010000179.1:0-5414 GCA_964252505.1 uncultured Acidobacteriaceae bacterium
AGGAGGAGGAGGAGGGGGAGAGAGAAGCGGGTCATGGGTGGTCTCGTTTGTGGGGAGTTTATCGTGGTTGGCGGGCCAAGGCGCGGATAATTTGGGCGAAGGCGAATTCTTCGCACCGAGGCTGAATTTCCGCAGTGTCTTCTTCGTAATCGAAGTTGCCGGAAAACAACGACTTCACATGAACGTCTCAAGTGGCTCCGCGATTCGGAGTTTCGGGCAAGTAAAAGGATATGGCGCACGACGAATATGGACGTCGGGTAGCGATGCAACGATGGGTATCAAAGCTTGAATAGCTGCATGCTCGTCTGCTTGCGAAAACTGCACTCTCAGGACTTTTTCCGGTAGGTTTCCGTATTTTTGTATCGTCCATCTTTGGAGGGTTTCAGCCGTCACGGGGGTGCCGTCTAGCCAGACTAGCGGACCCACAAAGCGGACCAGATGCACGCTGAAGTATTCAGTCCTCGATTCACTATCGTCTGTGCAAAGTTCTCGGACTGGGTCAGAAATTATCGTGTATGCGACCTGGGACTTCTGCACACTCCGAGCATAGTTACTTTGCGAGCAACCACCACCGAGGGTGAGGAGAAGACTTGCCATAAGAACAACGTTCCTCGTATTTGGATCGACTCGCAGCTTGCATCGACTCACGTTCATCGCACACCCCGTTCACAGACAGTAGACACCACGCTCAACAGCGTTGTTCCAGCAAAACGGGGTCTTCGGAAACTTCAACATTCGAGGTCTGGATCCTTCGTCGAGGTCTCGCGGTGAATCTACGAGACCCGCTCAGGATGGATTGTGGTGGAGGGGACTTGGGTGCCAAGGCTGAAGCCTTGGCCTATCTCAGAAGCCAGCAGCGATCATCAGGAGTGGACCCCGCAGACGGCGGATTGCGGCAATGGTCTCGCACGAGGGGAGCGATGGTCATGGTGACTATAATTCAGCTACTGGAGGCGACGATGACGACGTGGGCAGTGGCGGAAGCGAAGGCGAAGTTCAGCGATGTGGTGGAACAGGCTCAACACCAAGGGCCTCAGCAGATTACGAAGAACGGGCGTCCGGTTGCGGTCGTGGTCTCGATGGACGAGTGGACGTCAGGGCCTGGGATGACGGCTCGGAAGGGGAGTCTCGCCGAGTTCTTTTACAACTCGCCGCTGAGAGGCTCGGGGATCAGGCTTGACAGGGTGCGGCTGGAACCGAGGCCGGTTGAGTTTTGAGGTATCTCCTGGATACCAACGTGATCTCGCAGCTTACGAAGGATAAGGGCGATGAAAGGGTCCTGCGGTGGATCGACCAGCAGGATGAGGACGATTTGTTCCTCAGCGTTGCCACGCTGCTCGAGATTCCGACCGGGGGTTGAGCTGTGCGCTGCTGGACAGAAGAGAGAGGAGCTGGAGCGTTGGCTCGTTCATGATCTTCTCGACCGCTTCGAGGATCGGATCGTTCCGATCGAGCGGCACACGGCGGATCTGACGGGCGCATCCTCGCCCGATCGACCAGGGAGGGCTGGACGATGGAGGCGATGGATGCCGTGATCGGAGCGACGGCAATGGTGCACGCTATGACTCTGGCTACTTTGAACCGAAGGCACTTCGAGAAGCTGGGTGTGGGGTTGGTGGAGTTTTAGCTATTAAGGATGGCGTGCGCACGCTGCAAACAGAGAGGCCGCCATTGACTGGCGGCCTCTTCTTCGTTTTGGTTGCGTGATGCTTAGTCGCCGGAGACGGTTTCTTCGATGTGCTGGACGACTTCGACGTTTGACGCTACGGGCGCGGCGGGCTTGATGCCGCCCATCGAACCGAGGCCGCCGATGGCTCCGATGGCGACGAAGCCGCCTTCGGGGGCCTTTTCGCCGAGGACTTCCTTGCGGTACAAGGCGGCCATCTTGGCGTTTTCGGCGTCCTGCTTGATCTTGGCGTCCCGGGCACGGATCTTTTCTTCGCGGGAGTTCTTGGCGATGCCTGACTTCTCGAAGGTGTCGTTGGCGGCGGAGTCGACGTGGGCCTGGTTGAGGACGAGGTCGTACTTCGCTTCCTTCTCGAGGCCGACCTTCTTGCCGCCGGCGAAGATCTCGTGACGACCGTGCTCCTCGTACCATTTGGTGAGGGAGGACGTCATGTGCATCTTCTCGATGATGTTGCGCCAGCCGACGCCGGTGTTGTAGGCGCAGAAGGAGATTTCACCTTCCTGAGTGGCGTAGGGGATGATGCACTGCTCGGTGCGGCGGAAGTCGTAGTTGAAGAGGTCCTGGAACCACATGCCGGCGATGAAGAGGAAGTTCCAGCGATCGCCGCGTCGCATTTTGATGTCTTCCATGGTGCGGTCGGCGGTGACCTTGCCGTAGTTGCGGCCAGTGGCTCCGAAGCACTTATCGAACTTGGTCAACAAATCCATGATCTTGAAGTGGGTGGGTGCCTTGGTGGGGTCGTAGTTGCGGAGGAGGGCGAGGCCGGCCCCGATCATGGTGAGGTACTTGCCGCGGGCAGCGTCATTCACGCGTGCAATGTCTTTTGCAAGACGGTCGGCGTTGAGGAAGGCGGTGACAGGGACGGCTTCCTTGGTCTCCTTGTCGATCATGAGCGCCATGCCGATGCCGCAGTTGGGGTGGCAGCCGCAGGAGAGCTGGCCCCAGTCGTGGTTCGGTCCGTGGACGAGGTCGGCCCAGTCGGAGAAGGTGGACATGAAGGAGATGGGGAACCAGTCGCGGACGGGCTCGCCGAGGCCGGTCTGGTTCTTGACGTCGTGGGCGAGGTGCGAGAGGGTGTAACGCTGGGCGGCGCGGCGTTCGTCGGAGACGTCCTCGTCGCGGCCTGTGAAGGAGACGGGCTGGAAGGAGAGGAAGTTGATCTTCTTCGGGTTGTCGAGGGCGAACTCGATGATGCGGCCGACCTGCTCGTTGTTGATGCCGTTGATGATGCAGGTGACGGGGACGATGTCGACGCCGGCCTCGTGCAGGTTGTGGATGGCCTGGAGCTTGACGTCGAAGGAATTGCCGACCTTGCGGTGGGAGTTGGCGGCGTTGCCGATTCCGTCGAACTGGAGGTAGGCGTAGCGGAGGCCGGCGTCGGCGGCGGCTTTGGAGAACTCCTTGGATTTGGCGAACTCGATGCCGTTGGTGGCGGCCTGGACGGAGGTGTAGCCGACCTTGCGGGCATAGGAGACGGCGTCGAGGAAATAGGGAGAGAGGGTGGGCTCGCCGCCGGAGAACTGGACGCTCATCTGCCGCCGGGGCTTGATGGTGACGGCGTTGTCGAGCATGGTCTTGATCTCGTCCCAGGTGAGCTCGTGGACGAAGCCGACCTGGTTGGCGTCCATGAAGCAGGGGTCGCACATCATGTTGCAGCGATTGGTGAGATCGATGGTGAGAACCGAACCGCGGCCGTGGGTGACGGTTGAGGTTCCGTGGTTGTGGAGCTTTTCGTCGTTGTGGGCCTTGATGTCGCGGCCGGGGAAGACCTCTTCCAGGTGCTTGAAGAAGGCGGTGTCGATGGACATGACATCTTCAAAGTGGCCGTGGATGGGGCAGTCCTTGACCATGAGGATCTGGCCGTCACGCTCAATGATCTGGGCCTTGATCTCGCCGACTTTCTCGTTGAGGAGGATCTCGTGGGGGAGCTTGCCGTCGACGATCTGCTGGCGGATCTCAGGGATGCAACGCGGGCAGAGGGAGTCTGTGGTGCGGGGCCAGCCGAGGGGCGGCTTCTCTTTCTGGTAGCTTTTGAGGAGGGGCTTGTCGCTCCACTTGGGGGTAAAGCTGGCGTTGGGGCTGAAGGAATTCAGCTTGTTGAAGACAGCCCATGCGCCCTTTGCGCCGAAGGTGAGGGATTTTTCGAAGAGCTTTGCGGCCTTAGCCATGCGTGTGGATCTCCTGAGTGTATGCGTCGAGGGATTCGATGCCCGCGGGGTGCTGCCGGATGCAGGCCGGCCACTTTTGAGCGTACCGTGAGGCGAGGCCTAAGAGGGTACCGAATGAGGTACATCGGGGCGGCGCCCAGCCGGGGGACGACGACCTCCTCATCATCTACGCGCGGGGCGGCGGGGCGAAGCGGGATAGGTTCAATGGCGAGAATCTGCATTGAACGGGGATGGCGGCGCGGGTCAGCGGGGATTGCTGAATTAGAAGATTCTAATAAAAGGCGCGACTACCTGGCTGGTGGAGCTAGCCGGCGGTGGTTTCGTGCGTGAGGGTGACGCGCAGGGTGTGGCCATCAAAGGCGTAGGTGCGGGAGACATGGGCGACCGGCGAGCCGAGCGCATCGCCGGGGCCGCTGAGGATGGTGGGGGGGGAAAGGGAGCAGCGACTGGACAAGATGAAGGTGCGGTTCTTCCAGCCGCCGCCGATGATGTTGCACAGTTCGCCGACGGCGTCCGGGATGGACTCGTCATCCTCGTCCATAGGCATGCCGAGGAGGATGGATGCGAGGAAGCTGGCGGTGCGGGCGTTCATGCGGACCTCGCAGGCGCCTTGCATCTGGCCTCCGAAGCGGACGGTGGCCCAAAGGTCCGAGGAGCTTCCCTCGGCGCGAACACAGGGGGTGATGATAGTTTCGACAGACTCCGCGGTGAGGCCGAGCATGGTGTCGAAGACATGCTGGACGGTCTGGTCGGCGATCTCCATGGTTCTGCCGGAGAGGAACTCTTCCGTGTTGTAGGGATTCAGCGGAATATCACTGCTGGGCATATGGGAAGCCTCCTGCGCTGCGACGAGCCGGGTCCAGGAATGCGGTCGTTGCGCTACGCGGCGAGAAGCGGCTTCACGTTGCTTTCGATGTGCTCGGCGGTGAACGGTTTGCGGATGTAGCCGCGGGCGCCGCTCAGCAGGGCCTGCCGGACCTGCTGACCGCTACCCTCGGTGGTGACCATGACAATAGGGACGCCGACGGCGAGACTTTCTTCCTTGATCTTCTTGAGGAGTTCAAGCCCGCTCATACCCGGCATGTTGATGTCGCACATGATAAGGCTGACGGAGGTTTCGCGAAGGACGGTGAGGGCCTCATCGCCGGTTCCCGCTTCGAGGACAGACTCAAAGTCGACGTTGCCCGCTTTGAGCGTACGGAGGATCACCTTCCTCATCACGGCCGAATCATCGATGATCAGTACTGTTCCCTTCATCTGCGGGGCATCCCTTCGTGTGTGTTCTGCGAACGTAGACCCCTGCGAGTGCAGGCGTCTTGATGCTTTATCGACAGGAACAGGCTGGGCTTAACGGGGAGTCGCAAACAATTTGGCGGGGATTGGCGTCGGGGGACGGGGCACCGGCTTCGGCGGCGTTTAGGGCTCGAGGTGATCGAGCCGGGCGGTGAGCTGGGCGATCTGCTCGCGGAGAGCGGCTATATCGGCTTCAAGCTGGTCGAGGCGACTGGAGGCGGCAGGCTGAACGGCAGGGGGAGCGGCGGGGTGCTGCGGCGCAAGGG
>CAXUNW010000180.1:0-5363 GCA_964252505.1 uncultured Acidobacteriaceae bacterium
GTCGGGGCGCGCGTGCCGGGCACTTCCTTTGAACTCGACCCCATCCAGGCCGCCCTCCAGTCCCTCGCCGACTCCTACGCATACGGCCGCATCCTCCACACCGGCCTCACCCTCGCGATCCTCGGCCCGCCCAACGTAGGCAAGTCCTCCCTCTTCAATCGCCTCCTCGACCGTGACCGCGCCATCGTCACCGCCACCCCAGGCACCACCCGCGACCTCATCTCCGACCGCCTCTCGATAGGAGGCATCCCCGTCGAACTCATCGACACCGCCGGCCTCCGCAACACCACCGACGAGGCCGAAGCCCTCGGCATCGCCCGCAGCTACCAGGCCGCCGCCACTGCTGACCTCGTCCTCCTCGTCAGCCAGGCCGGCACTCCCCTCTCCTTGGAACACACCGCCCTGCTCCGAAGCCTTGAAGGACGCCCACACCTGCACATCCGCAACAAAATCGATCTCAGCCCCTCCCAGCCCGCCGAGCCCGGCACCATCTCCACCTCAGCCCTCACCGGGGCAAACCTGGAGGCCGTCCGCGCCGCGATCGCCGCCCTCATCAGCGCAGACGCTACCCCGCAGCCCGGACTGCTCACCAACGTCCGCCAGCACACCGCCGTAACCGCCTCCCTCCACGCCCTCGCGAAAGCCCGCCAGGCCCTGGCCGCCCGCGTCCCCCATGAAATGCTGATGCTCGACCTCCATACCGCCCTCCACGCCCTCGACACCCTTACCGGCGCGACAACCCCGGACGATGTCCTTCATCTCATCTTTTCCACCTTCTGCATCGGCAAGTAACAACCGCTCCCGCCCTCCCCTTCCTTAGCGCATGCTGCCGATCAGCCCCGCGTGTCGGCCTGCCCCCGGCACGCTACCCGAAAACGCCAGGCTTCCAGTGCCTTTCCCGAAGATTGGCCTTGACACTCTCGTCCCTCCCTCCTATATAGTTTCCGCCGCGTACAAAACCACCGTTCCCTGTAAGCAAAGCCGAGCGTCCCGTACAGCTCTTCCTGCGGAGCCCGCCGGCTCAGGAAATATCGCCCCACCGTCCTTTGCATGTCATCTTCAGGAGGTCCACATGAAGCGCATCCTCATAGCCTGCCTCGCCGCGGCGTCCGTCGCCACCACGGCAATGCATGCACAAGCAGTCGATAGCCAGCAGATCAGCGGCACCGTCACCGACCCCACCGGCGCAGCCGTGGTCGGCGCCGACGTCACCGTCACCAACACCGCAACCGGCATCAGCCGCAGCGTCAAGACCAACGGAGACGGCCTCTACATCGCTCTCAACCTTCCCGTGGGCAGCTACACCGTCACCACCACCATGTCCGGCTTCAAGAAGTCCGTACTCACCGACGTCATCGTCGATGTCGGCGCAAAGCCCGCCGTGCTCGTCCAGTTGTCCATCGGACAGACCACCGAATCCGTCGAAGTCAAGGCCGATACCGCCGCCATCCAGACCACCAGCGCCGAGATCGGCGGCGTCGTCACCAGCACCGAAGCCACCCAGATCCAGCTCAACGGCCGCAACTACATCCAGCTCCTCACGCTCCAGCCTGGCGTCTCCCAGACCATCGCCAGCGGCTTCGCTCTCTTTGGCACCTACGGCGTCAGCGGAAGCTCCCAGTCCGTCAACGGCGTTCGCACCGACTCCGCCAACTACTTTATCGATGGCGTAGATAACAAAGACAACGGCGGTGGCGGCAATAACTTCGTCAATATCTCGCCGGATTCGCTGCAGGAATTCCGCAACGCAGCCTCCAGCTACGATGCCAGCTATGGCGGAAGCTCAGGCGCTACCATCTCCGTCGCCATCAAGAGCGGCGGCCGCAACTTCCACGGCAACGCCTACGAGTACCTCCGCAACGATGCCGTGCAGGCCTTCCCCTTCCGGGCCATCAGCACCTATCAGTCGACCCAGCCCTTCCTGAAGCCGCCTCTACGCTATAACGACTTCGGCTACACCATTGGTGGACCCATCTGGATCCCCAACCACTTCAACCAGAACCGCGAGAAGCTCTTCTTCTTTGCCGCTCAGGAGTACAAGCGGCTTCGCACCTCCACTGTGACCAACGTTTCAGTCCCCACCACCTATGCCATCACCAACGCCATCGCTACCGGTCCCTCAACCGCCACCGGCAGGGCGCTTGCCGCATCTATCCTCACCGTCGCACCGCCTGCCGGATCGCCTACCGCGCTGACTGGAAACTTTGGCTATCTCAGCCTCGGCAACAACAATCAGTCCGAGTACCTCTTCAAGATCGACTACAACATCAACGAGAAGAACCAGATCAGCGGCCACTTCGTACACGACAGCACCTTCAACGTCGGCAATCCCACCAACTACCTCATCTACGACCGCACTATCCCGGGCCTCACCTCCTCCGTACAGTGGACTCATACCTTCAACGCCAAAAGTGTGAACATCGCAACCGGATCCTGGTCCGGAAACGTTATCAACGAGGGAGGCAACATCCGCCCGAACCCCCAGTTCGGCAACATCAAGGTCCTGCGATCCGACTTTGGCCTCACCTACGCAACCCTCTACAACGCGTCGGCCTATATCCCGCAGATCACAATCTCGGGCTACGGCAATCCAGGATTCACACCGCGCCAGTTTGACAACTCACAGCGCATCTACGCCATCAAGGACGATTTCTCGCGCGTCCTCGGAAACCACTCCCTCAAGGCCGGTGCCTACTTCTGGCGCGCCCGCAAAAATCAGACTGCGCCGCCTCAGTTGAACGGCGCGTTTACCTTCGGCAGCATCGCCAGCCTCGTCGCCGGCAACTTCACCGCCTACACGGAGGGCAGCGCCATTCCCCAGATCCAGGCTCGCTTCCCCCAGTTCGAAACCTACCTGCAGGATGACTGGACGGTCAGCCGCCGCCTCACCGCCAACATCGGCCTCCGTTGGCAGTACATGCCACCCATTGCAAGCTGGCCCAACAACACCGCCTTCTTCGATCCCAACTTTTACGATCCCACAAAGGCAGCGACCGTCGACGCGTTTACCAACGGCTTCATCACCTCCGCTCCGGCACCTTACAACGGACTGATCCTGCCGGGGACCGGGTTCTCCGATAAGGCCAAGCAGGTGGTCCCGGCGTCCGTCTACAACAACCCGGCCGTGCAGTCGCTCTTTCACGGTCTGCCGGGCGGCATCATCAACACCTCCTTCAACACCTTCGCCCCGCGTGTCGGCTTCGCCTACGATCTCACCGGCCGGCAGACCACCGTCCTCCACGCCGGCTACGGCATGTCCTACGAGCGCGTCGAAGGCAACTACATCTACGGTGCTTCTTCCCAGCTGCCGTTCATCGCCAACGCCAGCCTCACCTCCGGCAATGCGGACGGTCTGGGCGGCTCGGGCGCCAACGGAGTGCCCCAGAACATCAGCAACTCAGCCGATAGGAATCTCGTGCCGCCCCGCATTCACAACTACAGCCTGGGTATCCAGCGCAAGCTGTTCAGCAACACCTCAACCGAGGTCAACTATGTGGGGTCCCGCTCCACAAACCTGACCTGGGTCCGAGACATCAACCAGGGTCCCGCCGGCATCCAGCAGGCCAACCCCACGGTCAAGTATCCCAACGCCCTTCGCCCATACAAGGGCTACGCCGAGATCCTCGAGTACACCAACGGCGCCCACGAAAACTACAACTCCCTCCAGGCGCGCCTGCAAACCCGCTTCAGCACCGGCGGCCTCGTCTCCGTGGCCTACACCTGGTCGCAGAATCTGACCAACGGCTCCGCCTACAACTATCAGCCGCAGGACAGCACCAACCTCTATGCCGACTATGGCGAAGCCAACTACAACCAGCGCAAGATCTTCGTCGCCAGCTACGTCTACCCTCTTCCCTTCTGGCTTCATGACCGCACCTGGTACAAGCAGATCCTCGGCGGCTGGCAGCTCTCCGGCATCACCCGCATCGCCAGCGGCTTGCCCATCAACGTCATTCAGCCCTCCGGCCAGTCCGTCGCCGGCAACCTGGTCACCACCTCCAGCGTCGCCCAGCGCCCCAACCTGGTCGGCAACCCTTATCTCCCCGGCAGCGGCAAGCAGTACCTCAATCCCGCTTCCTTCGCCATCCCGGCACCCGGAACCTATGGCAATCTCGGCTACGACGCCATCAAGGGACCCCTCTTCGACAACTGGGATTCAGCCCTCCAGAAAAATGTCTCGTTCCGCGAAGCCCTCGTCATGGAGTTCCGCGCCGAGATGTTCAACGTCCCCAACCACCTCTCGCCCTTCACCATCAACGGAACCCTCGGCTCCGCGCAAACCAACGGAACCTACCAGACCAACTTCAGCTCTACCGGAGCCTTCCAGAACAGCTTCGGCCAGGTAACCGCCACCACGGACCCCAGAACCATGGAGTTCGTCCTTCGCCTTCGCTTCTAACCACCGGCTCAACCCGGGCCGGCGCTCCCAGGCGCCGGCCACCGCCCGCACCGCAGTCCTCAAGTGTGGTCCTATAGAAGTGGGTTCCCTCATGACGTCCATTGACCTCCGCTCCTCCGCCCTGAAGCCTGCCATTGGCCTCACCGCCCTCCTCATCGCGGCCGCCGCCTTGCTCCAGCCCACCGCCCGCGCCCGCGCCCCCCAGCGCGGCGTCGGCTCGCAAGGACCTCTACCCGTCCACCAGGCCTACTCCCCGGCCGCCATCGACGCCGGGGGCTCCCTCTTCCTCCAGAACTGCGCCTTCTGCCACGGCAAAGACGCCGGCGGCGGTGAGTCCGGCCCCGACCTCACCCGCTCCAGCTTCGTCGCCGCTGATAAAGCCGGTGAAAACATCGGAACCATCATCCGCAACGGTCGCCTCGAAAAGGGCATGCCCCGCTTCAGCCTCCCCGACGATCAGGTCACCAGCCTCGTCGCCTTCGTCCACTCCCAGCAGGACAAGGCCATGGCCCAGACCGGCGTCCGCAAAGGCGTCGACATCTCCGACCTCCAGACTGGCGACGTAGCCGCCGGCAAAGCCTACTTCGACGGCCCCGGAGGCTGCGTCAAATGCCACTCGGCCACCGGAAACCTCGCCGGCGTCGCCACCCGCTACGAGGGCCTCAAGCTCGAGCAGCAGATGCTCGCCCCCCGCGGCGTCAAATCCACCGTCACCGTCACCACCCCGCAAGGACCCGTCACCGGACCCCTCGCCTATCAGGATGAGTTCACCATCGCCCTCACCGACCCCGCCGGCAAATACCGCTCCTGGCCCACCGCCGCCGTCCAATTCAAAGTGGACAACCCGGCTCACGCCCACGTCGAGCTCTTCGACAAGTACACCGACGCCGACATCCACAACCTCATGGCCTACATCCAAACTCTCCGCTAGAAGGCCCTTCATGACCCCCGCTCGGCTCCTCAT
>CAXUNW010000181.1:0-5355 GCA_964252505.1 uncultured Acidobacteriaceae bacterium
ACCACGGCGGCCGCGGGCTGTGCGGCGGCTGCGGGTTTGGGGGTGTCGACCTCTTTGTGGGTCTGATCGAGGCGGGCGCGGAGCGAGACGGTGCGCTCCTCGCCTTCGTTGCCGACGGACTCGATGCTGGCAAGCATGATCTTGATCTCGTCGACGGACTCGAGGATTATCGAGATCAGCTCGGGGGTGAGCTCGCGCTTGCGCTCGCGAACCTGGCTAAGGATGTTTTCGGTGACGTGGGCGAGGGAGCCGAGACGTTCGAAGCCGAAGAAGCCGCAGGTTCCCTTGATTGAGTGGATGGTGCGGAAGACGCTGGAGATGAGCGCGTAGTCGCCAGGAGCCTGCTCCAACTGAACGATCTCGCGATCGAGGTTAGCCAGGTTCTCGCTGCTCTCGATGAGGAACTCTCGAAGATCTTCGTCAATTTCCATAGGTTTCACCGGCGAGGGACTCCGTTCTGCCGTTAGTGCGCTCATCGGCAGAGACCTGCGCAACATGAATGGGCAAGGACCGCCAAAAACGTCATTGCATGAATGTTTGGGCGGGCGATAACGTCTTCCGGGCGGCTGCCGATAGACGGTCTGTACACGGGAAATACAAGCGCCTACGCCCAGGGCCCGCACGCTGGAACGATGCGGGACGAGGAAGGCTCCCTCGTCGGGGGCGCCCGCATGCCCCGGCGGAGCAGAACGTGCGCGGTCGGGTGTTTTTACCCGGGAGCGAGCGAGGAGAGTTGTGGACGATAGTCTGAACAACCCGGCGGTCGTGACAGCGCTGGCGCTGAATGCTCTGAGCTCCTCCATCAAGGCCTCGTTCAGCGCAATGATCGGGCTGCCGGCCGAGATTGCAGTGGCCACAGACGCCCCTGCAGAAGAAGCGCCTTTCATCGTTGCAGGCTTGATCGGGTTGATGGGCAACTGGAAGGGAACCGGCATCCTGGAGTGCACGCCGGGCCTGGCTTGCGAGATGTCCAACCTGATGCTTGGGGTGGACGACAGTGCCCTGAAGGATGATGGGATGGACGCTGTGGCGGAGATGTCAAACATCATCTTCGGCACGATGAAGACTGCACTGGAAGAGTCGCTGGGGTATATGGGCATGAGTACGCCGACCGTGATCTGCGGCACCAACGTGGGGATGTACAACGCAGGAACCGGGATGACAACGATTCCCGTGCGGGTGGGCGAATACAACTTCCAGGTAAAGCTGAGCATTATGCGGTCGGAAGAGAAGCGAAGACCAGAGACGACCCCAACATTGAAGTAACCCAAACGAGATTGCACGCTGCAACGCCTGGTTCGAGCAGAGAGACGAGCAGGCCAACCGTCAACCGACGATGCATTTTCCCTAGGAGATTCACCATGTTCAACATTCTGCTTGTAGATGACTCACCCCTCATTCGCAAGATGCTCCGGCGCATCGTCAACGATTCGGGGGTTCCGGTCCAGACGATCTTTGAGGCGGTTAACGGCGCCGAGGCCTTGACGGTGCTTGAGGCGAACAAGATCAGCGTGATGCTAAGCGATGTGAACATGCCTGTGATGGATGGCTTTGAGCTGCTGGCGAATGTGCGCAACCGTGCGGAGTGGAACGCAATGCCTGTTGTGATGGTGACCACCGAAGGCGGCGAAGACAGCGTGCTGAGCGCGGTACAGAAGGGCGCCAACGGCTACATCGTGAAGCCTTTCGTTCCGGCGGACGTGCGGCAGAAGCTGATCGAGTGCCTGGGAGTTGAAGCGGCCTAATCCAGGGCCCGGTACGCGCTGCGGTTAGCATGGAGGAATGCAGAGTTTCGAGATTCTTCTGGGTGAGGCCGAGCGCGCGCATGGGCATCTATGCGCAGGGCAAATTCTGGGCGTGCGGATGGCGCTGCTGGGCTGCCGGCTGCTGGGGATCGACGATCCACGCGGGCTGGAGTCGGCGCGCGACCGCAAGCGGCTGGTGACCTATATCGAAATCGATCGGTGCGCGACGGATGCGATCGGGGTTGTGACAGGGTGCCGCCTGGGCAAGCGGGCGCTGAAGTTTCGTGACTGGGGCAAGATGGCGGCCACCTTCGTCGATCTGGGGACGCGGGCGGATGATCCTGCGCCCGTTGCAGGAGGCCGCGCGGTGCGGGTGGCGGCTGTGGAATCATCCAAGCAGCGGGCGCGAGAGCTGTATCCGGAGATTGCCGATAAGAACCGGCAGCAGATGACGGCCTATCGCGAGATGCCGGATGCGGAGTTGTTTCGCGTAGAGTGGGTTGCGGTGACAGTAGAAGCGCGGGAGATGCCCGGGTACAAGAGCGGGCGCATCCTGTGCGCGGGGTGTGGAGAAGGAATCAGCTACGACCGTGAGATTGTTCCGGCTTCCGGGATGTTTGCGGGCAAGACCATGTGCCTTGGCTGCGCTTACCCCGAGGAGCGGTACTTCCAGCCACTGGCGATTGTGGAACTGTCTTAAGGGAGGAAGGCCGGGCGGAACGATCCGCTACCGGCCCTCTGTTGTCAGCTTTCGCACGCGTCGTTAGTCTTTGCGTAGCGGGCTTAGCGACGGTAGACGCCATAGGCCGGAGCGTAGCCGCGACCCGGATAGACAGGACCGAAGGCATGTTCGCGCTCCCAGCGCTCGTGCTCCCACCGCTCGTGACGGAGAAACTCCTCGTGGCGGATGAAGTCGTCGCGACGCTGCTCGGCGTAGAAGCCGGGGCCGTATGCGGGCGCGTAGGAGGGATGACCGACGCCAAACTGGATGGCGAAGCCCTGCGCCTGAGCCTGGGTAGGAGATGCGAGAACGACTGCGCCGGCAAGTGCTCCGGTAACGGCCAGCTTGGTGATGAGTCCCTTCATGGTTTTGGCGTTCATGGTGTTCCTCCTGCGTACCTCTGACTGAACCCCCTCATGGCAAACGGGTTGCGCGCAACCTTTTGGCCGCGACGGGGTCGGTGGGAGCTTCGCAGGTAAAGCTTTCGGCGCGGCTGATGTCGCCGCCCGTATAGCGCGGCCAATTGGGCCAGGCGCATAGTGGGCGAGTGCGGCTGGCGTCTTTGTTCTGATCGGTTGCCACCATGTTGACGGGTGCCTGCTGGCGGTCCGCCCACGCATCCAGCACGCCGACGGTGTCAAAGCCGGCGTTGAAGACACCTCGCCCATGCCCGTAGCCGGGGATAAGATAGAGCCGCAGAAAGCCGTCGGCCTGCGGCTGGCCCATGGCCTCGACGATGCGCTGGTAGAGCAGCACCGAGGCGTCGGTGGGGATGGTGGAATCGGCAGTTCCGTGGACCAGGAGGAGCTTGCCCCCGTGCGCCGCGAATGGCGTGAGGTCCGCGAGACCTGCATCGTCCTCGGCGGATTGCTGCAGGATGCCCGGAACCCAGCGGCCGCCCGATTTCGTGTCAAAGCTGAGGGAGTCAAAATGCTTATCGCCTGTGAGGAAGAAGCGAAGGACGCCGTCGCCGACGAGATAGTAGAACGAGTTGAGCAGAGGGATGGGCGGATGGAAAGGGTGGTGGAGGACGCCCATGTTGCCCACGAGATCGGCGCCCCGCAGCGTGTTGAATCCGGGCTCCAAGTTCAGGCCGCTGGCGACCTTGAAGTCGGACACCTGTGGGGTGATGAAGGCGGAGATGGTTCTCTGCTGCGCGTCCGAAAGGCAGCCCTTGTGGGGTTTGCCATCTGGGCAGCGAAGCACGGCGTCGTCGAAGTGGCAGGCCGCGGGATTGCTGACGATGCCGTCCTTGAGCCCATCCCGCGCGTCGCACGCGTCAAGGACAGCGTTGCGGAGGAGCTTTGTGGTGGCCGGGGGAAGCCAGCCGGACTGGCCGTCGGGATACTTCCGGTACATGGCCTGGGAGACGCGGATGAACTGAAGGTCGCTCTCGATCTGGTTCCAGGCGGCATAGGCAGCGAGCACCCCGTCGTAATCGGCGGGCCACCGGTCGACGACCATCATGGCTTCGCGGCCGCCGGTTGAGCCGCCGACGAAGTACATGCGGGTCGGCGCTTCGGCATAGCGGGCCCTCATCAAGGAGATTGCAACATCGTGGGTCTTCTTCAGGCTCTCGGAGGCGAAGTTTTTGCGCTCCTCTTCGTTGAGGGCGAAGCGGGCACTTAGAGAGTTGACGATATCGGGAAGAAGGAAATAATGGTGATGGTGGCCGGAGTCGCTGCCGAAGGTTGCATAGCCGCGCGCAAGCGGGGCGGGCTGCCGTTTGTCGCCGACGACCGTCTGGCGCAACCCGTCCGATTCATGCAGATATCCATCGAAGGCCCCGCCGCCAAACTGCACGGCTTTGCGGTTCCAGCTCTCGGGAAGGTTGACCTCGAAGCGGATTGGGTGGGCGTGGGCGTCAACGGAGCGAATATCGCCCAGGATCTTGCAGAAGCCTCCGCCGGGGCCGCCCATCCGCTTCGCCGTGTGTACCAAGGCCCCGTGGGTAGGAAGAGCTATGTCCGCCGCAGGGACTTCGTGGTTCCGCAGCGATGTGCATGGGTTGGCCGCAGCTCTGACGCCGCGTGCGGAGAACAGGACGGCGAGGGCTACGAGTGGGGCAACGAGGTGAGAACGGACCCGCCCCGCGGCGCTACTGGGCATAGAGTTCTGCAGGGTATCGATCGCCGTTAGGCCCGGCCAGTGCTGTCGGGTTCGGGAGAGAGTGGCGTAGTTTGCCGCCGGTGACCCGGGTACGCTCGATCCCCTTGGCGTCCAGATAGTTCTCGACGGCAAGGACCCGTTGCAGCGTGAGCGGGTCGATGCGACGATCCTTCTTCCTGGCCTTCGGACGCGGAGCCTCATAACCTTCCAGCCGCAGGCGAATGTTCGGGTTGCCGCGCATGGCATCGGCGGCCCGGTCGAGGGCTGCCTGCCCGTCGGGAGTCAGGGTGGATGCGCCGGAGTCGAATTGGACGACTCCAAGTGCGGGCAAGGCATCGATGGCGGCTACGGGGCGGGGGATAGCCGCCTGACGGTGAATTGCAAATGCGGTCACAAAGATGAGAAGCAAGAGGAAGGGCGCGATCCAAAACCATAGGGAAAGCGGTGGATCTTGCTCGTGCGCCTCTTCAGGCAGATCGCCGGCTGCGCGTGCGGTGGCTTGCATAGGTCTTATGAGGCCGGAGCTTACGGAAAGGATGCTCTTCTGGGTCGGGTCATTGGTTCTGCGCGGTTTCAATGGCGTGGGCTGCACGCAGCAGGGTGGCCTCGCCGAAGTGGCGCGCCATCACCTGAACGCCGATGGGCAAGCCGCTCGTCGTCTGCCCGCAGGGGACTGAGATGCCGCAGATGCCCGCGAGCGAGGCGGCGACCGAATAGACGTCGGCAAGGTACATAGAGATGGGGTCGTCCACCTTTTCGCCCAGGGGGAAGGGGGGGGTG
>CAXUNW010000182.1:0-5344 GCA_964252505.1 uncultured Acidobacteriaceae bacterium
CATCCCCCGCTCAGCGTCGCCGCCTCCACTTCGAGAGACGGGAACCCAGTCCGCCCGGAAGTCTCCCGGATCCGCCCCTCACGCTCCCCCTCCGCCACCCTGGCCCGCGCCAGCGCCTCCTCAAGCACCCCACGGATAGTCACGCCCGCCGCATACGTGGACTCCTGCTTCACATACCCCAGCCGCGTCCGCTTGCGGGCCGCAACCTCCCCGGCGTCCGCCTCCTGCTCCCCCGCCAGCACAGACAGTAACGTCGACTTCCCCGCGCCATTCGGCCCAATCAACCCAATCCGGTCGCCATCGCTGACCGTAAACGCAATCTCTTCAAACAACGCATTCGCGCCAAAGGCCTTCGTCAGCCCTTGTGCATTCAAAATAGGAGGCATACCCAAAGTTTACCGCGAACGCCCTGCTGCAAACGCGCCGCCGCCGCATCTGCCCTGGTCCGGCGCAGCCATGCGTCGCGCCCATGTATCGTAGGGAGCCATGAGTCTACCCCGTCTGCTCCTCGTTCTGTCGCTTGTCTGCGCCACTGCCCACGCGCAAGTGCCCAATGTCCTCTCACCGCAGGAAAAGGCCGCCGGCTGGCGTCTCCTCTGGGACGGCCGCACCACCACCGGTTGGGTCAGCGAGCGCGGCGGCCCGTTTCCTGCCACCGGCTGGGAGATCAAGGACGGAACCCTCAGCGTCACCGACACCGGAGGCAAGGAAGGCGGCGATGCCGGCGATATCATGACAGCCCGGACCTACGCCGACTACGAACTCACCGCCGACTTCCGCGTTACCGCCGGCGCGAATAGCGGCATCCTCTACCTCGTCAACCTGGACCTCAAAAAGGGCCCTGGCTCCCCGGTCGGCTACGAGTATCAGATCCTCGACGACGCCCTCCACCCAGACGCCCAGCGAGGCAAAAACGGCGATCGTACGGTCGCCTCGCTCTACGACCTCATCCCCGCCGCCGGAACCGCCGACCAGACCAAACCGATCCACCCGGTAGGCCAGTGGAACACCGCCCGCATCCTCGTCCGCGGCGCCCACTGTGAGCACTGGCTCAACGGCGTCAAGGTGCTCGAGTTCGATCGCGACAGTTCCGCCTTCCAGCAACTCATCGCAGACAGCAAGTTCAAGGTCTACCCCGGCTTCGCCGCTATGCACAACACCCCCATCGTCCTCCAAGACCACGGCTTCCCAGTCTCCTTCCGCAACCTCAAGATCCGCGAACTTCCGCCCACCTCCGGTCGATAATTCATCCGCCGATGACATTTATCTTGAGAATTCTGCTGTTTCCTAATAGATTGGAAGCCCGGCGGCTTTAGATCAAAAAAGAACATCCATTAACCCCACGCGAACGTACTTGTTTTGGTATTTATTTACTAACGCTGAACTTTTTACCAGTTGGAAACGAGCCAACCGCGCGAACAGCTTGTATAGGCCATTCCCCGTCTTCCTTGCTGCTCCGTCAATTGATGCGCAGTCCAATCGAATAAGAGCCTGAACAGGAGCGACCCCATGAGAACCATCCGTTCAAAGTTCCCTTTTTACCTTTCACTTTACGTTGCAGCTTCTCTTGTTATCGCCTCTGCTGGCTTGGCCCAGACAGAACCAGCTAAGCCGCGCATCGCGGTCTTTCCTTTCGATGACCGCACGACGGCTAACAAGGATATGAGTATCGGCACCAAGGTTGCAGACCTGCTGATCTCAAAACTCACTACGAATGGGGCCTTCATTGTTTACGATCGACAGTATGTCGATCGCCTCTTGGCCGAGAAGAACCTTAAGTACGATCCTAACTATGATTCCGCAGGGGCGGCGAAAAGCGGACTGATGGGTACGGTCGATATGGTAGTCGCCGGACAAGTTGATGCCTTTAATGCAAATGCAAACGAGTCCACCAAGAACTATGTCTACCGGAAAGTCCATGAGATCGACGGTGCCGTCAGTCTAAAGGTGACCGCTCGTCTGATCAGCGTAGAGAAAGGGTCCATACTGCTGGCACCGTCAGCCAGTAACGATCAGAACGGCGTATTGGCCGCCGACAATACCTACATGAAGAACCCTCTCAACCCGAAAAATGGTCTTGGATTTGACAACACAAGCGCGCTGAAGAACCAGGATCAGGCGCTCCGCAAATTGGTTGATCAAGCTGCGGAAGAGGTCGCGAAGCAACTGTCCACACAAGTAAGCCCGCTGGCCGCAACCATTCAACCTATAATGATTATTCGCAAGCCTATGCCCGCGGTAGAGACGAAGCTAAATCCAGCGAAACTTGTAGGAGTTGTCGACGGACTCACCTACTTTGATCAGGGCTTGGCTTCGAATGTAAAGGTTGGGGACCGTTACTCGGTGCGACGTAGTAGTGACACTGGCCTGAAGGATGGAATGGGACATCCAATACAACGTCATAAGACGATATGTAGCCTCACCGTAAGCGCCGTGGAAGAAGCCTCGGCCGCTGGAAAGTGTGTCCCGACACCTACCGCGAAGGGTGCCGATGCGGTGCCGAAAGCTGGCGACGAAGTCATAGCCGCTGAAAAGTAGTTCTCTATAGTCCTCGTCAACCTTGCGTCGCCCGGCGGTGAATCGGCCGTGTCAAGCCAACCGCAGAGGTCTCACATGCAAGCGGAACCAAAATCTTCGGCTCGCGAGTCCAGACCTGTTCATGAAACAGTAGTGGTCGCTGACTTGGTGGGATACAGTACCCTCGCCCGCCTGCTTGAGCAAAACACTGGAGCAGCGGCCGTGTCTGACCTGAACCGGCAGATTCAGGCGATAGTTGAACGTGCCCTGGGCTCCCTTTCTTCACCCGAAGATTTCAGCAGGGTAGCTGAGACCGGTGACGGGGCCATTCTGGTTTTCCATTCTCCTACCAATGCACATCTCTTTGCAGAGCAATTGCATATTGCGGCAGAAAGGCACAACCGGGCACGAACCGAGCAGAGTGCTACCCGTCATTTTCGGGTCGGCATCGCTACAGGCGAAGTCAGCCGCGAAGATGGGGTGAATGGAAGCAGCAGGTATGCCGGAATCGCGATCTCCGATGCCGTCCGCCTCCAAACCGCGGCTCAACCCGGCGAAACTCTCATCGATTCGCCTACGTTCGCCGTCCTGGCGGAGGAGGAGCGGTGCCAGTATGGCGCCGAAACTACCGTGCATGGGAAGAGGTCCGAGACGTTTCGCGTACGAAGATACAGGGTCATTGCACCCGGGAGACTCAAACCCCTGAAAACACATCACCTTCCCAATTGGCTCATAGCCTTCGGAGCGATTGCGGCTCCGGCAGTCACCGCTTTGGGGCTTTGGCTGCATTTTCACGAAGCTAACCCGGCTCCGCAGCCCCAGTCTAGCTCCGCCAACCCGGTCCTGCAGCGAATTCAGGTGAAGCCGATTCCTGTACGGATGGGCGGAAGACTTACCGTTACTGTGGAGTTAGACCGTCCTGCTCCAAAAGGGGGAGTGTCGGTCGACCTAACTTCGAGCGATCCGGCAATCCTTACTGTGGATGGCAACGCTCTGGTTCCGCAAGGCCAAACTATGGGGACCGGGTACTCGCAGGCCGTCGCAGTACCCAACTATCCTTCACCCATCGCCATCGTGGCCACCTATAACAACGAATCGCGCCGCGCCGATGTGAATGTTCTTCAAGCCTCCCCACAACCAAGTCGCGACCAGATCCGGACCGACGTCCACAGAGGCTATCCACAGGCGAGTCCTTCAAGGGATTCGTCTAACCTCAACTCTTCAACGCCGGAGACTAAGACCATGACGAACCGCACGGAGTTGGATTCGGAACTTCTTTCACGTTTGGAGGAGGCTCAAGGGCGCCTAACAGCCGAAGATGGATATTGGACCGGCGTTCGAAGGACAATGCCTCAAGGAAGCTCGCTCAGGCCGGAAATAACCTCGCAGCTATACGCTGCGGAATCTTCTTCAAAGCGCTGTGAAAGGGACAGGCAGGCCGTGAATTCAGTTGCTCTCTCTTCCTGTATCGATTCTCTCAACGATCACATAACCCAGTTAAGGCTTCAACACTAGCTATATCCATGATCGTACCGCCAACTAAGTAGAACATCAGACGCCCGGCCAGTTGGATCCGGCCACTTTAATCCAGATCGAACTCCCGCAGCGGCCGCTCCGTGACCGGGCTTTCCTTCGCCTTCTTCACCGCCTCCGCAAACTTCTTCGCCAGCACGTCTTCCTTATTCCGCTCCGCATCCACCGACTGCCGGAACAGGCTGTCCCGCCGGCTGTCCGCCTCACGCAGCGCCGCCGCTGCTTCGGTAAGGTCCTCGAACATTCGCTTGCGTGGGGCAGCCACATGCCCTATTACGGCTCGCGTCCCCACATCGATCTTCAGCATTGCCCCGCAGTCCGGGCATGCAACCTCAAACGTCTCGTCCTTCAACCCCATGGCAAGCCCCCTAAACCAACACCCCAGCCGCCATTCTAAATGCAGCGCTTAGAGCCGGACCACCACATGCCCCCCGCACCAATCGCCTGCCTCCGCCACCAGCCGGTCCACCAGCCCTTCCCCATATCGCGCCAAAAACCATATTCCCCCAATCACCCGCTCCTGCGGATGCCCATCCGGAAACAGGTTCAGCACCAGCGCCTCCGCGTGCTTCCGCAGACTCGCCTCCTTCTGCAGCTCGAACGACGCCGCCATCCGCCGCAGCCGGTTCATCTGGTACCGCATCTTCGACCCCGAAACCGCCGCTGACCGCCCCAGGCTCTCGTCCATAGCCCCCAGATACTCCGTCAGCGCCGTGAGCTCCACATCCATCGCGTTCCCCACCGCCGCCAGCTTCCGCTTACCCGCAATCGGCATCGCCCGCGCACCCAGCCGCTGCGCCAGCTCATCTACCGTCGTCAGCACCCCAGGCATCCGCAGTTCATGCCGATCAAGCGCCGAAGCCATCGCCGGCTCTACCAGCGTCGCCGAAAACCGTGCCAGCACCGGAGTCACCCGACCCAGCACAACCCGGTACACCACCTCGCTCTGCGCAAAGTAGGCCACCTCTGCCGGCCCGCCAATATACGCCGCGGTGGGCAGGATCGCATCCTGAAAGACCGGTCGCAGCAGCGCATTTGGACTCACCCGCTCCGGAGCCGTCTCCAGAATCCCCAGCAACTCCTCCGTTGTATACCCCCGTCCGCCCGCCTTCCAGCTGCCGTCGACCCGTCGCAGCGCCGACCTCGCCCCGGTCGTCTCATCCACCAAAAACAGCAGCGAGTGCCCCTTCACCACCAGAACCTGCGCGTGATACCCCGCCGCCTCCAGTTCTTTGGTCCGCCCCAGCAGCGCCTCTTCAAGCTCCCCAGCCCGTTCGATCGCCCTACGCAGCAC
>CAXUNW010000183.1:0-5313 GCA_964252505.1 uncultured Acidobacteriaceae bacterium
TGCAATACCTTCAGCGGCACCCCGATCACCGCGCGCGCTGCCTCAAACACCCGCCCCGCCTCGTCTCTCACGCGCACCGCGCCCCGCTCCCACAGCACCTCTGCCGCGCTCGCGCCAAACACAAACTCCGCTCCCGCCGCCTCCGCTCGCTCGCGTACATACTCCGTCACCCGGTCATATCCTTCCCGCACCCGCCACACCCGATCGCCATCAATAGCATCTTCCGCACGCTGTTGCCGCCCCAGCGCCAGCACGCTCACCTCGCGCGCGTCCGCCGCGTTGAACCCCTCCACATACCCCATCGCCGCAACCCGCTGCTCTTCTCCGCATCCCAGCCGCTCGACATAGTCGGCAAACGAGCAGTCCGCATCGTCGTAGTCCTTCAAGCCCTCCAAAACCTCAAGCCGATCGTCCTCGTCGCCGCTCACCAATCTTCCCCTGTCCTCCCGCAGAAACTCCCCTGTCCGCTCATACACGTGCAGGCCGGCCTCTGCGATCAGCCCCAGCAACTCCTCCGGCCGGCCATGCACAAACTCCGCCCCTAACTCAATGGCGACGCCGTGCGCCCGCACCGTTCTCACCCGGCCACCGACCCGTTGGGTCGCCTCCAGAACCTGCACCCGCAGCCCCGCTTCCGCTAAAGTCCGGGCTGTCGTCAGCCCTGCCATTCCTGCTCCAATCACCAGAACATCCATCCCTCAAGCCCCCCAAACTTGGCCTGTAGCAGTACCAGGCCCTCGTCCGTCGTTGCAATCGTTCCTTCCAACTGCGCATCCTCTGCTGCCACCAGCATCTCCTTGAATCTTGGCCCCGGCCTGTAACCTGCCTCTATCAGGCTCTTGCCCGTCACCAGCAAAACCGGTCGCAGCGCCTCCACCGGAGCCGCTTCATACTCCCGCTTCGCCAACTCATACATCCCCAGCCCTCCGTGCGAGCACAGGCAGTCCATCCGGTGCAACGCCAAATGCTCCTCAAACCGCGGCAGCCGCAAAAACCTGGTCAGGGTTGATCGCTTCATTCGCCCCACATCCCCAAAGCGCATATGGTTCCGCACCAAGGCCAGAATCTGCTCCGTATCCTCCCCTGAGAACCGCAGCCGTGCGAGCACCACCTCCGCAATCCGCACACCCACCTCTACATGCCCGTTGAACCGTATTCGGTCCCCTGGTCCTTGCGGAGCCTGAAAGGTCGCCGGCTTCCCCACATCGTGCAGCAGCGTCCCCCAGGCCAGCGTCCCGGCACACCCCGCCGGCAACATCTCCAGCATCATCATCGTGTGCACCCAGACATCCCCCTCGGGGTGAAACTCCGGAGGCTGCTCCACCCTATGCATCCTCACCGCTTCCGGCACCACCTCCGCCAGCAGTCCGCTTGCATCGAGCAGTTCGAACGCCACTCGCGCCTGGCCTTCCGTCAGCATCCGCGTCAGCTCGTCCCGCGTCCGTTCGCAGCTCACCTGCCCAATCGTTCGGGCCAGCGCCCGCATCGCCGAAAACGTCCCCGCCTCGACCGCAAACCCTAGCCGCGCCGCGAACCGGACACCACGCAGCATCCGCAGCTTGTCCTCCTCAAATCGAATCGCCGCGTCCCCAATCGCCCGCAGCACACCCGCCGCTAGATCAGCCCTGCCCCCCACAAAATCCAGCACCGCTCCATCCAGATCCCAGTCCCGTTCAAACGCCGCCACATCCAGCAGCATCCCGTTGATCGTGAAGTCGCGCCGCGCCACATCCTCCCGCGCCTCGCGAGAAAACCGCACCGCATCCGGCCTCCTTCCGTCCGTGTACGCCCCGTCGTGCCGGAAGGTAGCCACCTCAACCGCACCCGCCTGCCCCTCCCCACACACCAGCACCACTCCGAAATGAGCCCCTACCGCCATCGTCCTTCGCCCTGCTGCGCTGAAGACCTCCATCACCTGCTCCGGAGTCGCCGAGGTCGCCACATCGTAGTCATCGGGCGTACGCCCAAGCAGCAGATCCCGGACACACCCGCCCGCGAAATACGCCGCAAACCCCGCCTCCTGCAATATGCCAGTCACCTGGGCCGCCGCCTGGTACCCCGCGTCGTCCACCAACCGCAAACCCGCACCGCCCATCGCTTCAACCCCGTCTCTATAAGGATGCAACCGGACACTCTGTGATCCAGGGCAGCCATAAGGACGCCGTATAGATCAAAACAGAGTGCCGGCTCATCACAGGCATCTGAAGGAAGCAGAGGTGCAGGATGAGCAAGAGGCTGCGGGAGTATCAGGTTCCAGGCAAAGGGCCGCTGCTGCTAGCGTGCGGAAAGTGTCAGAAAAAGATGACGGGAACACTGCGTAAGGTCAAGAAGTTCCTGAAAAAACGTGCCGGCAGCGATCTGCGAGTGTTGCAGGTCGGCTGCATGAAGCTCTGTCCCAAGGGCGGAGTCGTCGTCTGTACGCAGGGACAGGTCAGCCGCGGCACCTGCTCAATCGTCTGGTCGGGCAAGGACCTCAGCCGGCTCGCGGCCGACCCACTTGCAGACGCCTCCGTTTAGAATACCGGAGCCAGTCCCACATCTCGTGATCCCCCGGGCTGCGCCCTCTTTAGAAAGACACGCGATGGTCGAGATGAGCTTCCACCGCAGCCCGATTGAGTAAAGCTTCGCGCAAACGCTTGGCTTCCAGAAGCGGAAGCTGATTTGTGTGAAATTTAGAGCCCGGCTGCGACGAGTTGCCATACGAAAGACTCACCATGGCATGCGGCGGCGAGGTGAACTCGATCGCAGCAACATAGCCGTCGCCATGCACCGGGGTTCGCGCTCCATTCACAAGCGGACCAAACGTCACGACACGGAAGATACCCAGGTTCCCGTACCCCCCGTTCCCGGGCAGATCGGCGCCATCCACAGGTGGAGTCCGGGGCTGGCTGATGTTGCCGTCGGACTGCGAGTTGATCTGGAAACGCATCACCTTGCCCCAGGGCACGTCCAGCGCAGCAAAGTCATGGAGCGTCTCCGTCGCGGCGGCATCCAGCATTGCGGCGGCTCTTGCCGGGTCCTTCAACCCCCGGGGCGTATGCATCGGGTCGGCAAGCGCATAGGGCACCGCAAAGTTCGCCTGGCTCGCCAGACTTGGACCCATAAACTGGCGGGCCCATGCATAAAACAGGACAGCACCTCGGGAGCCGGTCTCCGTCATCCGATCCCAGTGCGCCAGAACCTGCGCAGCTTCCTTCGCCTGCGGCGTGCCGTACTGCCCGGCCGCGGCAAGAAGATCCGGCAAAATCCGGTCTGCCAGCTCTGCCCGCGTCGACAGCTTCTTATCGAGCATCGCCTCAAACGTGAGCTTGTGATCCGGGTTCGCCGAGTCCAGGTTCGCCAGCATATGCAGGCTGCGCTCTGTGCGGAATACGATCGACACCGGCGCCGTATAGGGCGGGTACCTGGCAGGGTCCAGGTTGTTGGGCCACGCAGCATCCCACGGCGGCTCGTTGGTGTTCTGCACATAGCCGTTGGGGGGGTCGATCACCTTCGGAAGCTCGTCGTAGGTCAGGTAAGAGTGCCAGAGCGTAGCCGTGGTATCCCCGGGAACGATGCCCGCCCAGAAGGCAAGCGCCTGCTCCGGAGGAACATTCGGAAGGGTGGGCCGCTTTGGCAGGGTTCCCCCAAAGAGGTACTCGATATGTCCATCCCGGTCCGCATACATCACGTTGTACATAGGAGCCTGCAGGCGGCGAAGCGCGGTCTCGAACTCCTTGAAGTTGTGCGCCGTCGACATCTGCCAGTACTGCTCCAGCATGAAGGGCCGGTCCAGCCCGGCGACGCGCAGCGCAATCGGGTCGCCGGCGTCTTCTTTGATGATAGGTCCCTGGAGAGCTTCCCGGATCTCAAGCGGCTTCTCCTTCAACGATCCGTCCGCCTGACGCAGCTTCAGGGTATGCGCGAGCGTGCGGAAGGGAACCACCTCGCCATCCAGCAGGAAGCCCGGTTCGCCGGCAGGTGTCGTCCCGGCCTTGATGCGGTACAGATCCGCCCCGTCGATCGGGTTTACCGTGTGGGTGTAACCCAGAAAATCGTTGAACGCAAACCGCAGCACCGGCAGACCGACCTGCGTCGCCCCGTAGATGTGGATGCCAGGCGCGTTCAGTTCAGCCTCGAAGTAGGTTTGCGCACCCGCCCATGCAAGATGCGGGTTCGCAAGCAGCATCGACCTGCCGCTTGCGGAGTGAGATGGAGCAATCGCCCATCCATTCGAGCCCGCTGCCTCGTCGATCAAGGAAGAATCGTCCGCCGCGATATCCACTTTAGGCTGCAGAGCCGCAATCGTCGCGGATGCCGGCCGGGCCGGAGCCGGCGCCGCTAGGCGCTGGTTCGCTACAAACGTAAAATGCACAAAATGCTGCGAGTGCGCGATCGGATCAAGCGCAGAAACCGGAAGGACGCGCCGCGCCTGCTCCGAAAGCGCCTCCGGATGTTTGTCGGCGTACGCGTTAATCCCCGCGGCAAACGCCTCCAGGTAGCTGCGAAACTCAGGCGTCTGCTGGTCCAGCCACGATTGGGAGCGCGTCGGAATCGAGTTGGTCCAGACCCAGGTGTCGCTCTTCACATTCGCCTCGGTCGAGTCAAAGTACTCGGCCGCGCGGCCCCGCGATTCTCCATAAACCTGAAGCAGCAGATTGCCATGGGCCTCGGCCTGCGCATACCCATACAGAAAGAAGAGGTCCGGCGTGGACTTGGCATAAAGATGCGGAATGCCGAAGCTGTCCCACAGGATCTCGGACCCCTTCTGTGGCTGAAACGGCGCCTGCCCGCGACCCGCGAGCGTCATGGCAAACAGCGAGAGAACTAGGACAAAGGGACGCACACAGGCTCCTGGATCAACGGTTGGCTTCGGTGGGTTCGATCCTACTACGAAGCATGCCATAGCCAGGCAGCAGCCGCACTTCCACCCACGGCGATCTGCAAAAAGAGCCGTCATCGATCAATTGAACGAAACAAATTCCGCGAACGCCCTTCACTCCGCGCACCAACCGCTTACTCCCGATTTCGTTCCGATTCTCGAGTTGGGCCTCGGCAGCCAGGCAGCGGTCAATTAGCCACGCGGCTACGCGCCCCTGGCGAGCGCCTCCACATACACCCTTGTCATATCCTCTCCAAAACAGCAGAACACGACGCGCTCCACGCCGCTCGCGTCCACACACGCCCGCACGGTCTCAACTGCGATGCTCGCCGCCTGCACCTTCGGGAACCGGTAAACTCCCGCCGAGATCGCCGGAAACGCAATGCTCTTCACCCCGTATTCAAGGGCCATCTCCAGGCAGGTGCGGTAGCATCCCGCCAGCTTCTCCGCCT
>CAXUNW010000184.1:0-5311 GCA_964252505.1 uncultured Acidobacteriaceae bacterium
GTCCAGAAGAAGTACGAGCCGAAGAAATCCCAGATCGACGCCGCCTCCCAGGAGCTCGACTCGCTGAAAAAGCAGCTGCAGGCCGCCCCCGCTACCATGACCGACGATGAGAAGGCCTCCCGCGCTCGCACCATCGATACCAAGGAAAAGCAGCTAAACCGCGATGCCGAAGACGCCACCACCGCCTACAACACCGATCTCCAGGAAGCTCTCGGCAAGGTTGCCCAGAAGGTCTCGATCGTCATGCGCGATTACTGCGCCAAGAACGGCTTCACCTTGTTGCTCGACGTAGGCGGTCAGACCAGCAACGTCCTCTGGGCCAACCAGGGCACCGATGTCTCCCAGGCCGTTGTCATGGCCTACAACACGAGCTCCGGCGTCGCGGCGCCCCCGCCGTCCGCTCCTGGCGCCTCTGCGCGTCCTCGCCCGGCAACATCCACCACCCCGAAGGCCCCGGCCAAGCCTGCTACCAAGTAGTTGTCCCTTACCGCATGAACCACCCGCACAAGGGCCCCTGCCAAAGGGGCCCTTACTGCATGTTGTGGAAAAAGGTGTGCATCCCTTATTTCTCCCCACGTTCACACCGCTCTGTAGAACCCAGACCGTTATCAGCATGTTCGATTACCTTGTTCCAACTTCTCTCAATCAAAACAACAACATAAGCCCTCTCGAGCAGATCTGAAGCGCACTGAAAGCCGGTGCCCGCCATTTCCTCCAAAGTTCCTGTTTTGCACAGACCATTGTTACGATCTGCCCCTACCTCAAAATAGGACCAGCGTCGCGTGCGAGCCACGAGGAGCGGACAGGAACGTCCAGCTTTGAATCCAAGCAGTGCGCTCCCCTGTTTCAGCAGAACCTTTACATGAGCGCGTTAGACTCATATTTCTGCATCCGAAAACACTCAAGCCGCGTCTAAATCCCTGACTGTAACCTCAGGAGCACCCCATGCCCATCCGTTGGGAAAAGTTGACCGTCAAAGCTACCGAAGCCGTCCAGCATGCTGCCGCCAACGCCGCCGCCAATGGCAATCCCGAGATTCTGCCCATCCATCTGCTCGCCGCGCTGCTTGAGGATCGCGAAGGGGTCGTCGTACCTGTCCTTGAGAAGGTCGGCGTCCCGATCGAGCGGCTCGCCAGCGGCCTCAACACCGCTCTCGACAAGCTGCCCAAGGTCCAAGGCGGAGCCCAGCCAAATCTCGGTCAGGCCACCCAGCGCGTCCTCGATCAGGCCTTCCACGAGGCTGAGTCCTTTAAAGATGAGTTTTGCTCCACCGAGCACTTTCTCCTCGCCCTCACCGACCAGAAGGTCGCCCGCGCCGGCGGTGGCGCTGACGCCGTGCAGGCTGCGCTCGCGGGCTTCGGAGCCACGCACGACGCTATCCTCAAGGCTCTCACTTCGGTGCGCGGCTCCCAACGTGTCACCGACCAGCATCCCGAAGGCAAGTTCCAGGCCCTCGACAAGTATTCGAAAGACCTCACCGAGCTAGCCCGCCGCGGCAAGCTCGACCCCGTGATCGGCCGCGACGAGGAGATTCGGCGCGTCGTTCAAGTCCTCAGCCGCCGGACAAAAAACAACCCCGTCCTCATCGGCGAGCCCGGCGTCGGCAAGACTGCCATCGTCGAGGGTCTGGCTCGCCGCATCTTCCTCGGCGACGTCCCCGAGATTCTCAAAGACAAGCGTGTCGTCTCGCTCGATCTCGCCTCCATGATCGCCGGAGCCAAGTTCCGCGGTGAGTTTGAAGACCGCCTCAAGGCGGTCCTCAAGGAGATTGAAGAGTCGAATGGGGAGATCATTCTCTTCATCGACGAGCTCCACACCCTGGTCGGCGCCGGAGCCTCCGAGGGCTCGCTTGATGCCAGCAACATGCTCAAGCCCGCGCTCGCCCGCGGCGGACTACGCGCCATTGGGGCCACCACCCTCTCCGAATACCGCAAGTACATCGAAAAGGACGCTGCCCTCGAGCGCCGCTTCCAGATTGTTTTCGTCGGTGAGCCCAACGTCGAAGACACCGTTGCCATCCTGCGCGGCCTGAAAGAGAAGTACGAAGCCCACCACAAGGTCCGCATCAAGGACGCCGCCATCGTCGCCGCCGCCGCCTTGTCGCACCGCTACATCTCCGACCGCTTCCTCCCCGACAAGGCCATCGACCTCGTCGACGAAGCCGCCGCCGCCCTCGCCATCCAGATCGGCTCCGTGCCGGTCGAGATCGACGACCTCGAACGCCGAGCCACCTCCCTCGAAATTGAAAAAGCCGCCTTACGCCGCGAGACCGATCCGAACAGCAAGGATCGCCTTGAAGCTGTAGAGCGGGAGCTCGCCGACGTCCAAGAAGAGGCCGCCGGGCTCCGCGCCCGCTGGCAGAAGGAGCGCGGTGCCATTGGCCGGATCGCCGAGCTCAAGGCGCAGCTGGAAGATCTTCGCTTCAACGCCACCGAGGAGACCCGCAAAGGAAACCTCCAACGCGCCGCCGAGCTCCAGTACGGCGAGATCCCCCGTCTGGAGGCCGAGCTTGCCGGCCTCACCGACACCCAGGACGCCGTAAACGCGGGAAGCACCTCCCGCATGTTGAAGGAGGAGGTGGACGAAGAGGATATTGCCGCTGTCGTTTCCAAATGGACCGGCATCCCTATCGCCAAGATGCTCGAAGGCGAGATGCAGAAGCTCGTCCAGATGGAAACTCGCCTGCGCGAGCGTGTCGTCGGCCAGGACAAGGCCCTTGAAGCGGTTGCCAACGCCATCCGTCGATCGAGAGCCGGGCTCTCCGATCCCAAGCGCCCCATCGGCAGCTTTATCTTCCTCGGCCCAACCGGGGTCGGCAAGACCGAAACCGCCCGCGCCCTCGCCGAGTTCCTCTTCGACGACGAGTCCGCCATGGTCCGCATCGATATGTCCGAGTACATGGAGAAGCACGCCGTCGCCCGCCTCATCGGCGCGCCTCCCGGCTACGTCGGCTACGACGAGGGAGGCCAGCTTACCGAGGCCGTCCGTCGTCGCCCCTATGCCGTCATCCTCTTCGACGAGATCGAAAAGGCCCACCCTGACGTCTTCAACGTGCTCCTGCAGGTCCTCGATGATGGCCGCCTGACGGACTCGAAGGGCCGCACCGTCGACTTCAAGAACACCGTCCTCATCATGACGTCGAATCTCGGCGCCTCCCAGCTATCCACCGCGTGGGCTGACTCCGAGGAGGGCTTCCAGGAGGCTACCGACCGCGTCATGGACGTCCTGCGCCAGCACTTCCGCCCGGAGTTCCTCAACCGCGTCGACGACATCGTCGTCTTCCACGCCCTCGGCGAAGAGCAGCTCACGCACATCATCGATCTCAGGCTTGCGGAACTACAGGCCATGCTGTCCGACCGCAAGGTCACCCTCAACCTGACCCGCGAAGCCCGCGCTGCCATCTTCAAAGCCGGCTACGACAAGGCCTATGGGGCACGCCCCCTCAAGCGAGCCGTCCAGCGTATGGTCCAGGACAAACTGGCCGTCCGCATCCTGGACGGCACCATCCTCCACGGCGACACCGTGCAAATCGCCACCGATCGCGAAGGCACCCTCACCTTCGGGGTTGAACCCAAAATCCAATCCCACGAGTCCGAACCCGCCCTCACCTCCTAACCATCCCCGGGTGCCCCATCCTTCGCCGCTCCTTGGCGAAGGGTGGGGTTACCTCTTGCCTGCGCACCTTCTCTGTGTCACCTGATCTGCTTCTTCACCACCGGGCTTTATCTCGCGTACCATGATCCCGCGAGACAAACATGACCGAACGACCTTACCTCGGAGCCCTTGATCAGGGCACCACCAGCACCCGCTTCATGGCCTTTGACCGCACCGGAAATGTGGTCGCCTCTGCTCAGCGCGAACACACCCAGATCTACCCTCACCCCGGCTGGGTCGAGCACGAACCCCGCGAGATCCTCGCCAGCGCCGAGTGGGTCATCGCTGAAGCTCTGCGCACCTCCGGCATCATCTCCAGCCAGATCGCCGCGGTCGGCATCACCAACCAGCGCGAGACCACCCTCCTCTGGGACCGCTACACTGGCGAGCCCGTCTACAACGCCATCGTCTGGCAGGACACCCGCGTCGCGGAGGCCGTCACTCGCCTCACCGCAGAGGGCGGCCAGAACCGCTTCCGCTCCCAGACTGGCCTGCCTCTCTCAACCTACTTCAGTGGGCTCAAGCTCGCCTGGATCCTCGACCACGTCGAAGGAGCCCGAGCCCGCGCCGAACGTGGCGACCTCCTCTTCGGCAACATTGACTCCTTCCTCCTCTGGAACCTCACCGGCGGCTCGCAGGGCGGCGTCCACGCCACCGACGTCACCAACGCCGGCCGTACCCAGCTCATGAACCTCGACAGTCTCGCGTGGGACGAAGACCTACTCCGCGCCTTCCACATCCCTCGCGCGGTCCTCCCGACGATCCGCTCCAGCTCCGAGCACTTCGCCGACCTTGCCACCACCGCTCTCGCGGGCATCCCCATCTGCGCCATCCTCGGCGACCAGCACGCGGCCCTCGTCGGCCAGACCTGCTTTCATCCCGGCGAGCTCAAGAACACCTACGGCACGGGCTGCTTCCTCCTGATGAACACCGGCACCCGCAAGGTAGAGTCCACCTCGGGCCTCCTCACCACCCTTGCCTACAAGCTTGGCAATCAGCCCGCCGTCTACGCCCTTGAGGGCTCCATCGCCGTCACCGGCTCGCTCGTCCAATGGCTCCGAGACAACCTCGGGCTCATCACGCGCAGCGAGGACATCGAACCCCTCGCCCGCACCGTCGAAAACAACGGCGGTGTCTATTTCGTTCCCGCCTTCTCCGGCCTCTACGCCCCCTACTGGAAAGACTCTGCCCGCGGCACCATCTGCGGGTTGACGCGCTATGCCAACAAGGGCCACCTCGCCCGCGCCGTCCTCGAAGCCACCGCCCTGCAGACCCGCGACGTCGTCGCCGCCATGGAATCCGACTCCGGCATCCGCCTCCGCGAGCTCCGCACCGACGGCGGCATGGTCGTGAACGACCTCCTCATGCAGCTCCAGGCGGACGCCCTGGACGTCCCCGTCGTTCGCCCAAGAATGCGCGAGACGACCGCCCTCGGCGCCGCCTACGCCGCCGGCCTCGCCTGCGGCTTCTACAAAGACACCGACGACCTCGCCGCCAACTGGTCTATCGATCGCACCTGGACCCCCAAGACCGACCCCGCCACTCGCGCCCGCCACTACCGCCGCTGGAAGAAAGCCATCACCCGCTCCTTTGCCTGGGAAGACGACGCCGCCGACTGACCTATAGCCGACAACCAACCAAACCCCAACTCCGGAGC
>CAXUNW010000185.1:0-5285 GCA_964252505.1 uncultured Acidobacteriaceae bacterium
GTTGAAGTCGGGGTCGCCGAGGTAGTCGCCGCGATCCATGTAGGCCCGGCGGAAGGCCTCAAGGATGACGTGCATCTGGGCGGCGGAGCGGTCGGGGCCGAGCCTGGGCAGATCGTAGGTGGAGAGGATGTTGAGGATCTCGACCAGGACGATGCCGCCTGAGGAGGGCGGGGGCGAGGTCACGATGTCATAGCCCTTGTACCTGGCGTAGATCGGCGTGCGATCCTTGACCTGGTAGGCGGCGAGGTCGGCTTCGGTGATGAGGCCGCCTCCAGCCTGGATGAAGGCGGCGAGACGCCGAGCGATATCCCCGTGGTAGAAGTCATCAGGCATGGTGGCGATGCGGACGAGGGTCTTGGCGAGCTCGGGCTGGGCGAAGGTTTCGCCCGGTTTGTAGAAGTCGCCATTGCGCTGGTAGATGCGGTGGGATTCGGGGTCTTTCTCGATGTATTTGGTTTGGAGGAAGCGGGTTTCCTCGGCGGAGAGAACGAAGCCATTGGTGGCGAGGCGGATGGCGGGCGCCATGTCCTGCGCGAGGGTGAGACGGCCGTAGGTGCGCTGGGCGTAGGTGAGGCCCGCGACCGTGCCGGGGACGCCGATGGACTTGTATCCGGCGGTCGAGAGGCCCTTGATGACGTTTCTGTCGGCATCGAGGTACATGTCGGCGGTGGCAGCGCCAGGGGCCCGCTCCCGGTAGTCGAGGAAGTGGGCCTCGGGGCTTTCAAGAGGCTTTCCGTTTTTGCCGGTCTTCATGCGGACAAGCATGAAGCCTCCGCCTCCGAGGTTTCCGGCTACCGGATAGGTGACGGCCAAGGCGAAGCCGACCGCCACGGCTGCGTCGACGGCGTTGCCACCCTGCTTGAGGATCTCGAGGCCGGCATCGGAGGCGTCGTGCTGGATGGTGACGACCATGCCGTGCTTCGCCGTAGTCGGGACGTAGGGCGAGGTCTGAGCAAGGGCGGCAGCCGAGAGCAGGAGGGTCGCGGGAACAAAACGGCGGACGATCAAGGGAGAGAGCACCTGGGATGACCTTTGGCGTGAGATTTTCCGGACGGCCGGGAGTGTGTCTGAGGATAGCGCGTCCGAAGGGCTTGCCGGGCGCGGATATTAATTGGCCCCCCCTGGGGGCGGGTTGCAGCCGAGGGCCCCGGCGGGGGGTACCCCCCCTACTCTCCGCGCGTAACTCCCATGAAATGTTCGTGTTAGAGGTGAATGCCCACGGTAAACTATTCATTCCAGGAGATTTATGGCTAAGATTGTCAAAACAAATAAGATACGGGGCGAAGGGAAAGACAGGCCGCCTGGGCGGATCGCTTTACTGCCTATCCCAAGTATAAGCTTCGGCCGAGACTTGTCGGCAAAGTCTAATCCCCGTGGAATGAGGCAGTTACCTGCCTGGAGGGCTTGACATGAAGATTTGCTGAGGTTTTTGACAAAACTTTTTTTTGAAGTGGATGGAAGGGGCTAGCTATCTTTGCGGTAGAGGAGGTCGCGCATGGCGGCGCGGCGTGCTTCGTTGGCCTCGCGCTCACTTTTCTGCTCGTCGGCGTCCATGCGGCGTTTGTTTGCGGGATCTTCGGCGTGTGGGCTGCTGCAGTCGGGGCAGCGATTGGCGAAGCCGGGTTTATCGGGCTTGAGTTCAAACTCTTCGGAGCAGACGGCGCAGACTTTGATGGGGAAGGGCATACCTCTCCATCATAGTGCGGAGGCGGGCCAGAGGAGCGTTTCGGGCGCCTGGTTGGAGGCGCCAGTGACGATCCAGTAGACAGCCTGAAGGCGGCCCAGGGCGGGGAGCCAGCGGAAGGTGGGTTGGCCGAAGAGATGGCCCCGCTCGACCATGGCGCGGCGCGACTCCGGGAAGGGGGAGACGCCGAACTCCATGCCGCGGGTGACGGCGCGTCCGTTCCAGGGGGTCGCCAAGCGGCTGCGGTTCTCCTCCCAGATGCCGAGCCAGGGGAAGTCGTCGCGCCGCCAGATGTAGCCGAAGGTGAGGCGGTATGCGGTCGAGTGGGCGAGGAAGAAGGCGTGCTCGTGGGCGGAATGGGTGAGATGTGCCGTGTAGGCGCTGGCGGGGGCCTGGGCACGCATATGGCGGAGGTCCGCGGCGAGGCCACCGCAGCAGGGCGCCATGGGCCAGTCAAACGGCATGCCGGGCTGGAGATAGCCGTTTGAGCCCGGATCGGTTTCGGCGACCATGGAGCGAGCGACGGAGGCCTGAAAGACGGTGGTTGCCGGGTCGAGGAAGGGGGGTGCGAGGGTGACGTGCTGGGTCCAGGCGAGAGGGCGGTCCTGGGCGGTGAGGTTCTGGACGGACTCGCGGATTTCGATGGCGGGGCCGTGGAGGGTGAGGGTTCGGGTGAAGCGGAGTTGGCTGAGCGGCAGGGAGAGGGCCACGGCGATGCTTGCTGGGGACTCAACGAGGTCGTAGTCGGCGGTTGAGCCCTCGCCGTGGGCGGTGAGGCCAGCGGCGGCCTCTTCGGGAGAAGGACCGCCGAAGAGATCGAGGCAGAGGTTATGGCCCATGATGGAGGCGAGGAGCTTGGCGTCGGAGCCGGAGCCAAACTCCGGATGGTGGGCGGGCTGGTAGGCGGAGGGCTCTACAGACGGCCAGTGGGGGATCCAGAGGGGGTTGACGTTGGCCTGCTTGGAGAAGACCTCCGCGATGTGGCCCCCGCCGCGGAGTACGGTGAGGCGGAGAGAGTCGTTTTCGATCGAAAGGGCCTCGCGGCCCATGAAGCTGGTTGACGGCACCGTCTTTCCTCCGTGCGTTCCGTTGGGCCCGTACTAGGGAAGCCGCTTCAACCAGATGTTGCGGTGCGAGATCTTAAGAACGCCTCCACCTTCGATTTCGAGCGCGATGAGGCCTTTGGCCTGCGCGTAGGTGGGGTCGGTGTCGACGAGGATGGACATGACATGGCCGTTGATGATGTGGGTGAGGACATTGCCGTCGGCGATGATCTCGACCTGGTTCCACTCGCCGGGCTTGATGAAGCTTTTGAGGGCGTCTGGGTCGCCGAGCATGCCGAGCAACGTGGGCTTTTTGCCGGGTTCGGTGGCCACGACCTGGCCGCGCCAGGCGATGATGCCGCGTGGAGAATCCTGCTCGTAGAGCTGGCCGGTGTACTTGTTGTTGTAGTCGAAGTCCGCCTGGTAGCCCATGAGGTTCCATTTGGCGTGCTTCTGGGCGAGGGCTTGTCCCTGGAGCATGCGCTGCTTCTGCTCTTCGGTGGCTGTGGCTGGGACGGGCCGGAGCTTGGGCGGAGAGCTGAGGCTGCGGTACTGGACGCCGCCGTTGGCGCCGGCGCCTTCGAGCTTCATTTCGAGCTTGAGCTCGAAGTTGGCGGGCTCGCCCCCGCGCCACAGGATATTGGTGGTGCCGGAGGGGTTTTCCGGGCTGGACTTGCCGACGATCGCGCCGTCCTCGACCGACCAGACGTCGGAGGGGCCATCCCAGCCTTTGAGGGTGGCGCCGTCGAAGATCTGGGTCCAGCCGACGTGATCGTCGAAGTTGATGGGTTCGGGCTGGACGAAGCGGAAGGGTGCGGCGGGTTTTGGGGTGGCGGGTTGTTGAGCCGCGAGGGTGAGGGGGGTGAGTATGAGGATTGCGATTGCGATGCGGTGCGGTGTCGAGCTCATAAGAGCGGTTCTCCTGGTGGTGTCCTAGCGATCGATGTGTCGCGCCTTCAGCGCTCGGTTCGTTGTGTCGATGGGGACCCAGGCCTGCTGCCTAGGCTACGTATGTAGCGGGCCTTTGGCCCTTTAGAACAGATATGGGGCGCGGGTTTGGAGACCGGCGATGGATGCTGGCGGCGTGGTTCGGGTAGCGGCTAGGCATCCTGATCTCCCAGGACTGGCTCCCACTGTTTGGAGCGGGCGGATTTCAGGACGGCGTCGGTGACATATTCGGTGGCGAGGCCGTCGCGGAAGGTGGGGGCGGCCGGTTTGCCCTGGGCAAGGCCGTTGAGGAAGTCGGCAACCTGATGGATGAAGGTGTGCTCGTAGCCGATCTGGAGGCCGGGGACCCACCAGTTTTTCATGTAGGGGTGATCGGAGTCGGTGATGTGGATGTTCTTCCAGCCGCGGAGCTTGCCTTCGTCGCGGTGGTCGAAGAAGTCGAGGCGGTGGAGGTCATGGAGGTCCCAGGTGGCGGAGGCGCGCTCTCCATTGATCTCGAGGGTGAAGAGGGCCTTGTGGCCGCGGGCGTAGCGGGTGGCTTCAAAGAGGGCGAGGGAGCCGTTCTGGAAGCGACCGAGGAAGGCGCTGGCGTCGTCGATGGTGACGGGGGTGACGGCTCCGGTGAGGGAGTGTTTGCGCTCCTTGATGAAGGTCTCGGTCATGGCGGAGACTTCGAGGAGGGGGCCGTTGAGCCAGAGGGCCATGTCGATGTTGTGGGCGAGGAGGTCTCCGGTGACGCCGCTTCCGGCGACGGAGGCGTCGAGTCGCCAGAGGCCTTCGCCGCCCTGGGGAAGGTCGGTGGAGATGGTCCAATCCTGGAGGAACTGGGTGCGGTAGTGGAAGATGCGGCCGAAGCGCTGCTCGTCGAGGAGCTGCTTGAGGAGGGTGACGGCGGGGACGCGGCGGTAGTTGTACCAGACCATGTTGGGGACGGCGGCGGCCTCGACGGCGTCGACCATGGCGGCGGCTTCGTGGGCGGTGCGGCCGAGGGGTTTTTCACAGAGGACCATCTTGCCGGCACGGGCAGCGGCGATGGCGATTTCGGCGTGGGTGTCGTTGGGGCTGGCGATGTCGATGAGGTCGATGTCGTCGCGGTCGATGAGGTCCTGCCAGGAGGGGGCGACGGACGGGTAGCCCCAGTTGGCGGCGAAGGCGGCGGCGCGTTCGGGGTTGCGGGCGGAGACGGCCTTGAGGACGGGCTCGTAGGCGAGATCGAAGAACCGGGGGGCCTGGCGGAAGGCGTTGGAGTGGGTGCGGCCCATAAAGCCATAGCCGACGAGGCCGATGTTGAGCTTTTTCTTCATCGGGCTCAGTCCCAGCCGTGCGCGTCGCGCACTTTGATCATGGTTGCGAGGACGCTGTTCCAGGTTTCAGGGGCGAGCATGGTGGCGTTGGGGAACATGCAGCCATCCCAGCAGATGTGCTCGAAGGCGTGGGTGGGCACGCCGCTGGGGTCGCGCATCCAGAGGCCGGCGACCTGGACGATGTCCATGCGGCCGTTGGGGTCGTTGGGGAGGCAGTGGCGGCCGGTCTTGTCGTGGGAGCCCTCGCCTTTGACGGTGCCGTCGTTCTGGGCGACGTGGAAGTCGATGGTCCAGGGGCGGAGGGTG
>CAXUNW010000186.1:0-1139 GCA_964252505.1 uncultured Acidobacteriaceae bacterium
CGCATGCGCTGGAGGTGGCGGGGGTGGCGGAGTATTTCTAGCGGATGAGGTTGAGGATGTCGTCTTCCTGGGTGGGCGGGGTGCGCAAGACGTAGGTGATACCGAGGGAGACGGCGTCAAAATGGAAGCGGAGGCTCCGATTGTAGAAGGTTGACAGGGTCGTGTGGCGGTTGAGGGGGATGTCGAGCGAGGTGATGAAGCCGTTGTCTTCCGAGATGCGGCGGCCGGTGACGACGGTGGTTTTGCCGTTGCGGGAGGGGCCGTAGGTCTTCTGATCGCCGACGGGCAGCTGTTCGTAGACGGCCGGCTCGAAGGAGGCTCCGAAGGGGAGCGAGACGCCCAAGCCAAGCTGGAAGTGGGCCAACGGGCCAAGCTCGGTGTAGTTCTGGGTGTTGACGTGGTTGACGAGGGTGTTTGAGTCGCCCATGCCGAGTTCGAGGTTGGGGTTGAAGTGCGCGAGGGGGAGCTCGAAGCGGTTGGTCACGTCGAAGGAGACGCGGCCGGTGGTGAGGCCGTTCTGGGCGCCCCGCGTGGGCAGTGCAACGGCGGCGGTGGCCTGGTAGTCGAAGAGGCCGACGGGATGCTGCAGGTGGCCGGCGAGGAAGATATCGCCGGTTTCGCCACGCTCGTTGATCAGAAGATCCTTGGGTTTCGGGCGCGCGGCGGTCGTAGGAGCGAGGCGAAAGAAGTAGATGGGGAGGCTGACGTCGATCGAGAAAGCATGGTTGAAGCTATAGCCGACGGCCGGGGTGACAAGGGTGGCCCATCCGGTGACGGAGTCGTGGATGCCGGCAAAGGTGATGCCGGCGTTGAGGCCGTGCAGCTCGGAGGAGAGGCCGGGGACGTCGGGCACCTCGGCGTCCGTGGAGGGTGTGGTGTTGGCGATGGGCTCGGTGAAGAAGCCGATGACGGAAAGGACGAAGACCGCGACGACCAGGGCGGCCCAGTTGTCCTGCGAGTGCACGCGCCACTGCTGGCCGTAGCGGCGGAGCAGGAACTGGAAGAAGTGGAAGCCGAGAAAGAAAGACGCGAGGATCATGACGAACGAGAACAGGATCGAGGAGACGATGTGGCCGAGGACGTAGTGGCCCATCTCGTGACCGAAGATGAAGAGGATTTCGCCGGGGGTGCCTTTGCTG
>CAXUNW010000186.1:1149-2287 GCA_964252505.1 uncultured Acidobacteriaceae bacterium
GTGTCTGCCGGACGGGCGGGCGGGGCCTGCGCCCGGAGGACTGCGGAAGCAAGAAGGAGAAGGGCCAGGACTGCCAGGCGCATGTGACGATCCGGCAAAAGGCCTCCAGGCTGCTGAACCAGCATGGCATGGATCGAGGAGGTCTGCCAACCGGTGGGCTCACGGGTCTACCGTGGGTCAGCGAGCTTCGAGGGGTGGGTAGGAAGCGGGATAAGCGGGGCCGGTGTAGTCGGCGCGGGGACGGATGAGGCGGTTATCGTCGTGCTGCTCGATGACGTGGGCGGCCCAGCCGGCGATGCGGCTGATGGCGAAGATGGGAGTGAAGAGGTCGATGTCGATGCCGAGCGTGGTGTAGGTGCTGGCGGAATAAAAGTCGACGTTGGCGTTGAGCTTCTTTTCGGCTTTGACGAAGGCTTCGATCCTCTGCGAGAGGTCGAACCACTTGGTGTTGCCGGCGGCGGAGCCGAGTTCCTGGGACATGCGGCGGAGATGGGTGGCGCGAGGATCTTCGGTGTGGTAGACGCGGTGGCCGAAGCCGGAGATCTTCTCCTTGCGAACGAACATGCCGCGGACGTAGTCGACAGGGTCGGCGTGGGCGGCGTCGATGGCGTAGAGGAGCTTCATGGTGGCTTCGTTGGCACCGCCGTGGAGTGGGCCTTTAAGGGCGCCGATGGCTCCGGTAATGGCGGAGTGGAGGTCGGACAGGGTGGCGGCGATGACGCGGGCGGCGAAGGTGCTGGCGTTAAGCTCGTGATCGGCGTGGAGGATAAGCGCGATATCGAGGGCGCGGGTGGCGGTCGCGGAGGGCTTCTCGCCGTTGAGCATCCAGAGGAAGTTGGCGGCGTGGGAGAGAGACTTGTCGGCTTCAACGACGGATTTGCCCTTGCGGATGCGGTCGAAGACAGCGACGATCATGGCAATCTGCGCGGTGAGGCGGAAGGACTTGCGAAGATTAGCGTCGTGGGTGACAAGCTTTTCGTCGGGGTCGTAAATGGAGAGCAGGGAGACGGCGGTGCGGAGGACCTCCATAGGGCTCGCGGTGGCGGGCACGCTGTGGAGGAGGTCGAGGACGGCGGAGGGCAGTTCGCGGGCTTCAGCCAGGGACTGGGTGAAGGCGGCGAGTTCGGCCTTTGTGGGG
>CAXUNW010000186.1:2297-5269 GCA_964252505.1 uncultured Acidobacteriaceae bacterium
ATCAAGCACACGCGCCGCGGCGAGCTCTGCGGAGAAGGCGGTCAGTTCCGCCTGGGTGGGGAGCTTGCCATTCCAGAGAAGGTAGGTGGTCTCTTCAAAGGTGGACTGTTTCGCAAGCTCGTGGATGTCGATGCCGCGGTAGGAGAGGACGCCTGCGTCGCCGTCGATCCAGCAGATGGAGGAGGTGGTGGCGACGATGCCTTCGAGACCTTTAGGGGCGACAGCGGTGGACATGGCCGATCCTCTTGAACGAGCTATCGCTCTGGATGAACGAAATTACATCTGGTTATAGCTTAGGCGGGAAAGGGTTGTCACGAGGCGTGGGCGAATATCGGCGGTTGCGGGCGATCGTCGGGGTGGGTGCGAAACCGTGTGATCGCAAAGGGCGCAAGGGGGACGGCGGGAGCTTTGCCGGCAAGGAGTTGAGCCATGATGTGGGCTGTGGCGGGCGCGAGAAGGATGCCATTGCGGTAATGGCCGGTGGCGAGAAACTGGTCGGGATCGTCCGCAAGGGGCCCAAGGATGGGGAGGTGGTCAGGCGTGTGTGGGCGAAGAGCGGCCCAGGCATCGAGCTGGGGGCAGGTGGCCTCGTCGGCCAGGGCGCGCAGAAAGGCGGCGGCCTTCGCCCGCAGAGCGGCCAGGCTGCGCGGGTCGGTTGCGGTGGAGAAGGCGGCATCCTCCACGGTTGCGCCGATGAGGGCCCGGCCTGCATGTGGGCCCAGGGTGCGTGGGACGACATAGACGTGGGGAGTCCGAACCACATACTGGAGGTCAAGGCCTGGAGGAATCTGGACGGCGAGCATCTGGCCCTTGCGCGGAGCAACGGGAGGGATGCTCCACGGGCCAAGGGTATAGACGATCTGGCGCGCCGTAAGCGGATCAGCGGTGGTCTGGATGTGAAAGGAGGATGAGGACGTCCGGGTTACGGCACGGATGGCGACATGATCCAGGAGCCGGATGGAGGTATGGCCTACGGCGGCGAGGAGGGCAGGGGCAAGCTGGCGTGGGTCGAGCGAATGCTCGGCGAGTTCTGCAAAGTGCAGGCCGTTGGCGCGGAGCTCCGCGGGTAGGCATGCCAAGGGGCAAGCTATGGGGAAGGCCTGGAAGGTGCGTGAGGACTGGAAGGGCACGGACTGGCCGGAGAGGCAGGCGATGCGGTCCAGGAAGTGAGGGTAAAGAGCCAGGCTGAGCTCGGCGAGCGCAAGGAGTTCCGGCGGATTCTCGGGGTCGTGCGCGGCGAGCATGCCCGCGGCGGCCTGGGAGGCATGGCGCATGGGCGTATCGCGCTCCATAACGCAGACGACGGCACCAAGCTGGTTAAGCTCCAGGGCGAGCGTCAGGCCGATTATTCCAGCTCCCACGATGCAAACGTCCGGCCTCTGCTGCATCCTATTATCTTAGTGCGGAGCAGGACCGACTGCGTGGCTTTCCCTTAGTCGGTGGGGGCAGTCGAAGGAACGGAGGACTTACGTCGATGAGTGAAAACAAGGAAGTGGTTGTGGAACGGTCTGCCTCGGGCGCATATGTGGCGGTTGCGCTGGTTGCCGTGGTTCTTGCGCTGGGCACGCTGGGCTGGTGCTACGGCCTGCAGCAACATATCGCTGCAACGGATGCAAAGCTGGCCGCATCCGATGCACGGAACACAGACCTTACGGAGAAGCTTGAGTCGACCAATGCGCGGCTGCGAGCGACGAGCGAGACGCTCGGACAAAGCGTCGGCATGACGCAGAAACAGCTCGAAACGCGGGCCGCGGCGCTGATGTCGGCGCAACGAGCCACCTCTGCCCGGCTGGAGCATGAGCAGCAGGCAACCAATAAGCAGCTCGGCGCCGTTTCAAGCGATGTGGCAACTGTGAAAACGGACGTCGGGGGCGTCAAGACCGATGTGGGCGGCGTGAAGACCGATGTTGCAAGCACCAAGCAGGACCTGGAAGACACCAAGACCCAGCTGTCGCGAGTTGTAGGAGATGCGGGCGTGATGAGCGGGCTGATCGCGCGCAATCATGATGAGCTCGAGACGCTGAAGCATAAGGGCGACCGGAACTACTATGAGTTCACCCTGCACAAGGGATCGCAGCCGACGCTGCTCTCGACCATCAAGCTGCAGTTGAAGAAGGCAGATGAGAAGCACTCACGCTTCACCCTGAACGTGAGCTCCGACGACAAAAATATCGAAAAGAAGGACAAGGGCCTGGATGAGCCGGTGCAGTTTTACACGGGTAAGAGCCCGGTACTGTATGAGCTGGTGGTGAACTCGATTGCGAAGAACCAGGTTTCGGGATACCTTTCGACCCCGAAGGGTTCTCCGCAGGGGGTCTCGATTCCGTAGTATGTTTGCTCAGATAGTAGTGGGGGGAGGCGCACGATGCGTCTCCCCCTTTTTTATTTGGTGTATCGCCGTATACTGCTGCATCGAGGGCGCAATGCAGGATGTAGTCATTGTTTCTGCGGTCAGGACGCCGTTGGGCAGGTTTCTGGGCGGCTTGTCTCGGCTCTCCGCGGTGGAGCTTGGCGCGGCCGTGGTGCGGGAAGCGGTGCGACGGGCGGGGGTAGACCCGGCAAGCGTCGATGAATGCGTCATGGGATGTGTGCTGGCCGCGGGCCTGGGGCAGAATCCCGCGCGGCAGGCGGCGCTGCATGGCGGGCTGGCGGAAGGGGTAAGCGCGCTGACAGTGAACATGGTGTGTGGCAGCGGCCTGAAGGCGGCGGGGCTCGCGGCGCAGGCGATTGCGCTGGGCGAGGCGGAGGTCGCGGTGGCAGGGGGCATGGAGTCGATGTCGAACGCGCCGTATCTGCTGCCGGGGGCACGGCGCGGGATGCGCATGGGCGACGCGGCCGCGGTGGACTCCATGGTGCGGGATGGGCTGTGGTGCGCCTGCGACGGGCAGCATATGGGGATGACCGGGGAGCTGGTGGCGGAGACGCATGGCATCTCTCGGGGCGAGCAGGACGCGTACGCGGTGGAGTCGCAC
>CAXUNW010000187.1:0-5133 GCA_964252505.1 uncultured Acidobacteriaceae bacterium
TGTTTGAGGGTCATGGGGGGTTGACAGCACGGAAGCGGGGCGGGTGGTACGCGCGAACGGAGGAGGCTACGCCCGGGACCGGCGCCGGCGCGGTGTCCTGCGCGCCCAACTTCGTCAGATTTTTCCGGCGGATGAGGGAAAGACCCCGGGGCGTGGATGCAGGGGATGAAGGATCGGGCGGCGGTGGGCAGGGTGAGGGGGTATTCTGGAGGTGTGGCAATGTCGGCTATCTCCGATGAGGTTGTTGCGCGGCGGGGGACGCTGACGTCGGACTATGTGACGCTCTTCAAGGCGCGGGTGTCGGTGATGGTGGTGATCACGGCGGGCGCGGGGTTTTACCTGGGGAGCCTGCGGAGCGGGATTTCGCCATTCCCGGCAGGGCTGTTGCGGTTTCTGGTGGGGATTGCGGTGGTGACGTGCGGCTCGAGCGCGCTGAACCAGGCGCTGGAGCGGACGACGGACGGGAAGATGCGGAGGACAGCGTCGCGGCCGATGGCGGCGGGGCGCATCGGGCTGGCGCATGGTCTGGCGGTGGGGTTTCTCGCGGTGTTCCTGGGATCGCTGTACCTTGCGTACGCGACCAACCCGATGACGGGGCTGCTGACGCTGCTGACGGCAGTGGGGTATGTGGCGATCTACACGCCGCTGAAGCGGGTGACGGTGGTGAATACGTTTATCGGGGCGTTTCCTGGGGCGCTGCCGCCGCTGATCGGGTGGCGGGGGGCGCGGGGCGTGATGTAGTGGCCTGGGGTGGGGCTGTTGGCGGTGCTGTTTGTGTGGCAGTTTCCCCACTTTATGGGGATCGGGTGGATGTATGGGGAGGATTACGCGCGGGCGGGCATCCGGCTGACGCCGACGGGTGGGAATGTGCGGTGGGCGGCGCGGTCGACGGCGATCCAAAGTTTGTTTTATGCGGTGCTGATGATCCCGGTGGCTTTGTGGCCGGGATGGTTGGGGATGGCGGGTCGTCCGTACGAGGTGGCCGCAGTGGTGCTATCGGCGGGGTATCTTTGGTATACGGTGCGCTTTGCCGGGATTGTGCGGGACCCGGAGGCAGCGGGGTCGCGGGTTCTGGCGAGGGACCTTTTGCGGGTGTCGGTGATCTACCTGCCGCTGCTGCTGGCGGCCATGATGTTGAACGCGCAGGGGCGGTTGCTGCTTCTGCCATGAAGGATACGATGCTGACGACAGAACCGAGAGGACCGCTGACCCGGTTTCCAATTCCTCCAATGCGGACGCATCCCTCGATTGTGGTGGGGATCGGCGGGGTGAGCGTGCTGGCGAGCCTGTTTCTGGCGTGGCTGGTGTACTACCACCAGCCGACGGACGTCGCGGGGACGCGGTTGGCGTTTCTGCCGGCCCTGAACGCGGTGCTGAATACCTGCTGCGCGGTGGCGCTTGTCTTCGGGCTACGGTACATCAGGCGGCGGGCACTGGTGGAGCACCGGAACAGCATGTTCGTGGCCTTTCTATTTTCGTCGCTCTTTCTGGCGAGCTACATCACGAACCATGCGCTGCATGGGGATGCACATTTTCAGGGCCATGGGCTGGTGCGGCCGGTGTACTTTGCGCTGCTGATCTCGCATATTGCGCTTTCTGTGGTCGCGCTGCCGATGATCCTGATCACGTTTTTCTTTTCGCTGACGGGACGGTTTCCGCTGCACCGAAAGATCGCGCGGCTGACGTATCCGGTGTGGCTGTATGTCTCCGTGACGGGTGTGGTGGTGTACGCAATGCTGGCGGGCTTCCGGTAGATGGCGATGCGGGCGGATACGCGGGTTTTGCTGCGAACGGGGTTGTGGATCTTCTTTACCGGCGCGCTGGCGGCGGGGCTGATGCTGTTTGCGTTTGGCGGGGTGACGCGGCAGGGACCGCATACGAACCTGGGCTGGCTGTCGCTGATGGTGGCGATGGGGTGCCTGCCGACGGGGACGCTGACGCTGGCGCTGGCGGGGCTGAAGCTGGCTGGAGAGCGCGGGCGGTAGGGCGGCGGCAGGTCTGGTATGCTCAGGGTCTGAATTTGGAAGCGGGGGAGCGGCTTTATGGCGAAAGGTGTGAACAAGGTTTTTCTGCTGGGACGACTTGGCAAGGACCCTGAAATGAAAGCGACTGCCGGCGGTATGACCATCGCGACATTTACAGTGGCGACTTCGGACCGGACGAAGGGTCAGGATGGGCAATGGGAGGATAAGACGGAGTGGCACAATTGCGTCGCCTTCCAACGCACAGCAGAGATTGTGCGGGACTACTGCAAAAAGGGTAAGGAGGTCTTCGTCGAAGGAAAGATCCAAACGCGTTCATGGGACGACAAGGAATCCGGGCAGAAGAAGTACCGGACGGAGATCCTGGTGAACGAGCTTTCCCTGCTTGGGGGGTCTGCCGCCGCTGGGGCCGGGGCGGGTGCGAGTAGTGGTGCGAGCAGCGGGTTGGATGGGCGGGTTCCGGGGAGCTATGCGCGGTCGAACACATCGAGCTACGACCGGCAGCCGGCGTCGGCTCCGGACTATGGGGATGCGGGGATTACGGACGACGATATCCCGTTCTAATCTCCCCGGTCCGAGGACGCGCCCGGATGTGGGTTGAAGGCGCACGATAGACTTGAAGCATGATTGACGAATCGACGTTTCGCCAGGAGTCGGACAGGGCGCTCGAGGCATTGAAGCAGTCGTTGATTACGGCTGGGGACGCTTCGGGCGCGTTTGAGTTCGAGGACAACAACGGCGTGATGAACGTGATCTTCGAAGATGGGTCCGCGAAGTTTGTAGTGACGCCGAACACGCCGATCCGGCAGATATGGATCTCGGCGCAGGCGACGAGCTACAAGCTGGAGTATGACGAGGGGGCGCGGGCGTTTGTGCTGGCAAAAACGGGCGAGGCGCTGAAGGGACTGACAGAGCGCCTGCTGCGCGAGCATCTGCGGGACCCTGCGATCGTTTTGCCGTAAAAGGGCGGAATTCTCCTGTAAACTTGGATTGAGCCCGTCAAGGAATCTTCGTTTTCTGCAACTGCCCGGCATACGATCGGACCGATCGCCAACCACGACCTGGAGCCTGCCGACCCTATGCGCCCGACGATCTCTGTCGCCATCATTACGCTGAACGAAGAAGAGAATCTGCCGAAGACGCTTGCGAGCGTACAGTTCGCGGACGAGATTATTGTGCTTGACTCTGGTTCGACGGACCGCACGGTGGAGATTGCGCGGTCGTTCAACGCCCAGGTTGTGGAGATGGAGTGGCAGGGCTTTGCGGCGCAGAAGAACTTCGCGCTCTCGCTGTGTACGGGCGACTGGATTCTGTCTTTGGACGCGGACGAGGAGCTTTCGACGAAGCTGCAGGCGCAGATCCGGGCGCTGATTCCATCGAATCCTCCGGCGGATGCTTACTTCCTGAAGCGGCGGAATCTGTTTCTTGGGCGGTGGGTGAAGCGTGGGGGGTTTTACCCGGACGCGAAGCTGCGGCTGTTCCGGCGGCACGCGGCGGGATTCTCGCATACGCCAAAGTTTCAGAACCGGCTGGTGCATGAGACGATCGCGTTCGACGGGGTGGCGGGCACGCTGGACTACGATCTGATCCACCATGCTTACCCCACGCTCGAAAGCTATATCGAGCATATGGACCGGTACAGCACGCTGGGGGCGCAGCATCTGATTTTGAGCCATCGCGTGAGCCGGAACCCGGTTGCGTTTCTGTTCAACGTGTTTGTGATTCCGCAGCTTGGATTCATCTGGAACTATGGGGTGCGGCTGGGCTTTCTGGATGGGCGCGAGGGTCTGCTGCTGCATCTGTACCAGGCGACGTATACGAGCTGGAAGTACGCGAAGGCATGGCAGACGGGACGGACGCGGCGGGTGGAAGCGGCGGCCTGAGGTCGCAGCGTCCCAGGGTCCAGGGTTCAGCCGGCGGAGCAGGGCGCTGCTTGCCGGCTGGGGCGGGTTGCGAGCGTGGCGGATTTGGTGTTGAATCGGGGCTGAATGCGTCGTCTGCTTTCCATGGTGTTGATGGCGGTGCTTGGATTGCCGCTGGTGTCGCCCCTGCTGGCGCAGGGTGCGGACCTGAGTGCAGCTTTGCCTGTGTGCTGCCGGCGGGGTGGCGTTCACCAGTGCATGGGAAACATGGGTCAGCCGGCTTCGAGCGGCACGGCTGTTGGGGCGGTTCAGGCGAAGTGTCCTTACTGTCCGGGGACCGTGGCTTCGGTCCACGCTGGCGGGATGCTGGCGGAGCGGTCGGCGCTTGCGTTTACCTCGTTCAGGAGTGGGCGCGTGCGGGTGGGGCGGCTTCGGTCGCGGAGCCTGGCGCTGCGCGGCGAGGCGTGCCCGAAGCGCGGGCCTCCGGGATGGAACGCGCTGTAACCTCTCCTTTCTTTCCATTATTTCTGTGATTCGCGTCGAGCCTGCTCGTCCCGGGGAGTAAGTTCCCTGCCGACGGCGCGCTCCGCGGTCCGTGCCGCTCACCCTCGTGCGGGGTGAAGCTGGAGGCAAACGTGTATTTACGTGCTGTGGTGTGTGTGGCGCTGGCGAGTGGGTTGGCCGGGGAGGCCCAGGAGACGGTGACGACGGCGGCGATTGCGGGGCAGGTGACCGACGCGACCGGAGCTGCGGTGATGCGGGCGGAGGTAAGCGCGACCGAAGAGGCAACCAACCAGAGGAAGACGGTAGAGACGGATGAGCGGGGGAGATTCCGACTGCCGTACCTGGCGGTGGGGCGGTATACGGTCGCGGTGCGGGCGGCCGGGTTTGCGGAGGCGGTACGCACGGTCGATGTGACGGTGGGGTCGGCGTTCGCAGTGCCGTTTGTGCTGCGGGTGGCCGGAGCGGCGGCGCAGGTGACGGTGACGGGGGACATGCCGGTGGTGGAGGCGCGCCGCAGCCAGATTGGGGCGACGGTCTCCGAGGTAGAGGCGCGGGAGCTGCCGTTCAACGGGCGGAATGCGTTCGACCTGGCGCTGCTGGCGCCGGGGGTTTCGGCTACGAACACGGCCAGCGTGCAGACGTTCGCGGAGACCTCACCGGTGGTGGGTCAGGGGTACTCGGTAAATAGCCAGAGGAACTTCTCGAATGGATTTATCGTGGACGGGCTTTCGGCGAACGACGATGCGGCGGGGCTGGCGGGTAACTTCTATGGGCTGGAGGTGATC
>CAXUNW010000188.1:0-5091 GCA_964252505.1 uncultured Acidobacteriaceae bacterium
CCCGCCGCCCCCACCGGCCGCCGCATCGCAGGAGCCGCGATAAGCCCCATGGCTACCCACAGCTATACCTCCCGCCGGGAACTGGAGCAGTACACCTTCCACCCTGCCATGGCGCTGCTTGTCCCTCTGGCCGCCATCCTGCTGCAGGTCCTCCTGCCCAAAGCGCTCCCACGCCTCGCCATCCTGGACCTTCCCCTCATCGCCACCATCTTCTTCGCCGTCTCCCGCCGTAGCCCCATCGCCGGCACCCTCACCGGGGCCGCTATCGGCCTCGCCCAGGATGCCCTCACCAACCAGCCCATCGGCGTCAACGGCATGGCAAAATGCGTCATCGGCTACATCGCCGCCAGCATCGGCGTGCGGGTCGACGTCGAAAACCTTGGCACCCGCGTCCTCATGAACTTCGGCTTCTCCCTCCTGCAAAGCGTCCTGCTCTACGGCATCGAACGACATCTCCTCGGCCTCCGCGACTTCCGCCTCGACTGGCTCCACGAGCTCATCCGCGCCCTCGCCAATACCGCCGTCGCGCTGCCCCTCTTTCTTCTACTCGACCGCGGCAAGCGCATGGACTAACCCTCTCCCCTGCTCAAGCCGCCCGCCGGAGCTAAAATCGATCTGTGTCGTCCCTGCCCCCACTGCCGCGTCCTCCGCTCAGCGAAGAAAAGCTCCCGCCTGCCAAGCTGGCCGCCGTGCAGTACGCCATTGTCCTTCTGCTCGCCATCCTGGTCGCGGGTCTGTGGCGTCTCCAGGTCCTCGGCTCGGACAACTGGAAGGTTCTCGCCGAGGCCAACCGCTCCCGCAAGGTGCCCGTTCTCGCCCCCCGCGGCAAAATCTTCGACCGCGAGGGCCGCCTGCTCGTCGACAACTATCCCTCCGTCTCCTGCTATTTGCTCCCCGAGCAGGTCAAGGATGGCGACCTCCCGCTCATCGCCGCCGGTCTCCACCTTCCGGTCGAGCAGGTCCAGGCCACCCTCAAGCGCTTCCAGGGCGCCGCCAAATATCAGCCCATCCCCCTCAAGCTCGACATCTCCCAGGATGAGCAAGCCTTCATCGAAGCCCACCGCAACGAGCTTCCCGAGCTTGAAACCCACGACGAGCAGCGCCGACTCTACCCCCGCGACGGCTTCGCCGCCCACCTCATCGGCTACGTCGGCGAGGTCTCCGAGCAGATGCTCGCCAACGACCCCCGCTACGCCTTCTACTCCCCCGGAGACGTCGTCGGCCGCTCCGGCGTGGAACAAACCTACGACGCCCTTCTGCGCGGCACCGACGGCTCCCGCGATATCCAGGTCAATTCGCACGGCAAGGAGGTCGGCATGCTCCGGCAGGAGCTTGCCGTCCCCGGCAAAGACCTCCGCCTCACCATCGACCTCGACATCCAGCGCGCAGCGGAAAAAGCGCTCGACGGCAAGACCGGCGCCATCGTCGCCATGGACCCTCACACCGGCGAGATCCTCGCCATGGTCTCGCGCCCCAGCTTCGATCCCAACCAGTTCTCCGTGCGCCTCACCAAAAGCTACTGGAACGAGATCCTCACCAATCCCGATCACCCCCTGCTCAATAAGGCCATCCAGGCGCAGCTCGCTCCCGGCTCCACCTTCAAGATTGTCATGTCAGTCGCCGGTCTCGAAGAGAACAAGGCCCAGACCATGCATGTCATGTGTGCCGGGGGCGCCAGCTTCTACGGTCACTTCTACGCCTGCGACGTGCATCACGGCATGGTCGACGTCGAACACGCCATCCCCTGGTCCTGCGACTCCTTCTTCTATACCCTCGCCGATCGCCTCGGCATTGACACCATCGCCCGCTACGCCACCGGCCTCGGCTTCTCGCAGCGAACCGGCGTCGATCTTCCCGACGAAGCCTCCGGCATCATGCCCTCCACCGCCTGGAAGCTCAAGAGCCAGCACGAGAAATGGTTTGCCGGCGAGACCATCTCGGTCGGCATCGGCCAGGGTGCCGTCACCGCCACCCCCATCCAGCTCGCCCGCGCCCTCAGCGGCATCGCCTCCGGCGGCGTGCTCCGCCGGCCCCATGTCGTCTTCCCGGAAGAGCTCTCCGCCGACCAGCTCAGCGCCGTCCACGACACCTTCCCCGGCTCCGGCGACAAGACCATCCCGCTCTCCGCCGCCAATTGGCAGCTCATCACCGACGCCATGGCCAACGCCACCAACCCCGCAGCCGGCGGAACCGCCTCCGTCGCGCATCTCGAAGGCATCGACTTCGCCGGAAAGACCGGCACCGCGCAGGTCATGGGGCACGACGCCCTGGCCCGCACCGGCGGCGGCCATAAAACGGTTCCCAACGCCTGGTTTGTCGGCATGACTCCCCGCCGCAACCCGGATATCGTCGTCGCCGTCCTCTGGGAGAACGGCAACTGGGGCAAATACAGCGCCAAGCTCGGCGCCCAGGTCGTCGATGCCTTCGTCAACAAGCAGCGCCAGCGCGAGCATAACGTCCTCAAGCTTGCCGAAGCCGTCAAGCCGCAAAGTCCGAATCCTGAGTCACCGAAGCCGGAACCCCCGAAAGCAGAGACCTCCGGAACCGCCGCCGCCGCGCCGCCTCTCCCCCGCCCCAACGGAGCAGAGTAGCCGCCCATGACCCGCTTCTCCTCTTTCCGGGACTTCGACTGGGTCCTGCTCGGCTTCGTCGCTGCCCTTTCGCTCGTCAGTGTCCTCGAAATCCGCTCGGCCACCGCCCAGACCAAGTTTCACGGCTTCGACCACAAGCAGATCGCCTTCCTCGCCGTCGGCATGGTCCTTATGTTCTTTGTCTCCCTCATCGACTACCACCGCCTCATCGATATCGCCCGTTCCGCCTACTTCATCAGCGTCGCCGCGCTCTTCGCGGTGCTTGTCGTCGGAACCCGCCACCTCGGCGCCCGGCGTTGGATCAAGTTCCCCGGCGGCATCCACTTCCAGCCCTCCGAGTGGGTCAAGCTGGTTCTCATCCTTGCCCTGGCGCGGTACTTCTGGGGGCTCGCCGGCCGCGAGCCCACCTGGTCCGACATCGGTAAGGCGTTTGCCCTCGTCGGCATCCCCATGGCTCTTGTGCTCAAGCAGCCAGACCTCGGAACCTCCCTCACCTATGTTCCCGTCCTGCTGATGGGGCTTTTCCTCGGCGGCATCCGGGTCAAGCAGGCCCTGATCCTCATCGTCAGCTTCCTCATCCTCGGCGGCATCGCCTGGAACACGGGCAAACTGCTCAAGCCCTATCAAAAAGCCCGTCTCACCAGCTTCATCAACCCCGACGACGACCCTCGCGGCTCCGGCTATCAGATCCGCCAGTCCCTCATCGCCGTCGGCTCCGGCGGCGTCTGGGGCAAAGGAACCAACCAGGGAACCCAGACCCAGGGCGATTTCCTGCCGATTCCCTATACCGATTTCATCTTCGCCGCCCTCTGCGAGGAGCACGGCTTCATCGGGGCCATCGGAGTGCTGCTGTTATACTTCCTCATATTGATGCGTTTGATCCAGAACGCACAAACCGCCTCGGATGTCCCCGGAACCTTTATTATCATGGGGATCGTTGCGGTGATCGTCTTTCAGATCGCCGTGAACATCGGCATGGTTCTCGGGCTCATGCCGGTCACCGGGATTCCCCTGCCTCTGCTCAGTTACGGCGGCTCGTCGATCCTGTTTACCTTCCTCGCGCTCGGGATCGTGATGAACATTCGCATGCGCCGGTTCGTCAACTAGTCAAAAGGTTTTCTTGGGCCACGACGCCCTCGGAACCACACTGACACCCGAATTCAAACAACGGATGCACGCATTTTCGTGCATACTGTGTGCAGTACCTGATCGGCCAGACGCCGCATCAGCGCTCTACCCCGCTCCCTTTGGCGCATGGCGCCGGCAAGCGGCAACACAAGTTTTATCGATTTCTCATCAAGTAAAGGCCGGCCAGGCAAAGGAAAGTTCAACTCCGTTGGCCGGATAGGTTTCTGGGAATGATCGCATCCGGATGGATAACGGCCCCGCCTGGCACCCAGGCTGATCTGGTCACAAACTCCGCGCTGCGCCCTCTGTTTGAAGCAAATCCACGCATCTTGCAAGCGTCCTGCGCCCCACCCGGTTCGGCCTCCACTCATGTTCTGCCCCAAAGGCGCCTCCCAATCGCGCCTCCCGGCAGCTCCGGGGCAGGCCGAACCCCACGGAACGCCAGTTCGATTCAAAGCGCCGCTTCTGCATCCCGCAACTTGTCCGTCCTCCAGGAGTACCGCGCCTAGCCGCTTGGCTAGCTGCGCAGAGGAACTGCCTTCGTCTGCCTGCCGCCCTCCCCGGAGATTTCACTCCGGCCGGGCAGAAGGAGCAGAGCAGCTATGTCGAAGGAAATTTACATCTCCAGTACGCCGCATGAGACGCGGCTCGCCATCGTCGAGAATGACGAACTCGCCGAGATTTACTACGAGCGCGAGAATGAATACACCCTCGCCGGCTCCATCTACAACGGCAAAGTCACCCGCGTCCTGCCTGGCATGCAGTCCAGCTTCGTCGACATCGGGCTGGAACGCGACGCCTTCCTCTACATCACCGACTTCATGGAGGAGGCCGCGGACACAGCCGACTTCGACCATGGCGAGAAGCCGCAGCGCCAGCCCCGCCTCGAAGCCCAGAACGGACGAGGCGACCGCACCGGCAACGACCGCAACGGCAACGACCGCAACGGGAACGACCGCAACGGTAACGACCGAAACGACCGCGGCTCGGACTCCGACCGCACCAGCGGCTACATCTCCGAACGCAATCAGGAACAGGCACGCGCAACCCCGCAATCCGATGCAGCCCAGGCCGGCGAAGGCCGCTCCGAAGAGTTTGGCGGCCGGACCGAGCGTGGAGACCGCGGTGGCCGTGGCCGTGGTCGCGGACGCCGTGACCGCGGAGCCAATCAAGACCGTTCAGGTCAGGACCGTTCAGGCCAGGACCGTTCAGGCCAGGACCGCGCCACCTCCAGCCCCCGTCAGCCGGACCGTGAGCCCGAAGACCAGCCCGTTGCACGCTTCGCCGAGGAGCCGTTTTCCCTCAGCGATGACCTTGACGTAGCCCCTCTGCTTGCCGGCGAGCCGCCCGCAGCCGAAGGTGAGATCGGGGA
>CAXUNW010000189.1:0-5041 GCA_964252505.1 uncultured Acidobacteriaceae bacterium
CCTTTAACACCACCACTGTCGAAACGGGAGACCGCTTCCTCCTCTCCAACTACGGTGTCTTCTCCAAATCGCTCGATCCCGTCGACGTCTTGCCTGCCGCTTCCTTCCTCGGCGTCTACGGCCGCGAGACGCTCCTTCCCCTCCAGCACCCCGTCCCAGTCAAGGATCGCCCGGCCTTTGCCGACCTCTCCCTCCTGACCGCCGCGCGCCTCTCCGCCAGCTTTACCTACGTCTCCCCCGCCACCCGGCTCCCTTTCGAATATGCCCAGGGCCACCAGCAAAACGCCTTCCACTTCGTCGATGGCGGCTACTACGACAACGATGGTGTCAACTCAGCCATAGAGTTCCTCAAAGCCGGCATCCCCGCCCTTGGCGACTTCCACCGGCGTCAGAAGCTCCATGTTCTTTTCATCGAAATACGCAACTCCGACGACATCGACAACATGGATAGCCCGGACTCCTACGCCCACCAGGCCGGCATTCGCTTCCGCAACGGCGTCTGGGATGACTCTGAAGAAACCAGGCGCACCGGGCCCCTCGGCCAAATCACCGCGCCCCCCACCGTGGCTATCCGCTCCGGCTTCAACTCCGTCACTCGCCGCAACCGACGCGAACTCGACACCCTCCAGCAGGCCCTTGCCGACTACATGGAGCTCGATCACGTCGTCCTCGACTACCAGCAAAAAGTGGTGCTGAAAAATGGCGTCACCGACCCAGACCTGAGCGAGCTCGACCAGCCCCTCTCCTGGCACCTCACGCAACGCCAAAGGCGCTGGATCGACGGCATCCCCGGACAGCCCCTCACCGGTGCCCTCGACCGCGCGGACATCCTCAGCGGCGCCTCTTCCGTCCGCACCCGCATCATTCAGGCCGCAGAGCGCTTTCGCGCCGCCTGCATAGCCAACGGTCTGGACCCTGAAACGTGTGAAACACCCTCTAAACCCCGGGTGCCCCTAAATCCGGGACAGTTCAGCGACCGCACTCAACGTGCGGCACAAACCACCGAATAGTTGTTCTTCATCCCCACCAGTCGCAACGTTACCGCCGCAAGCCTGCGGCACTTACAGCCTTGATCCACCACATCCTTGCCCGAGATCTGAACCGGCGTCAGCCAGCCTCGCTGCCGCCGGTCCTATAGAGCCCGATGTTCTCACCTGACTTTGCCCCGAGGGCCCAGGGTAGCCCGTAGCCTAAGCGTCGGGTTCCCCAAGGGGGTGTGTCCCCTAAGCCTCCTTCGGCTTGGCAAGCTTCTCGTGCATCGCCGCCACCACGGAGTCCGGCACGACGTTCACGACCGCTCCCTGTATCTTCGTCATCAACGAAGCCGAGTACACATGCTCTTCACCTGCCAACAGCGCCTCGATGCCCTGCTTCGCCACATCGGCCGGCTCGCTCTCTTTCTTACCCTCCTGCCCGGCTTTCGTGTTGTCCATTCCCGCCCGATGAAAGAAGTCGGTGTCCGTAGGTCCAGGCTGCAGGGCCGTCACCCCAACTCCCGTGTCCTTGAGTTCAAAGTGCAGGCTCTTTGCGAATGAAAGAACAAACGCCTTCGTCGCCGCATACACAGCCTCACGCGGTGCCACCATCTCGCTTGCAATCGAGGCCGTAAACAGGATCTTCCCCTCGCCCCGCCCAACCATCTCTTTCACTACATGCTTCGCCAGGTGGACGGTGCTCGCACAGTTCAGCAGCACCATGTTCAGCTCTTCATGCAGGTCCGTGTCCACAAACAGGCCACCTACCCCGACACCGGCATTGATACAAGCCACATCCACCGGCCGCCCGGTCGCCTCAATCGCCTTCCACAGCGTGTCTACGCCCTCCTTGTCGGCCAGGTTCGCGTTCACCCCCTGCACCTCAACGCCCAGCGTCGTCAACTCGCTCACGGCCATGTCCAGTCGCTCGCTCTCCGCACACACCAGCAGGTCATATCCCTTGCCTGCTAGAACCTTCGCCAACTCCAACCCAATCCCGCTCGATGCTCCCGTAACCACTGCAAAGGTACGTCCCATGACTGAAATCTCCGTGTTTAGCGACGCTTAGAGCGCCTCGCTGTTCTCTCGTGCGATATACGTGCGATCTTGCCTATTGAATAGATGCGAAACCATCCTCTCGAGCGGTCCAACAAGCCCATGTGCCTTCACCAGGCAATCCGGTCCAAGATCGCCCGCAGCCGGGATCCCTTCCCTGGATGCATGCTTGCCACAAAACCGACGCGACCTTCCAGATGGGCTCGGAAGGCAGGATGCCCCTCGAGATTCTGACCCTCCGGCCCATGCCGAACGCAGTTGGTCAGGGTTGCCTTCAAATTGTCGAAGTCCTTTCGTGGCACATTCAGCCGCTCGTTGATGACCAGTCCGGCAAGATACTGCCGCACACTCCTGCGCATGATGCGTGTTTTGCGGTGATGAACCTGGAAGCCCTCCTGCCGCAAAACCGCCGCTACATGCGTCGAGAACCGGTCGATTCCTCGCGCGAAGTTTTCATTGCCCGAAAATGCCAGATCGTCCGCATAGCGCGTGTACGTTGCTCCCGCGATCTCGGCTAGCCCGCTCAAACGGCAATCCAGCCGGAAGCTGCAAAGATTCGCAAGCGCCGGCGAAGTAGGCGCGCCTTGCGGCAGATGCCGCCGCCGATATCGCCTCCTCGCCTCGCGCAGCGCGCCCAGGTTGCCTCCCGCGCCGCATCCCTGCCACGCTGCTACGGGCGCGCTCGTGGTCACCAGCCCGGCCAGCAGGTCCGCGACGGCCTCCGGATACCCCGCCGTACGGAACAACGCCTGTATCCGTGCAGCCGAGAAAGACGGAAAAAAGTCCTGCAAATCCATCCGCAGCACGATCGCCTGTCCGACATGCGGCCCCGCGAAACTCCTGATAGACCGCCCCTTCACAAATCCATGCGCCGCCGGATGCGCCGGGACCCGCTCCAGGATCTCCGCAAGCACCCGCCTCTGTGCCTCTTTCAGCCGCCGCTTCGGAGCCTCGATCAGCCGAATCCCGCCCGCTTCCTTCCCAACCACCCTGTAGTGGTAGTGCCGCAGTGGATCTTTCAGGCGCGATGCCTCGGGTCTCTGTACGCTAAGGTCCTTGCGATCCGCCAGCCACAGCATCCGTCCGTAGTCCAGCCCGAGCCAAACCGCCAGGTCGCCTCCCGTCACGATCGAGGGAAGATCCCACCCTGCCGCCGCCGCGACCGGCTGCATCTCCTCGGCGTCGGGTATCCGGTTCGTCACTCGAAGCGCATTGGCATGGCGCAGACGCGCACGGCAGAAACCCTCATCCGCCGCCAGGAACCGCTCGATCGCCCTATGTCGTGGCCGGGTCTCGTCAGCGAACGCCCGCAGATATCGCCCCGATAACGGGCCAATCCAGCGCCAACGCCGCCCCAGCAGACGTTCGCATCGCTCCTCAATCGCCGTGACGCTCTGTTCCCCAGCCGCAAAGCTCCGGGCAACTGCCCGCGTTACCGTCGCGTTCGCCTTCCGTGCGGGCACTGGAATGCTCCAACGAGTCAGACCTTGCGCGAGCTTGTCTGCGCATCGCGCAGCGCCGCTCGCACGACGAATCTCCTGCGATTCACGTTGCTCCGGGGTAGCCCCGGAGAGACCGAAACCAAGCCATTCGGCCGGCTTGGAGCATCCCATTGCCGCCTCAGAAGAATACCAGCCGCCTACCCCGGAGGAACGCCCACTACAGCTCATAAACGCAATAAAACCTTCTATAATCGAGACATACGCCATGGCTGACGATCAGAACCCGAAACTCCCGCTCGGACCCAACCCGGACGACCCCGAAGTCCCGGAAACCCCCGCAGGCGACCCCCTCGCACAATCCGGAACCACCAACACCGGAGCTCCCCCCGACCCGCCATCCTCCGGAAACGTCCAGGGCCGGGGCGCCCTCTCCATGCTCTCGATCAACATCGAGGACGAGATGCGTCGCTCCTATCTCGACTACTCGATGTCCGTCATCATCGGCCGCGCTCTCCCCGACGTCCGCGACGGCCTTAAGCCCGTCCACCGCCGCATCCTCTACGGCATGCAGGAGATGGGCCTCCAGTTCAATAAAAAGTACACCAAGTCCGCCAAGGTCGTCGGCCACGTCATGGGAAACTACCATCCCCACGGTGACTCCGCCATTTACGACACCATGGTCCGCCTCGCCCAACCCTTCTCCCTCCGCTACCTCATGGTCGACGGCCAGGGTAACTTTGGCTCCGTCGACGGCGACCCACCCGCCGCCATGCGTTACACCGAATCCCGCCTGACCCGGATCGCCGGCGAAATGCTCTCCGACATCGACTCCGACACCGTCGATTTTGCCCCAAATTACGACGAATCCACCCTCGAGCCCTCGGTCCTCCCTACCCGCGTCCCCAACCTCATCGTCAACGGGTCGTCCGGCATCGCCGTAGGCATGGCCACCAACATCCCCCCCCATAACCTCACCGAGGTCATCAACGCCTGCATCGCCATCCTCTCCCGCGCCCCCGGCGAAATCAAATCCGACCTCGATCTGGCCCTCGAGCACGTCCTTGGCCCCGATTTCCCCACCGGCGGCACCCTCTTCGGCCGCGCCAACATCCCTCAGGCCTACCGCACCGGCCGCGGCCGCTTCCTCATGCGCGCCAAATGTCGCATAGAAAACATAAGCGGCGGCCGCCAGGCCATCATCGTCGAAGAGATCCCCTACCAGGTCAATAAATCCAAGCTCATCGAGCGCATCGCCGAGCTCGTCACCGAAGGCATCATCACCGACATCGCCCGCGACGAGTTCCGCGACGAATCCGACCGCGACGGCATGCGCATCGTCATCGGCCTCAAACGCGGCGCCGAGCACCAGATCGTCCTCAACCAGCTCCACAAGCACACCCAGATGCAGGAATCCTTCTCGATGATCTTCCTGGCCGTCCACAACGGACAGCCGAAGGAGCTCCCCCTCGACGCCGCCATCCGCGCCTTCCTCGACCACCGCAAGGAGGTCGTCCGCCGCCGCACCGCCTTCCTCCTCGCCAAGGCCCGCGACCGCGAGCACATCTTGCT
>CAXUNW010000190.1:0-5023 GCA_964252505.1 uncultured Acidobacteriaceae bacterium
CCCCCCCGTCTACTGCCCGCCGCCCGCCTGCTCCTGTCGCAGCACACGCACAGGGCCAAGCAGGCCTGAGGGAAGCAGCGCGCTCTGCCTTGTATATGGGTTGCTCCGCCGCTCGCCCCGTCACGCTGAAGCTCGCCCGAAGCTGCCGCGCCTCCTGGTGCAGCGCAAACTCCGCAATCAGGTGCTGTGACGCAGCCGCCCTCACCAGCCCCATCTCGGCTGCCTCCGACGGCATCGGGGCCGCAGGCTTCTCCTGGTACGCCATGCGAAAGAAGCGCGCGGCCACCGGCACAAAGGTCAGCGTGTGCTGCATTGGCTGCGCCGTCGGCATCCGCACAACATCGGTAAAGGTCACGCCGTCCCCGCTCGCCTGCGGCATCGGCCCATCCCCCGTCTCGCCCGTAAAGATCGCCACCGAGTTCCCCGGACCGCCGTAGGCAAACGTGCACGTCCGCATCGTCACCGTCCTGCCAAAGTCGTACTGCAGCCAGCTCACCGCGCCCGGCTTGCCCGCCGCCACCGCCACCGTCCCGTTCAGATCGCCATCCCACAACAATCCCGGGTTGCTCACCGTCCCGCCGCTGCTCGAAACCACCGGAGCCAGCGCCGCCAGCGTCGTCTCATCCTTCGCCTGCCGCACCGCCAGGACCATCAGGTCCGCGCCATAATCCGCTACCCTGAACGCATTGCCCCCGCCCATGATCGCACCCAGCGGATCCTGCGCCGCCAGGTTCCCGATCGGCCCCGTCTGCCGTGGCGGCGGCGCCAGCACACCATGGAACGGCCGGCCTCCCTCGACCGTCGTCTCGCTCCACGTCAGCTTCTTCATCGCCTGCTCGGGCCGAACCCGCGGCCCGCCGCTCTCGCTCCATCCCGGAGAGCCCGCCACCGCCATCTTCATCCCCAGCGCATTCCCCTTCTCCACCGCAAAGCGAAACGCCTCCTTCCAGGCCGGCGTCATATAGATCAGCCGCTGGTCGACCACCTTCGGCGTGCTTAGCGCCGCATCGAAGTTTTGAAAACCCGCGATCCCCACCCGGTGCATCCAGTCCAGGTCCGCCGTCATCCCCTTCTGCGTAATATTTCCATTCATCCAATGCCACCAGACCCGTGGCCGCGCGCTCGCAGGTGGGTTCAAGAAGCCCTGAACCAGAGGGTCGGGCCCACCACCCGCCCCCCGCTGGCCGCCTACCGGCAGGCCGCCGTAGGCAGCTACCAGGACGACGACTGTCCAGCACTTTGTTCTCAACGGCGAGCCTCCCCCAGCAAACAAACTGGCCGCCAAAGGGTAGCACCTGTCTACCCGCCTCTGGAACGATCTTCCCAGTTCGGCCCTCGCGCACCGTGGACATCTGCAGCAAGCCGATCTCGCTTGACAGTCGTCTGCCCTGCAGCATAACTTTCCGCTGACCTGAAAATAGAAAATCCCGGCGAATAACCCGCGGATACAAAGGCCGAAATACTACCCCAGTCTGTTCTTCCTTGAGAGGCTTTCTCCATGAAATGCAGCACGTCCCCCCGTCTGACCTCCTTCCCCTCCTGTATGGCCTCCGCACGTTGCCGCAGCTTCCATGCGCGCAGCCTCATGTTGCTTCTCGCCGTCTGCCTCGCTCTCGCCGCCGCTCCCCGCGCCCTCGCCCAGGCCGTCAGCGGAACCATCGTCGGAACGGTCACCGATCCGACCGGCGCGACCATCGCCAACGCTCAGGTCACGATCGTCCTGACCGGCCAGAACACCGCCTACAACACGGTCACCAACGAAAGCGGCAACTTCACCGAACCGAACCTGCCTCCCGGCGTCTACAGCATCACCATCACCGCCCAGGGATTCAAGAAGGACACCAGCGAGAACATCGCTGTCGACACCAACACCACTCGCCGCGTCGACGTCTCCCTCGTCACCGGCAGCACATCCGAGACCATCACCGTCTCCTCGGCCCCACCCCTCATCCAGACCGATCGCGCTGACATCTCCACCACCATCTCCGCCGCGCAAATCGCCGATCTCCCTCTCTCAAGCGGCAACAGCTTCCAGTCCCTGCTCAACACCGTCCCCGGCATGGCGCCCGTCGTCTTCAACAACTCGCAGTTCTTCAACTCCAACAACGACCTCTCCACCAACGCCAACGGCCAGTCGTCCTACGTCAACCTCTACCAGATTGAAGGCATCGACGATGATGAACGCACCGGCATTCACATCATCCTCGTTCCCCCCGCCGCCTCCATCGCCAACGTCGACATCACGACCAACAACTTCGAGGCCGAATTTGGCCGCGCCGTGGGAACCGTAGTCAATGTCACCCTCAAATCCGGCACCAACGCCGTGCATGGCTCCATCTTCCAGAACATGGAAAACAACGGGGTCAACGCTCGCAACTTCTTCGCCAAGGGTCCCAACGGACGCCTCGTCTACAACTACACCGGCGGCTCCCTCGGCGCTCCTATCCTAAAAAACAAGCTCTTCATCTTTGGAGACTTCCTCCGCGTCTCCGATCACGAGTCCGCCCTCAACACCGCCACCATCCCCTTCTATAACGTCAACGCCAACGTCCTCAACCTGTCTGAATACAAGGGCCAGGTCTACGATCCCAACACCGGAGACACCGCGGACTGCCTCGGCACTGCGGCCAACGCCAAGTGCGGCACCGGTCGCACCCCCTTCGCCGGGAACCTCGTTCCGCTCTCCAATCCCGCCATCAGCGCCGCAGCCGTTACCGTCCTCAAGGACATCGACGCGATCGCCCGCAATCCCGCCACCAACAACGCCTCCGCCGCCTACATCGCCGGAGCTACCACCAACAACCTTTCGCAGAACCTCGGCTTCAGCAAGGACTCCATCAGCTACGACATTAAGTCCGACTACACCATCTCGCAAAAAAGCCACCTCAGCTATCGCTTCAGCCACCAGGACGTCACCACCTTCCAGGCTCCAACCTTTGGCTCCTTCCTCGGCGGCCCGGCCGGAGGCGGTTTTGAAGCCACCGGAGTCGCCGCCGCGTACTCCACCGGCGTCAACTACGACCACGCCTTCTCCCCCACCCTCTTCACCGAGGCACGCGTCGGCGTAGCCCATTATCGCAACTCCGCCACCCAGACCGACTACGGCAAAAATGACGCCGCTACGCTCGGTATCCCCGGCAACGGACCCAACGGCACCAACAACGTCATCACCAGCAGCGGACAGGTCGCCCTGACCTTGGGCAACTTCTCTTCCCCCCTCGTTGGCTACGGCGCCGCCCTGCCTTGGCTCCGCGCGGAATCGAACATCGACTTCGCCAATAACTGGACCAAAATCCTCGGCAACCACACCCTCAAGGCCGGGGTCGACGTCCGCCGCATCCGCGACGACCTGCTCCAGGGCAACATCAACGCCGCCGCCGGTCAGTTCGCCTACGCCGAAAATCAGACCTCCGCCCCTGGCGCCACCGCCTTCAACGGCTCTGTCACCGGCCAGGCCAACGACGTGGCAAGCCTTCTCTTCAACGTTCCAAGCGGCGTCGGCCAGGACACCAACAGCACCTTCCCGGCCTACCGCCAAACCTGGCTCTTCTTCTTCGTATCCGATAAATGGCAGGTCAACTCCAAGCTCACACTCGACCTCGGCGCACGCTACGAGCTCTACCCCCCCGCCACCCCGCGCAAGCCCGGCGGCTTCGTCAACTACAATCCCGCCACCAATCAGCTCGTCATGGCCGGCGTAAGCGGCCAGCCCTCCAACCTCGGCATGGCCACGGACTACAAAAACTTCGCGCCCCGGCTTGGAGCCTCCTACCGCATCAACGAGAAACTCGTAGTCCGCGGCGGCATCGGCGTCAGCTACGTTCCCTTCGTCGATAACTCCTACGCCTATAACTACCCCATCAAGACCAGCACCAACTACACCACCGGAACCACCTACGGCGCCACCCTGAATCCCGCCGGAGGCGTCGTCAACCTCGCCACCGGCGTCCCGGCCACCCCCACCGTCGCCTTCGGGTCCGACGGAACCCTCGTCGAGTCGGCCGCCAACGGCACCATCGGACTCGGCAATCTCTACATCCCCACCAACTTCCAGAATGCCTATGTAACCAGCTGGAACACCGCCCTCCAGCAGGCCCTGCCCAACGACATGTCGCTGCAGATCGCCTACGTCGCCAACCACGGCACCCGCATCGATGCCGCGCAGAACATCAATCAGCCACGCATCTACGGACAATCAGCTACCTACGACCCGTTGAACAAGGCTGCCGACGGCGTTACCCCCGTCTTCAACAAGACCGCCTCCGTGACGGAGTACTTCCTCGGCTTCTCCACCAACTACCAGTCCCTTCAGGTTGAGCTCAAGAAACGCTTCAGCCACGGGGTCTCCTTCACCTCCGCGTTCACCTGGGGCAAAGCCCAAAACTGGCAGACCGGCGCGCAGGATGGCGGCCTCCTCTTCTGGGCCGGCCCCGTCCGCCGCAACTACGCCGTGGCCGACTTCGACCGCACCCGCAACTTCGAGCAGACCGTCACCTACGAGCTACCCGCTGGCCACGGTCACCGCTTCTTCAACTCCGGCATCGGCCAATACCTCCTCGGCGGCTGGCGCACCTCGGCCGTCGTCTCCGCCGTATCCGGCCTTCCCTTCACCATCACCGGCAACAGCTCCACCGGCGGCACCACCCAGACCGCGAATATGGCCGGCACCTACCACGTCCTGCACAACGTCACCGGCGGCAACACCTCGGTCTACCCGCAATGGTTCGATCCAGGCCCCTCAACCTCCCCCAACTTCCAGGCTCCAACCACCTGCGTCGTCTACTCACCCACAAACCCCGTTCCCTGCGCCCTCGGCAACACCGGCCGTAACCAGTTCCGCGGACCCGGCTATCTCTCCGACAACATCTCCCTCTTCAAAAGCTTCCCCATCTTCCACGAGTCAAAGCTGGAAGCCCGTTTCGACGCCTTCAACGCCACCAACACCCCCGCCTTCGGCCTTCCCTCCAGCAGCATCACCTCCAGCACCTTCGGGCAGATCACCGGAACCCTCGGCTCTGGCGTC
>CAXUNW010000191.1:0-4987 GCA_964252505.1 uncultured Acidobacteriaceae bacterium
CATGGGCTGTGAGCGAGGATAAAGGGTCCGAGAGTGTGAGTGCGCCGGACACCAGGGTGGAGCCCTGGCTGCGCGGGATGCTGGGGGAGGTCGACGCGGTGCGGCGGCAGGTGCTGCATGCGCTGGATCTGGCTGGGGAGGATGCGGCGCGGTGGTGCGAAGGGCTGGGCGCGGCGGAGATCCATGCACGCCCGTTTGGGATGGCTTCGGTGGCGTTCCACCTGCGGCATATGGCGCGATCGCTGGATCGGCTGATGACGTATGCGGAAGGCGGAGCGCTGGACGCGGAGCAGATGGCGGCCTTACGGTCGGAGATGGCGGGCGAGGGTACGGTGGGGGAGGTGCTGGCGGAGTTCAGGGCGCGACTGGAGCAGGCCCGGGCGCGAGTGCTGCGGATCTTGCCGGGGAGCTTTGAGGAGGTCCGGTGGGTGGGGCGGGAGCAACTGGCGACGACGGTTGGGGGACTGGTGGTGCATTGCGCGGAGCATACTCAACGGCATGCCGGGCAGATGGTGACGACGGTGAAGGTGGTGCGGATGTGGGATCGGGAGGGTTGAAGCAGGCGCTGGACTGAGGCAGGCGCTGCAGTGTGGGCGCTTTACATCTGAGGAGGCGGAGGATTTATGAGCGGAGCGATAGTCAAGGGTGGTGGTTCAGCGGTGATGGCGAGGGAGCGCGGAGGAGCGCTGAAGAAGTTTGCCGGCAAGAAGGCCCCGGGAAAGAAGGCGGCCAAGAAGGCTCCGGCAAAGAAGACGCCCGGCAAGAAGGCGGCGAAGCATGCGGAGCACGTTGCGGGCGGGCGGAAGCAGAAGGGCTATCACCATCTGCAGCGGGCGGCGGCGGTGATTTCGCTGCTTGAGGGCGAGTCCGGTGGGGACTTGCGGATGCTGCTGGAGGAGGGTGTAAGCCGATTTCGGAACGGCGCGGCGAGTGCGGCGGGGTTGCTGCGGGCGGCGGAGCACCTGGCTATGGCAGGGCTGTATGCGGCGCGGGCTTCGCATCGGCTGGATGTGGAGCCGCCGGAGGGCGACGGAGTGGGAAAGCTGCTGGACAGGGTGAGTGTGCGGGTGGATCGATTGGCGGAGACGCGACTGGGGGCTACGGCGGGCGAGTTGTTGCGCCGGGCAGAGAGCTTGGAGGACGACGTCCACCTGGCATGGGAGCTAGGAAAGGCTGCGGATGGTATATGCGACGCGGTGGAGGCAGAGTAGGGTCTCGGGTCTCACCCAGATCACCACGGTGGATACGAAGAGGACAACGCGTTGGGGCATCCTGGAAGAAGAGGCTGCGAAGCAGCACTAGTCTTTCCCCGCTGAAGCTGGACTATACATTCCAGCAGACCAACGATGGAACGTACTCGCAGATTGTGACTGCGGACCGGCAGCATAAGGTCAGTGAACGTAGGAGTGTGAATGGATTTGCCTTGGCGGCTTCGGACACGGTGAAGGAGGTAACGGGCGGCGATTCGTTGGTTTACGCAAAGCTTGCAGCGGTGAACGCGGTGGGTCGGACGTCGAGCATGGCGAGGTATGTTTCGAAGAACTCCGCGGGTTGTTGCTGGAGCGTTCGTTGATATCGCAGAACCGGGTGCTGACTTTGGTCGAGGATAACCAGGCTCGCGGGGACGGCGCTAGGACCGAGGACGGTCGCGTTGCTCCGGGACATTGAGGATCAGGTCCAAATGCGGGTGAGGGGGAGATGAAAGCCGGCAATGGGTCCTTCGCCCTCGATGGACTCCGGGTGGGTGAGGGTTTCAGGGGGTTGGTTGGGACGGTAGATGGTAGCGGATTGCGTCTGTGGGTCGAGGAGCCAGGCGAGTTGGGCTCCGTTGGCGATCCACTCTTCCATTTTCGCCTGGAGGTCGGGTAGGCGGTCGGTGGGGGAGCGGAGCTCGATGATGAAGTCGGGACAGATGTGGGAGAAGCGGTCCTTCTCGTCTTCGCTGAGAGCTTCTACGCGCGAGGACTCGATCCATGCCGCATCGGGGCTTCGCATGGAGCCGTTGGGGAGGGTGAAGCCAGTGTTGGAGTCGAATGAGACGCCGCGACCATCGGCATCGGTCCAGTTTGCGAGCGACTGAATCAGGTAAGAGTTTCTACGGCCAGTTTTATTTCCGGCTGGGGTCATCACGATGATCTCTCCGGTGGGGTCGCGTTCAATGCGCAGAGCTTCGTTGACGGCGCAGAAGCGGAGGAGCTCGTCGTCCGTCATGGGCTTCTCGAGGCGGAAGCGCAGCGGGAGCGGGATGGCCTGGAGAGTGAAATCCATGAAGGGAGTGTACGCCTGGAGCGCGCGAGCGGCGGGGGGGCCTGTTAAGATACCGGTGGCGAAGGGCAGTGGTTTGCGGTCGAGTCTCACGCGCCGGCGAAGGCGGTAGGTTTTGCTCTATTGGCTGCTGTATCAGAAGCTGTTTCCTTATTTTCGGATTCTGCGAATTTTTCGATATTTGACGTTCCGGACGGTGTTTGCGAGCTTGACGGCGCTGCTGATCGGGCTGCTGATCGGGCCGTTTGTGATTGAGCGGCTGCGGGAGTTTCAGATTGGGCAGTACATCCGGGAGGATGGGCCGAAGACGCACCAGAAGAAGGGCGGCACGCCGACGATGGGAGGCGTGCTGATTTGCATTTCGATTCTGGTGCCTACGCTGCTCTGGGCGGACCTTTCGAACGTGATGATCTGGGTGGTGATGCTGTCGACGGTAGCGTTCGCGGCAATCGGGTTTGTGGACGACTACACGAAGGTAGTGCGGAAGCATAACCAGGGGCTGACGGGACGGCAGAAGCTGGCGCTGCAGTTTACGGTGAGTGGGCTGGTGGCGGTGGCGCTGGCGGTGATGCAGACGAGGGGGATGTACTCGACGCGGTTGGTGGTGCCGTTTTTGAAGAACTTTCGGCCGAACCTGATCGTGGATAGTCTTCGGCATGTGCCGCATCTGGGATGGTTGGCATTTCTGCCGTTTGTGGTGTTTGTAATAATTGTGATTACCGGGGCGAGCAACGCGGTGAACCTGACAGACGGGCTGGATGGGCTGGCGATCGGGTGCACGATTATTGCGGCGGGCGCGTTGACGGTGCTGACGTATGTCAGTGGGCATGCGGTGTTCTCGGATTATCTGGAACTGCAGCGGATGCCGATGGTAAGTGAGCTTACGGTGTTCTGCGGGGCGATGGTGGGGGGGAGTATTGGGTTTCTCTGGTACAACGCGCACCCGGCGGAGATCTTTATGGGGGATGTTGGGTCGCTGGCGCTTGGAGGGGCGATCGCTACCGTGGCGGTGATTATCAAGCAGGAGCTGCTGCTGCCGTTTATTGGGGGCGTGTTTATTCTGGAGGCACTGAGTGTGATGTTGCAGGTGGGGAGCTACAAGCTGCGGAATGGGAAGAGGATCTTTCGGATGGCTCCGCTGCATCATCATTTTGAGTTGATGGGGTGGAGTGAGTCGAAGGTGATTGCAAGATTTTGGATTCTGGCGCTGGTGTTTGCGCTGTTTGCGTTGACTACGTTGAAGTTGCGGTGAGGGGCGAATGTAGCGTAGTCGAGGGCGAGGGATAGTTGGCGGACGCGATTGTAGCGGTGTCTGGATTGCGTGCTTGGCCCGGCTTTCAGGTGCATGAAATTGATCGCGCGGCGTGCAAGAGATCGGTAGGGGAGTTGATGGCGCTTGGGCGCAAGGTCCGTAGGATCGTGAGGTTTTCTAAGCCAATGCGAACCAATTTCGTGTTTGGTCTGTCGTTTGTCGTGCTGAGTTTGTTGAGCTATGGTCAAGATACTCCTATCGCTGAAGCTTCCCGGGTCGAGAAACACGGAACGTGTGCGACAGTGACAATGGGCCCACTTGGCATGGCTTTCATCATCGATAGCCGCATTACCGAAACGTCCTCAGGTAAGACTCGCCGATACCCTGGTTGTAAAGTCATACTCGCCAGGCCGACGATACTGCTCGCCGCAGTTGGCTATGTGGATTCGATTGCAAATGCCGATCACTGGAACTCCTTGTATGAAGCATCTATGGCACTCGAAAAGCTTCCTAAAGACCCGAATGCACGTGACTTGGGTGAGTGGGGTCGAACTTGGGGCGAGACTCTGATCCGGCATTTTAATTAAGGGACCGACAAGCCCTACGAAGTCGGTCTCGTCTCCGAAGTACTCCTGGTCACTAAAGTCTCGGGTGAGCCATTCTTCAACGTATAGGAGTTCGTTGGAATGGCACCAGCTTTATTACTGACTTTGCAGGGCAAAACTTAGACAAGTCGATTAACTACGTCAACTACTCCGGCTCCTGCAGGAACTTTGTCATCCATAATGATCCAGATAGTAACTTGGTGCCCCCAACTTATCATCGCGACAGCACTGAGCAGGCAAGGTTCATTCACTGGGGGGAGCGCTTAGAGGCGGCAAAGACTGTCGTACAACTAGCCGATACGGCCTATGGCCTCGAATCGATAATGGCTGATATGGACGCACGGCTCGAAGGTGAGCAAGCAGGTATAGCTCGTCCTTTTGCAAGTGCGGAATGGGGGCAGGGTGCGGCTGGATGGACGACCGACTTCAACGAGGAGTGTAAGCAGGCAAGATCTCAGTTTCCGGTCGCGCAATAACATAGCGTCAGAAGAGCAGGGAGAGATCAATGGTCCACTTGCAGGTGGGTCCGTGCCTCATCCTCTTCGGGGCGGAGCCGTCTTAAGTGAGAGACTTCTCGGAGAGAAGCAATGTGGCCTCCTCCTCCGGAGCGGGCCAGGTCAGGACGGCGTGTCCGGGGATGCGCGGGAAGCATCCTGTGCATTCAATGGAAGTACGTGGCCAGCGTCGTGGCTAGCTACCCTGATGGACCTTGGCATGGCAGACCCTTGCCCTCCCAACGATAGCAAAGTTGGGCAGGTAACGTCGCCTGCGGAATGCTTTAGGCTGTACGGATGGAACTGCTGGGGAAGAAGGTGTTGGTGGTGGGACTAGGGCGGTCGGGGCTTTCGGCTGCGCGGTTTTTGCT
>CAXUNW010000192.1:0-4927 GCA_964252505.1 uncultured Acidobacteriaceae bacterium
GCGGTAGGGCTTGGATCTTCCGCGGCGTCGGGACGAGGGAACGTGTTTATTCCGTCGGAGGCGGTGCTGCGGTTCCGGCTGACCGCGCCGGAGACGGTGACGACCGTGTCCCAAGCCGAGATGCAGCGGCTGGGGTACGGCGTACCGGGAGGCGGCCCGCAGATGGTGCGGCGCGGGCCACCACCACCGTACTTCTACGGACCTGGGTACTACCCCTATCCTCGGTACTACTACCGGCCGTACGGGTACTATCCCTACTAAGCCGAAAGGGGGTACCCCCCCCCCGCTCTTCGCACGCAACTTCTTTCATTGCAGCAACTTGAGCCAACATGCCCAGTCCAAGTTCCTGCAGACAAAGGGGTTACAGCTAAAGTCGTCAAAGCAAAGAGCTTAGATTGACTTCCAAAAGGGTCTCGGCCAAAGCCGAGGCCCTCTTCTTTGTTTCCAACTCTACTTCCACACTAGCAGATGGCGGGTATCTGCTACGCCAACTATATTCCCTTTCTAATGAACGAGTTACAGGTATTTAGGGGTTGACACGCGAATTTGGCTGTATTTCCGAGGATCGCGGACCACGAAAGGTGGAAGGTTGCGCCTGATCAGTATGGCAAAGCTGATGGAGATCCGAGCGCCTTCTCTGCACGGGCGCGCGGGTACGAAGGCGTCGGACGGGGTTGGCTGATTTATACTTTGGATTGGTCCGGTGTGGCCTGGCGTGCTTGTGTTGCGGTGCGCCCTGCTGCCTAACGGCACAATTCCAGGCGGATGCTCCCTGCGGTGGGGCTCGCGGCCATAAAGTGAAGGTCTTCAGTCAAGCATGATTCGTATTCTGCAGCAGGATAATCGCCTTACCAAGATTGTGTTTGCCGTCATTATCGGCTTTGCTGTGATCACGATGGTCATCACGCTGGTTCCGGGGATCTTCGACAATACGGGGTCCGCGGGTTCGGACGTCTACGCGACGGTACGGGACCCGAATACCCTGGGCCGACTGACCAGCGAGGCGGTTCCGGTGAAGCAGACGGAGGTGACGCAACTGGCGCAACGGCAGTTGACGCAGCAGCGGCTGCCGCCGTTTTTGCTGCCGTATATGGAACAGCGGGCGGGGCAGATCCTGGTGCAGCGTGCGATTCTGCGGCGGGAGGCGGACCGGCTGAACCTGCAGGTGAGCGATGAAGACCTGCGGCGGGAGCTTTCGTCCGGAGCGTTCGCGCAGTACATCTTCCCGAACGGGCAGTACATCGGCGACGAGAAGTACATGGATTTCGTGCAGAATGCGTTCGGGACGACGCGCTCCGAGTTTGAGTCTCAGGTGAAGCAGGACATGGAGCTGACGCGGCTGCAGGCCCTGATAACCGGTGGGGTAACGGTGTCGGATGCGGCGGTGCGGGCGGCGGTGTTGACGTCGGGCACAAAGGTGAAGTTCGACTATGCGGTGATTTCGGGCGACGAGCTGCGGAAGACGATCAATCCGACGGATGCGGAGTTGCAGACGTTCTTCAAAGCGAACGGGACGCGGTATGCGACGGCGGTTCCGGAGACGCGGAAGATCAGCTACATCAGCTTCGACGCGAACAACCTGCCGGGCGGGAAGCCCCAGGTGACGGACGCGGACCTGCAGCAGTACTACAAGGCGCACCAGGACCAGTACCAGGTGAAAGAGCAGGTACGGGTCCGGCACATCCTGATCGCGGTTCCGGCGGGTGCGGATGCGAAGACGGACTCCGCGGCGAAGGCGAAGGCGGACGACCTGCTGAAGCAGATCAAGGCGGGTGGGAACTTTGCTGAGTTGGCGGCGAAGAACTCGGACGATCCCGGGAGCAAGGTGCAGGGGGGAGAGCTTGGCTTTCTGACGCGGGGGCAGACGGTACCGGAGTTCGACAAGGCCTCGTTTACGCTGCAGCCGGGGCAGACGTCGGATGTGATCAAGACGCAGTTCGGGTACCACATTCTGCAGGTCGAGGAGAAGAAGACAGCGCATGTTCGCTCGCTCGATGAAGTCAAGCCGGAGATTGTTCCGGTGATTGAGCAGACGAAGGCGGGGACGGCGGAGCAGGCATTTGCGACGCAGCTGGCGGCAGAGGCCAAGAACGGCCTGGAGAAGGCGGCTGCGGCGCATGGACTGCATGCGGTGACGACGGACTATGTCGCCAAGAACGGTGTCATCGCCGGGCTTGCGGACGGTTCCGGGCTATTGACGCAGGCATTTACCGCGGCGAAGGGTGCGGCTCCCTCGAGCGTGGCGACCGGGGACGGTTTTGCGGTGTTCCAAGTAGTGGATGTGAAGGCGGCGCATGCTCCGGAGTTTGAGGCCTACAAGACAAAGATCGCGGATGACTACAAGGAGCAGCAGCTTCCGCAGTTGTTGACGGCACAGTTGAACAAGCTGGACGACCGTGCGAAGGTGCTGAACGACCTGCGCAAGGCGGCGGCGGAGATGAATGTGCCGGTAAAGACGAGCGACCTGGTGGGCAAGGATGGGCAGGTTCCGGATGTAGGGGCCATGAGCGGCCAGGCGGCGCTCGCGTTTTCGTTGCCGAAGGGGGCGATTTCGCCGCCGATCAACTCCGGCCGGACGGGCGTTGTGCTGACGGTGGTGGACAAGCAGGAGCCTTCGGCGGATGAGGTGGCGAAGGGGTTCAATGCGGCGAAGGACCAGTTGCTGAACGATCAGCATGAGGAGATCTTCAAGGTGTATCTCGGCACGCTGAGCGACCAGTACGAGAAGAAGGGGGGCGTGCGGTATACGAAGAAGCAGCCAGCTCCGGGGGCCAGTCCATTTGGGGGGTAAGCGCGACAGCATGGGCGCTGCATGGGGGTTTGCGGGCGGTGGAGTGCTTTGGTCTCGTGAATGGAGTGTTGAGGGCCGGAGGGAGGCTGGAACGGTCAACGGCAAGGGTGCCACGCGGGTCCTCTGCACTTCGCTTCGGCCGGGATGACCAGGTTGAGGTTTGAGGGCTCGGTGAGGCTGCGGTTGATGGGGTTTGGCGGGGCCTGCCTGTGGCTTGTTGGCGCCGGTGGGCCCACTTGCCTGGGGCGGTTGGTTTGATGGGGTGAATCGGCATCAGATGATTCAGCTTGGCGGAGAGTGAGGAACACGGGCGATGGCAATGGAGAGTATGGAACGGCAGTCGGGAATCTTGCTGCATGTCACTTCCCTTCCCTCGCATGGGGGTGTGGGGGATTTCGGTCCGGCGGCGTACGGTTTTGTCGACTTTCTGGCGGCGGCGAAGCAGCGAATGTGGCAGGTGCTTCCTCTGAATCCGACGGGGTATGGCAGCTCGCCGTACTCGGCGTTATCGGCGTTTGCGGGGAATCCGATTTTGATCAGCCTGGAGAAGCTGGCGGAGGCGGGCTGGCTGGGTTGGGAGAAGCTGGAGGGCCTGCCGAGCGCGGATGGACCGGCGGACTACGGGGCGGCATACGAGACGAAGCTGCCCTTGATTGATGAGGCGGCGCGGCGGTTTCTGGAGAAGGCTTCGCCGGAGTTGAAAGGAAAGTTTCAAAAGTTCTGCACGGACAATATCTCTTGGCTCCCGGACTATGCGATGTACAACGTGCTGCGGCAGCGGTTTGGTTATGCGAGCTGGATCGACTGGCCGGCGGAGTATGCGCAGCGGAAGCACGACGCGATGACGGCGCTGCTGACGGAGAGTGGGACGGAGCTGGCGGTAGAGCAGGTGATCCAGTTCTTCTTCAACGAGCAGTGGTGTGCGTTGCGGAGCTATTGCGCGGCGCACAAGGTGCAGATTCTGGGAGATGTGGCGATTTTTGTGAGCTACGACTCGGCAGATGTGTGGACGAACCAAGATATTTTCGAGCTGGATGAGGAGCGTAAACCGATCCGGGTGTCGGGTGTTCCTCCGGACTATTTCTCTGCGACGGGACAGCGTTGGGGGAACCCGCTTTATAAGTGGGGGGTGTTGAAGGAGCGCGGCTTCGACTGGTGGGTGGCGCGGATACGGCGGTCGTTGACGCTGTATGACGTGATCCGGCTGGATCATTTTCGGGGGTTTGAGGCGTACTGGTCAATCGATGCGAAGGAAGAGACGGCGATGAACGGGCAGTGGGTGAAGGCGCCTGGGCATGAACTGTTTACGCGGTTGAAGGAGGTGTTCGGGACGCTGCCGTTTGTGGCCGAGGACCTGGGCGTGATTACGCCGGAGGTGGACGAGCTGCGGGAGCGGTTCGGGATGCCGGGGATGCGCATTCTGCAATTCGGGTTCGGTGACCGTGGCGGGCATCTCTACCTGCCCCACCGTTTTGTAGCTAATTCGGTGGCGTACACGGGGACGCATGACAACAATACGACGCTGGGCTGGTGGGTGGATGAGGCGACCGAGGTGGAGCGGATGAACGCCGAGACGTACATGCAGACGATGCGGCATCCGGCGGAGATCAACTGGGCGATGATCCGGGCGGTGGCGCGGTCGGTTTCGAATTTGTGTGTGATTCCGTTGCAGGATGTTTTACACCTGGGGAGCGAGGCGCGGATGAATACGCCGGCGGCGCCACGGGGGAACTGGACTTGGCGGTACCATCCAACGGCGCTTCATCCGGATTTTGCGAGTAAGCTGGCGGCGTTGATGGAGATGACGGACCGAGATGGGTATGTGTCTCCTGTAGAGGGAACGGAAGCGGGAAAGCCGACGGATGAGGCGCATCTGCGGGTGGAACTGGGGTCGGCAGTTTAGAATGAAGCGACGGTCCAATTAGAGGAGTTTCAATGCCACTTTCCGGTGAAGCAATTCGTATGATGAATTATGTGGATGATATTTCGGTAACCCTGCGGCGGATTCTGGTGGTTCTTCCGTCGTTGACGGAGGAGGAGCGGCACCGGGTGGCGGAGCATATCCGGGCGGCGGATCCGAGCTACGACAGCGTGCTGAACTCGCTGGCGGCGAAGGAGTTATGGACGGCTCCCTGG
>CAXUNW010000193.1:0-4924 GCA_964252505.1 uncultured Acidobacteriaceae bacterium
GTCGATGACGGCGACCACGGTGTTGATCTGGACGGTGGCGCCTTCCTGGATCTTGATGTCGCGGAGGGTTCCGGCGGAGGGTGAGGGGATTTCGGCGTCCACCTTATCGGTGGAGATCTCGAAGAGGGGTTCGTCGCGCTGGACCTGCTCACCGACTTTTTTGAGCCACTTCGTGAGGGTGCCTTCGGTGATGGATTCGCCCATCTGGGGCATAACTATGTCGGTCGGCATGAGGATCCTTTGGTTCGGTCTGGCGCCTTGTGGCGCGACAGACAGATTATAGTTCGGCGTCCGGAGGATGTCGTCCCTTGGTAACGAGGAGAGCGCGCCGGGGTCCCCCCCCCCACTCTTCGCGCGTAAGTGCCTTGCAATGTTATGATTGCGTCAGATGACCCAGCGCAAAGTATTCATTCTAAATAGGTTACGTCTAAAGTAGTCAAAATAATGGGCTTAGCGGCTGGTCCTACCCGCCTCCCGGAGGATTGAAGGGTGTGCCTTGAGGACTTCTAATCTCTGGTTCTATTTTAACGACTCGCGCGTATCTGATGCGCCAGGGCTATCTCGTTCATTTTGCATGAGATAGAAGAATTAGGGGCTTGACATGCGAAAAGCGGGCTAAATCCGGGGTTTTATTTTCATCCGGCTATCGAAGGTTCAAGGAGAGTTTCGAGGGACTCGCACCAAAGGACCTGGCGGCCGAGGACCCGGGCGAGGTTGCGCGAGGCGGCATGGAGGGCGTTCTCCATGGTAGGGGCGAGGCGGTCCCGGTCGGCTTCAAGCTCGAGGCTGGTAACCGTGCGGTCGGCGATGCCGCAGGGGACGATCCACTCGAAGTCGCGGAGGTCGGTGGTGACGTTAAGGGCGAAGCCGTGGGAGGTGACGCCCTGCGAGACGTGGACGCCGATGGCGGCGATTTTCTTCTCGGGGATGGCGCCTCCGGGAAGGGTCCAGACGCCGGTGCGCTTGCAGACGCGCTGGGTGAGGACGCCGAAGTCGGCGCAGGTGCGGATGAGGGCTTCTTCAAGGAGGCGGACGAAGTCGACGGGGCCGAGGTGCGGGCCGCGCTTGCCGGGGAGGTCGCCGCGGAGGTCGACGATGGGGTAGCCGATGAGCTGGCCGGGGCCGTGATAGGTGACGTCGCCGCCGCGGTTGGTTTCGTGGATGTCGACACCCTTTTGGGCGAGGAGGGCTTCGGAGGCGAGGATGTGGGCGCGGGTGGCGTTGCGGCCGAGGGTGAGAACGGGGGGGTGCTCCAGGAGGAGGAGGGTGTCGGCGATGCAGTTGACTTTGCGGGCGGCGATGACCGTCTGCTGGAGGGTGAGGGCTTCGGGGTAGGGGAGGCGGCCGAGGGCGAGGAGGTTGAGGTGCATTTACTGCTTCTTGTAGGTCATGGTGTCTCCTGAAGCGGGTTAGACGTTGACGGCCATGGCTTCGACGCTGGAGAAGCCGTCGAGGAGGCTTTCGGCGAGGGTGGGGTGGGCGTGGATGGTGAACATCATGGCTTCCACGGTGGCTTCGAGCTCGATGGCGGTGACGCACTCGGAGATGATCTCGGTGGCCTGGGGGCCGATGATGTGGACGCCGAGGATTTCGCCGTATTTGGCGTCGGAGACGACCTTGACGAAGCCGTCGTGGGAGTCCACGATGGTGGCCTTGGAGTTGCCGGCGAAGGGGAACTTGCCGACCTTGACCTGGAAGCCTTTTTCCTTGGCCTGCGCCTCGGTGAGGCCGACGGAGCCGATCTGGGGGTCGCAGTAGGTGCAGCCGGGGATGCGGTTGCGGTGCACGGGGCGGGCGTATTTTCCGGAGAGTTTGGCGGCGACGACCAGGCCGGACATGGCGCCTACGTGGGCGAGCTGGGGGAGGCCGGCGACGATGTCTCCGATTGCGTAGATGCCGGGCTCGGTGGTCTCCATCCACTCGTTGGTGGGGATGAAGCCGCGGTCGAGGGTGACGCCGATCTTGTCGAGGCCGGCGTCGTAGGTGCGGGGGGCGCGGCCGACGGCGACGAGGACTTTTTCGGCGTTCTTGGTTTGGGGCTTGCCGTTCTGGTCGGTGAAGGAGACGGTTGCTCCGTCGGCGATCTTATCGATCTTGTCGACCTTGGCGGAGGTGAAAATCTCGATGCCACGCTTTTTGTAGGCGCGGGTGAGCTCTTTCGAGATCTCTTCGTCCTCGACGTTCACGATGCGCGGGAGGGCTTCGATGATGGTGACGTCGGCTCCGAAGCTTTTGAAGACGGAGGCGAACTCGACGCCAACAGCGCCCGCGCCGATGACGATGAGGGACTTGGGCATGGCGGGGAGGGTGAGGATTTCGATGTTGGTGAGGATGGTCTGGTCGGGGGTGTAACCGGGGAGCATGCGGGCGTCGGAGCCGGTGGCGATAACGAGCTTTTTGGCGCGGACCTGGGTGGTGGTTTGAAGGCCGGAGCCCTGGCCTGGCTTGGCTTTGTCTTCAGCGGTGACGTCGACTGTGTGGACGCCGTCCTTGGCTGCGCCGGTGAGGCGGCCGTGACCGCGGACGACCGCGATCTTGTTCTTCTTCATCAGGAAGTCGAGGCCCTTGGTGTGCTTCGTGATGATGTCGTTCTTACGGCCGAGGAGGTTTTGCCAGTTGAGGCTGGGGGCGTCGACGTTGTCGATGCCGTATTTGCCGGCGTGTTTGAGGTGGTCCCAGATTTCGGCGGAGAAGAGCATGGCTTTGGTGGGGATACAGCCCCAGTGGAGGCAGGTTCCGCCGAGCATGTCGGTTTTTTCGATGATGGCGACTTTGAGGCCGTATTGCGCGGCGCGGATGGCGCAGGTGTAGCCTGCGGGGCCGCCGCCGACGACGGCCAGGTCGTAAATGGTATCTGCCAAGGAATGCTCCGTTTCTCGGGCACGGGGGTGCCGACCTCATTCATTTTACGCCGGGCTTGTTGGCATCGGTGAGGGATGGCGTTGCGGAAAGGCTGCACGGTTGAAAGAAAGAGAGTGATACTAGGGCATGGCAACCGCGACGCTGATTCCGGTGGAGGAGTACCTGCGCACGAGCTACCGTCCTGATTGCGATTTTTTGGATGGCGAAGTGAGGGAAAGGAACTTGGGCGAGAGGCCGCACGCACTTCTGCAAGGCATCTTCTATGCGACCTTTCGCGAGCGCCGGAGAGATTGGCGCGTGGTGGCATTGCCGGAGCAACGGGTCGAGATTTCCCGCAGCCGGTACCGAATACCTGATGTCTGCGTGGTTTGGGCGAGCGATCCGGTGAACGCCATCGTCCAGGTCGCACCGCTACTCTGCATCGAGATACTTTCCAAGGGCGACACGTTGTCCGAGTTGCAGGAGCGGGTGGACGACTATCAGGCGATGGGGGTGGAACACATCTGGGCAGTCGATCCCTTGCAGCGGCGGGGGTATGTCGCCTCCGTGAATGGCTTTCAGCGTCCCGGGAACGATGTCTTCACGGTTCCCGGCACGCCGATCCAGATTTCGCTGGTGGACGTGTTTGCGGAGTTCGACGAGGCGCAGACACAGGCTTAGGTGAGGGAGCGGGCTGCTTCGAGGGCGAAGTAGGTGACGATGAAGTCGGCACCGGCACGGCGGATGCTGAGGAGGGATTCGAGCATGGCGCGTTCGGGTTCGAGCCAGCCCCTTTGGAAGGCGGCGTGGAGCATGGCGTACTCGCCGGAGACCTGGTAGGCGCCGAGGGGCAGGGAGACGTGGTCGCGGGCCTCGCGGATGATGTCGAGGTAGGGCATGGCGGGCTTCATGAGGATCATGTCGGCGCCTTCGGCGATGTCCTGGTCGATCTCGCGGAGGGCTTCGCGTCGGTTGGCGCCGTCCATCTGGTAGGTGCGGCGGTCGCCGAACTGGGGGGCGGAGTCGGCGGCTTCGCGGAAGGGTCCGTAGAAGGCCGAGGCAAACTTGGCGGCGTAGCTCATGACCGGGGTGTCGTGATGGTCCGCGGCGTCGAGGGCGGTGCGGATGGCGGCGACGCGGCCATCCATCATGTCGGATGGGGCGACGATGTCGGCTCCAGCGGCGGCGAGGGATGCGGCGGTTTTGGCGAGGAGGGCGACGGATGAGTCGTTTTCGACCGAAAAGTGCTCTCCGTCGCGGGCGACGAGGCCACAGTGGCCGTGGCTGGTGTACTCGCAGAGGCAGACGTCGGCGATGGTGAGGAGCCCGTCCAGGGCGCGGTCGCGCTTGATGGCGCGAAGGGCGGTTTGGACGATGCCGTCGAAGGTCCAGGCCCCGCTGCCGGACTCGTCTTTTTGTGCCGGGAGGCCGAAGAGGAGGAGGCCACCGAGACCGAGGGAGGCGGCCAGGGCGGCTTCTTTGAGCGCTTCATCCACGGACAGGTTGAAGACGCCGGGCATGGAGGCGATGGGCTTGCGGACGCCTTCGCCCGGGCAGATGAAGAGGGGATAGATGAGCGAGTCCGGGCGGAGGTGGGTTTCGCGGACGAGCGAACGGATGGCCGGGGTGCGGCGAAGGCGGCGCATGCGGGTTACCGGGAAGTTCATGGCACCAGTTTAGTCCGGCGGCTCTAGAGGCCGGGCCGGGTGCGGTCGGCGATGGAGTCGTACTCCATGGCGGAGGCGGCGGGGGCGAGGACCCAGAGGGTGTAGATGCCGAGGGCGGTTCCTAGAGGGAACTTGAGCAAGGAGATGATGCTCATGACGATGGCGAAGGTTCTGCCCCAGGGGCGGCGCTGCATGAGCCCGTAGCCGACGAGAGCGGAGAGGCCGGCGAGGGCAAGCGTGGTGACAAGGGTAAAGGGGACAAGGGCGGAGAAGAAGGGGTTGCGGCCGGAGTCGAAGGGGAAGCTATGGCCGAAGAAACCCCCATGCGAGAGGGCCCGCAGAAAGAACATGCCGGCGAGCCCGGAGAGGACGCGGAAGGCGGCGAAGGCGCCCCACAGGATGGACATGATCTGGAG
>CAXUNW010000194.1:0-4912 GCA_964252505.1 uncultured Acidobacteriaceae bacterium
GGCCTCGCCAACGGCTCAACCTACTTCTACGTCGTCACCGCCGTCAGCTCCGGGGGCGAGTCGGCCGCGTCCGCCCAAGCCTCGGCCAAACCCGTCGCGCCCATCCCCGTCGCACCCGCCGCCCTCACCGCCACACCCGGCAACGCCGAGGTCGCCCTCTCTTGGTCCGCCTCCTCCGGTGCCACCAGCTACAACGTCTACTACGGCACCGCCTCCACCGTCTCCATCTCCACCGGAACTCGCATCGGAGCCATTTCCGGTACCGCCTACACTGTGCCCGGCCTCACCAACGGAACTCCCTACTTCTTCATTGTCACGGCCGCCAACGGAACCGGCGAGTCTGTCGCCTCGAACGTCGCCTCTGCCACACCCACCAACGGCATCACCGTCAGCCTCGTCCCTGGAACCGAAAGCATGGGCACCCTCCAGGTAGTCGCCTCCACCACCCTCACCTGTGACTTCCCCACGAACGCCGTCAGCATCGCCACCGTGGCCACCATCTCGCCCGTCACGCAGGCTGGCCTGCCCGTTCCGCTCCTCCACCAGGTCTCCGCCAACTCCGGCCTAACCCCCCAGGTTCAGGCTGGTGATACCTTCCTGGGCGCCTTCTCTCTCAGCCTGAGCGCCCCCTCCGTCACCGCCTTCAACGTCCCCGTCGGCGTCTCCGGCTCCGTAGGCTCCGGCACCCCCGTCAACTCCACCATCAACCTCGCCATGCTGCAGAACGGCGCCTGGGTTGACATCTCTACCTTCATCGTCGGCTCCGGCGGAGCCCTCAAGCAGAACCTCCCCTCCGTCGCCCTGCCCGGCCTCGTCGCTCCCGCAACCTTCCTCGTCTACCAGCCCGCCGCCGGAACCAGCACCAGCGTCTCCAACCTTGGCGTCGCCCTCATCGCGGACGACGGCCACGGCATGGCGGACGGCTCCGACGGCCTCCAGGTCATCCATATCTACGACGCCAAGGGGGCCCTGCTTCCAACCCCCTCCATCACCTATCTCGACTACCCCAACGCGGGTGACCTCGACGGCCAGGCCCTTACCCCCGATGGCTCTCAGGGCATCATGGTAGACGGCGGGAATACCGTGCGCTTCTTCTCTCAGGTGCAGTCCGGAACCCCTGTCGCCTCCACCACAACCGTCAGCATCAGCAACTACGGCGGTGATGGTGACTCCGTCGCCATTCTGCCCAACGGCGATGAAGCCGTCGTCTCCGGAGACTCCTCTTCCCAGCTCGTCGTGCTCTCCGGCATCCTCGCCGGCAAGCCTATCGCCACCATCACCATACCCGTCGTCAACTCTCGCGACGGCCTCGTCCTCTCCGCCGATGGCAAGGTCCTGCTCGCCCGCGGTCCCGACGGCCTCACTGTCTTCTCCATCGCCGCGATTGCCCCAACTCCAGGCACGATCGCTGGAACCATCTCCCACAGCTTCACCCAGTTAGCCAACTTCACCGCCCTTGGGTCCAACTTCTACTTTGAAGACGGCCGCAGCGGTATGTCCCTTAGCCCCGTGGATTCTTCCCGCGCCGTCGTCGTCCAGTCTGGGCAGGTCGCCACCTCAACCATCCAGCTCATCACGGGTCTCACCTCAGCCTTGCCCGTCGCCGGATCAACCGTTGCCCTGCCCGCCAATGTACTCCCGTACTCGGTTTCAATCAGCCCAGATGGCAAGATAGCCATCGTGGGAACGACCGCCGGCCTGCTCATGTATAGCGGCGTCGATACCGGAACCCTCGTCCAGGTGGGAGCCCTTTACGCCCCCACCTACACTCTCAACACGAAATCTGTCACCCTTGGCTACATCCCGACCCTCGGCATCACCCTTGACGGCAAATACGTGCTCGCCGGCGATCAATCCAACAGCGCTCTCGTCGTAATCCCCTTCACCGCCGCGGGCTTTGCGGCCACACCCGCCTCCGTCCTGGGCTCCGTTGCCATTCCAGACAATGACCAGCTCCTCGTCCACTAAAGTTTCAGGGCCTCACGCCACAGGCCGGTCGGCTCGCCGGCTGGCCTGTGGCGTGAGGCGTGAGGCACACAGACCCTGTACCCTACCCTCGTCACCGCGTAGGATGACCCATGTGAACCATGTCCTCATCGTCGACGACGAGCCCGAAATTAGGACCTCCCTGGAATCCATCCTCTCCGAGGAGGGCTATGTCGTCACCACCGCGGCAACCGCCGCCGAGGCCCTCACCCTCATCCGCGACGCTGAGTATGGCGTCGTCCTGCTCGACATCTGGCTTCCTGACCGCGATGGACTCGAAACTCTCGCCGAGATTCGGAACATCGGTTCCGCCAATCTCCCCGAGGTTGTCATCATCTCCGGCCACGGAACCATCGAGGCCGCGGTCCGCGCCACCAAGCTCGGCGCCTACGACTTTCTTGAAAAGCCACTCTCTCTTGATCGCACCCTCATCGTCCTCAAGAATGCAATGCGTGCGCGCCAGCTCCGCGACGATAACCAGGAGTTCTCCCGCCAGCTCGCCGTCAAAGGATCCGTCACCGGCCAGTCTGTCCCCATGAAGGCGCTTCGCCAGCAGATCAAGCTCATGGCCCCCACCAACGGCCGCGTCCTCATCTACGGCGAGTCCGGGACGGGCAAAGAGCTCATCGGCCGAGCCATGCATGCTCAGTCCCTCCGCAAAGACCGCGTCTTCGTGGAGCTCAACTGTGCCGCCATCCCCGAGGACTACATCGAGTCCGAGCTCTTCGGCTACCGCAACGCCGCCGTGCCCGGCGGACCTCCCGAAAAACGCGGAACCTTCGAACGCGCTGACGGCGGTACTCTCTTCCTCGATGAAGTCGGCGATATGAGCCTCAAGACCCAGGCGAAGGTACTGCGCGCGTTGGACGAGCAGCGCTTCCTTCCCATCGGCGCCTCGCATCCCGTCCACGTCAACGTCCGCGTCATCGCCGCCACCAACAAAGACCTTGAAGAGGAGATCGCCCGCGGCAACTTCCGTGAAGACCTCTTCTATCGCCTCAACGTCATCCCCTTCTTCGTCCCACCCCTGCGCGACCACAAGGAAGATATACCTGCCCTCGTCGCGGACTTCCTGCGCGAGTTCGGTCAGCAGTACGGCCGCCCCCGCGTTGAGATGTCCGACGATGCATTCGCCGCCCTTCGTCAGTACCACTGGCCCGGCAACGTCCGCGAACTCCGCAACCTCATCGAGCGCGTTCTCATCCTAAACCCGAAACTCACCCGCATCGATCGCAAGCACCTTCCCCTGCTCCACCGCGACCCCACCCGGCCCATCACCCGCACCGACGACTTCTCCACCCTCCTTGAAGCTCGCGAAGCCGCGGAGCGGGATTACATCCTCAAAAAACTCGAAGAATGCAACGGTAACGTCAGCCGCACCGCTGAAGCCTTGCGTCTCGAGCGCAGCCACCTCTACCGCAAAATGAAAGCTCTCGGCATCGCCGTTAAGGAGACCTAAGCACCGGCTCCCTCACCCCCCAGAAGCATGGCTGCTCCAAGGAGCTCGGATTCAAACGGCACCGCTTTAGCTGTGCAGAAATGCTTTTCGGCATATGCGGTTCGGGTCGCCAGGGTACGCCTCCCGCGCTTGGCAAGCGCTTTCTCAACAAGATCCTCAGATCTCAGAACCGCAACAAATACGAAGCCTTTACGAAAAACTGCCGCCCATCGTTCAGATAACTCAAAGACCGCGGCAAAAACGGTTGCTCAGGATCGCAGGCTCCCGATCCCGGCACCCGCGTACAAACCTCATGATTCAGGTTCTGCAAATCATTGTTATATCCCACATAGATTGCCGTCCCCGGATGCGGCAGCCATGTCAGCAGCGCCTGCGTCGCCACCTGCTTGGTGCGCACCAGAGACGTCTGTGTCGGGTTCGTCAGCAGCGAGTCATACTCGGTAATCAGCCGCGCTGAAAATGCCCGTGTAAATTGATAGTTGATCTTAGTCCGCAGCGTCTGGTTCTCAAACACGAACGCTCCCGTCTGTGCCGAGAAGTTACGATCCAGCAGGTACGTGTTGTCGATCGTCAGCGAACCAATCGGCTGCACCGTTACATACGCCTGCACAAAATCCTCATGCGTCAGCGTAGGCACCGCGCCCGGCGCAGGGTTATAGTTCGGGTTGCCGCCGTGCGTCCCCACCAGGTTGAACGACAGCTGCGGAATCGGCGCGCTCCGCACCACACCGCCAACAAAGTTCTCCGTCAGGTTTCTTGGTCGCGCTAGCAGCGGAAACCCCGCCGGACTCAACGTATCTGAGTTCTCCCCAATCAAGAACGCCAGCGTTGTATTTCGTGCCATCGTCACAAACGGATCGAACGTGTTGTAGTGATACAGCCTATTACCCTGCCGGTCGAACGCGAACTGTCCGCTCTCTTCTATCCCCACGATCTGCACCGGGCTGTTCCGCGGGTACCAGCGATAGTGCCCGTGCGACTCATTCTGCCGGAACGCCGTCGTCTGGATAAAACCCGTCTGTGACTGAAAGCCCGCCGCAAAGTCCCTATATAGCAGGTCGAAGTCGAAGGCATGAGCCTGCCGATTGAAGTCCACCTTGGTCGCCGGCCCGGCCGCCGTGCTACCGTCCAGCCCGCGCGTCGCCGAAACTACACTCTGCCCCGTCAACGTGTATTTGTCTGTCAGCCGCGCCGTAAAGTCGAGCCCACCCACCCGGTTGAAAGATCCCGCCAGCTCCTCATCCGTATAAATGACTCCGGCCGAAGACTCCTTCCCGATATCCTGCGACACGCGCGCCACCGAGTAGTGTGCTCGCTTGCGGTAGAGCGGATCACTCGCCGCTAGCCCCTCTCCCGGTTGCCGGTCGTCGATCTCCAGAAAGCCCAGGTTCGTCCGCCCCGCCTTCCCTGTTACCCGAACTCCAAACTCCGGATGCACGATGTTCCGTGTGTACACGAGCGTAATCA
>CAXUNW010000195.1:0-3332 GCA_964252505.1 uncultured Acidobacteriaceae bacterium
GTGCTGTTCATGGGGTGGGGTCCATGATAACCCGGGGCGCGGTAGAAGAAACCGGGTGGGACGTGTGTGCGTGGTTGCAGCGGCCGCTCATCTGTGGGGACTTGATGCCGATAGACGTTGCAGTCGAGGATTTACCTCGCGCTGCCGATCTCCAGAGGAGCACCAGTATGAGCCGCTCGGTTCTAGCCATCGCGCTGTTGCTTTGCTCAGGAGGTGCGGCGACAGGCCAGAGCGTGGATGGGATGAAGCTGCAGGTGCACAAGGATTGATGCCACACACGGTCAACTCGGATGCCGAGGCGATGGAGTATGTGGCGCGAACGCCGGGAACGATCGGTTACGTGCTGCGCGCTTCTCCGCACGAAGGGATCAAGGTTCTGACGGTGAAGTAGAAGACGCGGTCTCGGCGATTCGGCTTGCGGGAACTTTGGCTTTGAGGCGTTGAACGACGAGAGGCGGAACAAGCGCGGTGACGTCTCCGCCGAGTTGGAAGACACCCTTGATGAGGCGGGAGCTGACGTAGGTGTACTTTTCGGCAGGCATCATGAAGAGGGTTTCGACGTTGGGGTCGAGTTTGCGGTTCATCATGGCCATCTGGAACTCGTACTCGTAGTCGGAGATGGCGCGGATGCCGCGTAGAACGGCTTTTGCGCCCTGCGAGCGGCAGAAGTCGACGAGAAGGCCGTCGAAGGTAGCGACGGAGACGTTGCCGAAGTGCTCGGTGGCCTCGGCGATCATCTCGCGGCGCTCTTCTACAGTAAAAAGAGGATTGCCTTTTTCTGAATTGCGGAGGATGGCGACGACAAGCTGGTCAACGATCTGGGCGCCGCGGGCGATGAGGTCGAGGTGGCCGTTGGTGAGAGGATCGAAGGTTCCGGGATAGATCGCCTTGACAGTGTGCATGCAGAGAAAGGATACCCTTCCCTGCCGCTGCCGCGAGTTCTACTTTTTGCCGGCCCGTACGACCTCCTGGGCCTGGACGGCGCCGTTGACGGTGGTGTCGGGAATGGGCGCGACGGGGATGAGGCCGGGGGCAATGCCGAGCTTCTTGCGGAGCTCGCCATCGATGCGGGCAAAGATATCCCGGTTTTCCTTGAGAAAGTTGCGGACGTTTTCACGGCCCTGGCCGATGCGCTCGCCCTGAAAGCTGTACCACGCGCCGGACTTGTCGACGATGTTGTGGAGGACGGCGAGATCGAGGGCGTCGCCTTCCTTGGAGATGCCTTCGCCGTAGAGGATGTCGAACTCGGCGTCACGAAAGGGCGCGGCGACCTTGTTCTTGACGATTTTGACCTTGGTGCGGGAGCCGACGACGACGTCGCCCTCTTTGACGGCTCCAATGCGGCGGATGTCGATGCGCATGGAGGAGTAGAACTTGAGCGCGCGGCCGCCGGTGGTGGTTTCGGGATTGCCGAACATGACGCCGATCTTGTCGCGGATCTGGTTGATAAAGATGAGGCAGGTGCGGGACTTGTTGACGGTTCCAGTGAGCTTTCTGAGGGCCTGGCTCATCAAGCGGGCCTGCAGGCCCATGTGAGAGTCGCCCATTTCGCCGTCGAGCTCGGCTTTGGGGACAAGGGCGGCGACGGAGTCGACGACGAGAACGTCGATAGCGTTCGAACGGACGAGGGCTTCGACGATCTCAAGAGCCTGCTCGCCGTAATCGGGCTGGGAGACGAGGAGATTGTCGATATCGACGCCGAGTTTGCGGGCGTAGGCGGGGTCGAGGGCATGTTCGGCGTCGACGAAGGCGGCGAGGCCGCCGGTCTTCTGGGCCTCGGCGATGATCTGGAGGGTGATGGTGGTTTTTCCGGAGGATTCGGGGCCGAAGATCTCGATGACGCGTCCGCGGGGCACGCCGCCGACGCCAAGCGCGGCGTCGAAGGAGATGGACCCGGTGGAGATGACGGCGATGGGGACGATCGCCTCTTTCGAGCCGAGACGCATGATGGAGCCTTTGCCGAACTGCTTCTCAAGCTGAGAAAGTGCGGTATCGATTGCCTTGCTGCGGTCGTCTGCCACGGGTGAGTCTCCCTGAAGTGTGCCCTGAATGCTCTGCGGGGCTGGATTGGCTGCTGGTGAAAGCGTTTCCGGATTCTAGCATCCGGAAACGGGAAAGGCAAAGAAAAGGCGAAGTGGTTACGAGGTTAGTCGAATTTGCCGCAGTTGATCTCCCAGGGGATCGCAAAGCGGTCAGCGAGGCAGCCGTAGGCGGCGGCCCAAGAGGTGGGCTGCAGAGGCAGGCGAATGACGCCGCCCTCCGCAAGGGTGGCGAAGATATGTTGAGCGTGGGCTTGATCGGTGAGGTTGAGTTGAAGGGAGAAACCTTGAGGCTTCCCGTAGGCGGCGCCGAGATGGTCGACGCCGGTGAGGGTTTGGCCGGTGAGGGCGAGGGTGGCATGGAAGACCTGATCTCCGGCTTCAGGCGGGTGCGGCGCAGGGGAGTCGCGGTACTTCATCATGAAGGTGATCCGGGCGTCGAGGCAGGCCGCATAGACGTGGAACGCCTGCCTCACAGGTGCCGGGAAAGGTGAGGTGCGTAAGGAGCTTCATTTGCTTTTCCTTGGGGTGCTAGGGAGGCCAGCGGGCGCAGCTTCGGCGAGGGCGGAATCGATGGTGCGGTAGAGCTGGGTGAGGTCGAGGACCTGGACCCACCGGCGGGAGGTGACGACGAAGATGCAAGGAGTGCGGAGGCGTCCGAGGCGATCGCCCAGGGCGTGGTCGGCCTCGACCTCCTTTTTGCAGGCCCCGGTGGAGTCGATGAAGAAAGGGAGGGCCTGGGAGTGGGCCTGGAACCAGAGCAGGGTGAATCGGGCGAGATCGTCGCCGCCGGCGATGCGGGTTTGGGCGGCGAAGACGTCGCGGCGGAAGGTCTCGGCGAGGCTGGGGGAGACGCGGTCCTGGAGGTAGCGGGCGGTGACGGCGGCGTCAAAGGCCCAGGGGTGGATTTCGGACAAGGGGTAATCGTGGCGGAGGATAGGGATGCTGTAGTGGGCGGCGGCGGCGTGGACGATGGGGTAGGCGTGGGCGCAGGAGGGGCACTCGAGATCTTCAAACTCGACGATGGCGACGCGGGCGCCGGCGGGTGGCCTGAGCATGGAGGTGTCTTTGAAGTGGTCGCCCGCATCCGCGGGGACGGAGCGCTGAGCGCCAAGGGGGGACACCAGCGAGACCAGAAGCAAGGCGAGAGAGAGCGTTTTCACGGTGAGGCCTCCTTAAGAGCGGATGGGGCGAGGATAGTGTATTTGTAGCGTTTGCGGCGTTCTATTGGTGTTCCGTTTTCAGTCGTCGTCCTCGTCATCGGTGTCCTCGTCGTCATCCACATCGTCATGG
>CAXUNW010000195.1:3342-4888 GCA_964252505.1 uncultured Acidobacteriaceae bacterium
GTCATGGAGGGGGGTGGGGTCGTGGAGCTCGGGTTCGGCGAGGTCGTCGCCTTCGGGAGAGAGCTCGATGACGCGGACGGCGTCGGGGCCGGGGCGGCTGTCGAGGTTGGCGGCGTTGGCGCTGGCGACCTGGAGGCCGTAGATGAGGGCGGTGGCGCGTTTGGCCTCAAGGCGGCCTGCGGCAAGGGCGTTGATGACGACGGAGAGGGCGAGTTGGACCGATTCGCGGTCTTCAAGCGGGGCGAGCTGGATGTGCTGACCGGGCAGGAGGTAACCCTGGGCGGCTTCGGTGGGGCGGAAGGTGCGGTGGGTGTGGTGGAGGTGCTGGTGGAAGAAACAGTAGATGTTCTGGTTGAGGGAGGCGGCTTTGCAGCGGCGGCCGTTGGTGCGGATGTGGCGGCAGAGTAGATAGGCCATGAGTATGTTCTCCATTTGGTTGCGTATAGGGGCACCCCCCTATACTTGGCTTAAAAGTGCAATGGATACAATGACTTACGCCTGGAAGCAGACGGTAAGTTCTTGTATCCATTGAGGTTACGGCTAAATATAAGATTCTGTTGAGGTTATGGTGGCAGGTGGAGGTTTCGACGATCGGCCGCCTGTGTTCGCTTGATCGGTGTTTCTATTATCGCTGATTGGGCATAACTGCTACGCCAAGTTTATTTCGTTTGGAATGTTGAGGTTACGTGAGTTGAGGGGTTGACAAGAAATGTGGGACAGGCGCGGAGGCGCGCCACGCGGGGTCCCCCCCCCATGCGTTCAGGATGACGTGACTTTCAAGGGGTCAGGCGGGAGTATGGCGAGGCGGCGGGTCTGCGGAGGAGCGGCGGATCGAGGTCAGCCCATGTACATGCCGCCGTTGACGTCGAGGGTGTGTCCGGTAATGTAGGCGGCGGCGTCGGAGGCGAGGAAGGTGACGGCGTGGGCGATGTCCTGGTCGGCGCCGGGGCGGGCGAGGGGGACCTGAGAGAGCATGGCGGTGCGCTGGGCTTCGTTGAGGATGGCGGTCATCGGGGTTTCGATGTAGCCGGGGGCGACGGCGTTGACGGTGATGGCGCGGGAGGCGAGCTCGCGGGCCAGGGATTTGGTGAGGCCGATGAGGCCGGCTTTGGAGGCGGCGTAGTTGGCCTGGCCGGACTGGCCGGTCTGGCCGACGACGGAGGTGATGTTGACGATGCGGCCCCAGCGGGCCTTGAGCATAGGGGACATGGCGGCCTGCGAGATGAGGAAGGCTCCGGTGAGGTTGGTGAGGAGGACGTCGTCCCAGTCCGCGCGCTTCATGCGGAGGGCGAGGTTGTCGCGGGTGATGCCTGCGTTGTTGACGAGGATTTCGAGTTTGCCGCAGCGGGTGGCGACGGCCTTGACGCAGGACTTGATGGAGGCTTCGTCGGCGATGTCGAGGGGGAAGGAGTAAGCCTGGCCTCCGGCTTGCTCGATCTGGGCGGCGACTTCGGCGAGTTTTTCCGCATTGCGGGCGGCGAGGGCGACGGTGGCTCCGGCGGCGGCGAGGCTGTATTCTCAAGCGAGCATGCGCCGCTTCTTCACC
>CAXUNW010000196.1:0-4877 GCA_964252505.1 uncultured Acidobacteriaceae bacterium
AGCCCCGCATTCACCTTCACCAGCCGCGGCGACGCCACCGGCACCGGGTCTACCCGCGCATAAAAACGCTCCGGCAGCCGCGCATAGCTGTTCACAAACGTAAAACCGGCAACATCGTCCTTCAACTCTTCGGCATCGGCAACCACACCAGCGGGAATATCGAACAAGCTCATGCCCATTCGATGTACATCCGCCTCGTTTGGGTTGAGCTTCCCCTTCTAAAACAAAGGCGCACCCACCAAAAACTCGCGTCATCCGAGCCCGGCGAAGAAACCCGCCGAGCCTTTGCAATTGGCCGTCGCCTGTTCTCCCGCGCTATGCCCGAAAGCTGGCTCTAAAATAAGTTCATCCTTCACCCCAACCTTTCCGCACGGAGCCGCCCTGTGACCTTCCCTGTCTCTCTACTTGACCGCCGCCGTTTCCTCCAGACGACTGCCCTCCTCGCCGTGCCGGCCGCAACCCTCGGCCAGCGCCTCGCGCCGGCGGCCGATGCCGAAGCCGCAAAGCCTCTCCCGCCCTCCATCCTCGCCCTCCAGAGCCGCCGCTCCGAAGCCAAACCCATCACCCTCGCCGAACGCGAGCAACGCCTCGCCCGCGCCCGCGAGCTCATGCGCCAGGAGAAAGTCGACGCCCTCCTCATGGCCGGAGGAACCTCCCTCGTCTACTTCACCGGCATCCGCTGGGGGAACAGTGAGCGCATGCTCTGCTATGTCCTCCCCGCCAAAGGCGATGCCTTCCTCGTCTGCCCCGGCTTTGAGGAAGATCGCATGCGCGAGCGCCTCGGCTCCGTCCCCGGCGGCAGCAAGGTCCGCGTCTACGCCTGGCAGGAGGATGAAAGCCCATACACCCTCGTCCGCAAAGGCCTCGCGGAAAGCGGCGTCCTCACCGGCGTCCTCGCCCTCGAAGAAAAAACCCCCTTCGTCTTCGCCAGCGAAATCGGTAAAGCCTGCCCCGCCATGAAGGTCATCGACGGAACCCCTATCGTCGCCGGCTGCCGCAGCATCAAAAGCCCCGCCGAACTCGCCCTCATGCGCCTCGCCTGCGACGTCACCCTCACCGTCTACAAGGCGTGCTGGCAGGCCGGGCATCCCGGCATGACCACTGCGGACTTCTCCTCGCTCGTCGGCCGCGCCTACGACCGCGTCGGCTTCCCCGGAAACGCCAGCTGCCAGACCGGCGTCTACAGCGCCCTGCCCCACGGCTCCGTCACCCCTCAGGTCATCCGCGAGAACGACATCGTCCTCATCGACGATGGCTGCACCGTCGAAGGCTACCAGTCCGATCTCTCCCGAACCTTCGTCTACGGCAAGCCCACCGACCGCATGCTCAAGGTCTTCGATGTCGTCCACCGCGCCCAGGCCGCCGCCCTCGCCGCCGCCCGCCCCGGCACGGAGTGCCAGGCCGTCGACGCCGCAGCCCGCCGCGTCGTCACCGACGCCGGCTTCGGCCCGGACTACAAAACCTTCTCCCACCGCGTCGGCCACGGCATCGGCATGGACGGCCACGAGTGGACCTATCTCGTCCGCGGCAACAAAACTCTCATCCGCCCTGGCATGACCTTCTCCGACGAGCCCGGAATCTACCTCAAAGGCGAGTTCGGCATCCGCCTCGAAGATGACATGGCCATCGGCCAGGGCGCGGCCGAAATGATGACCCCCACCAGCCACTCCCTCGAGCATCCCTTCGCCTGAACCCCACCGCGCGATGCCCTCGTTCCGCTGTCAAGGGCTTAATCGTCGAAGTCTTTTATCGTCAACCAGTTAGCGTGGCGTAGTAGATATGCGCCGTAGTCTACAATAAGAGTGTGAGGTCAGAGAAAACGCATCTGCGTCCCTCCGCCGTCTGGGCTTCATCCACTATCGTCTTTGTTTTGTCGATCTTAGCCGTAAGTGCCGTGTTTTGAGCAACTTGCGGCTGCTTTAAGCACGTAAGTACAACATAGCAAAGCACTTGCGCCTCAATAAGGGGGGGCACCCCCCAGCTTGTAACACTCGGAGGCACAGACTCCATCAGTCTTGCCGCCCGCACAGAACGGCTTACACAAAACAGGGTCAGGGGGAACGTCCATGGGATTGGTCGCAGGTTGGTTTTTGGCAGGCTTACTCGCAACGTCGTCCGGCAGCAGCCTCCTTGGAGACTGGAGAACTCCGGGCGGCTCCGTCATCCGCGTCGCGTCCTGTGGTGATGCCATCTGCATGAACGTCGTCAAGGTGGCCCCGGACGCAACCGAGACGCAGGATAAGCTGAACCCCGATCTCTCCCTGCGCACCAGACCGCTCTGTGGCCTAAGGATCGGCGAAGGCTTCAGACCCGAAACAGAGACCTCCGCCTCCGGGGGAAAGGTGTACGACCCCGAGTCCGGCAAGACCTACAGCGGCAAGGTCGAGCGCAAAGGCGACACCCTGCGCCTTCGCGGCTTCATCGGCGTCTCCATGTTCGGCCGCACGGAGGTCTGGAGCAGCATCCCCGCCATTGCGGCATGCAAGCCCTCGTAGAGGCTGCCCGTCGGCTGCTATGCTTGGCCCTGCCCCCCTGCTGAGTCCGGGGGGAAACGAGGACCTCTGCAATGGCTTCCAAGATCTCCAGACGCACGCTGGGCGGTTTGCTCGCCGGTGCATCATCTGCCGCAATGCTGCCTCAGGTGGCGCATGCGGCGGCCCCAACATCATCCCGCTCCTTCCCTAAAGGCTTTCTTTGGGGGTCCGCAACCGCCTCCTACCAGGTCGAGGGGGCAAACTCCGAGGGCGGCCGGGGTCCTTCCATCTGGGACACCTTCTCCCACACCCCGGGAAAGGTTCACGGAGGAGACACCGGCGACATAGCCGACGACTACTTCCATAAATACACGCAGGACATCGCGCTCATGAAGGACCTCGGTCTCAAAAGCTGCCGTTTTTCAATCTCCTGGTCCAGAATCTTTCCCACGGGAACAGGCGCGATCAACCAGCAGGGCCTCGACTTTTACGACCGCATGGTCGATTCCCTGCTTGCCGCCGGAATCGAGCCTTTCTGCACCCTCTACCATTGGGATCTGCCCCAAACCCTGGAAGATAAAGGCGGCTGGAGAAACAAGGACACCGCAAAAGCCTTCGCCGATTACGCCGGCTTCACCGCAGGCAAGCTCAACAGCCGCGTCAAGCACTTCATGACCATGAACGAGATGCGAACCTTCGTCGAACTCGGCTACGGAAACGGCACGCATGCTCCCGGCCTCAAGCTCGACCCCAAAGCCCTCGCGCAGCTCACGCATCACGTCGTTCTTGGCCATGGTCTCGCCGTCCAGTCGATCCGCGCCAAAACCTCCGCCGCAACCAAGGTTGGCATCGCGGACAACTGCGTTGCCACAACGCCGGTCATTGAGTCTCCCGAGCACATCGCCGCTGCCCGAACAGCCATGCGCGAGGAGAACGCGCAGTTTCTCTCCGTCGTCATGGATGGTCGATACTCCGAACGCTATCTCAAACGCCTTGGAGCAGACCAGCCGAACTTCACTCCGGAAGAGATGAGCATCATTGGCTCCAGGATGGACTTCGTCGGCATCAACGTCTACCAGCCTGCGTTTGTCCGCGCGGACAGCTCGGATGCTGGTTATACCCTCGTTCCTCCGCCGCAATCGTACCCGCATATGTTCAGCCCGTGGCTCAACGTCGGTCCTGAAGGGCTCTATTGGGCGCCTAAACTTGTCGCCGACATCTGGAAGGTCAAGGAGCTCTACATCACCGAGAACGGCTGCTCGTCCTCCGACCACATCGCCTCCGATGGTCAGGTCTATGACACCGATCGCGTCATGTTCCTTCGCGGCTATCTCACGCAGCTCCAGCGCGCCGTCGCCGATGATGTTCCCGTCAAGGGATACTTCCTCTGGAGCCTGCTGGATAACTTCGAGTGGGCAGATGGCTACGACAAGCGCTTCGGCATCACCTATGTCGACTTCACGACCCAGAAGCGAACCCCGAAGCTCAGCGCGGCCTTCTACAAGCAGGTCATCGCGGCCAACCGCGTCGTCTAGGGAGAGCGCATGCGGATAGGAATAGTAGGAGCTTCCACGCTGCTGGGTCGCGAGTTAGCCGAGGTCATCGGCGACACTGTGCTCGCCGCTGCGGATGTCATTCTCCTGGACGATGAGGACGTTACTGGCCAGATCACTGCGGTCGGCGGCGAACCCGCACTCATCCAGCGCATCGACCAAGGCTCGTTTGATGGCATGGATCTCTGCTTCTTCGCGGCCTCCGCCGAACGGCACTGGAAACTGGCGCGCAACGCGTCCGTCGGCGTCATCGACCTCACCCAGACTCTCCGGGGCCAGGAAGGCGCGGCAGTCGCGATGCCATGGGTAAACGGCCTCGGCGGAATCGACGTCGCAACCACCGCTATCGTGCCCGCGGAGCTCCCCGCGGTGCTGCTTGGGCTTGTCGCTAGCCGCTGCGAGCGGCTTGGCCTCAAGAGCCTCGCCGCGACCCTTCTGGTGCCTGCTTCCGAGCGCGGACAAGCCGGCCTCGACGAGATGCAGCGTCAAGCCGTAGCACTGCTGTCCTTCCAGCCCGTCCCAAAGGACGAGTTCGACGCCCAGGTAGCCTTCAACCTCTTGCCCTCGCTCGGCGCGGCCGCAAAGACACCGATGGATGCGGCAGAAGGCCGAATCCGGTCCGACTACGCAGCGGCGCGCGCCGGCACTCTGCCAGATATGGCCCTGCAGATGGTCCAAGCACCTGTGTTCCACGCATATGCTCTATCCATCCTCCTGCAGTTCCCCGAAGGCCTTTCGGCCGATACCGTGCAATCCGCCCTGAGCGCAGGAGGACATATAGAGGTCGCGCCCCCCCCCCCCCCCCCCCCCCACCCACCCGGCCCCCCCCCGCCCCCCCAAGGCCCCCGGC
>CAXUNW010000197.1:0-4860 GCA_964252505.1 uncultured Acidobacteriaceae bacterium
GGTGGAGGCATGTGGGGGCGTGTCGCGGACGTGGGCGGTGCGGCAGCAGCTTGACTCTGTGGAAGAGGGTGAGGCTCTGTTTGCCGCGGCAGTTGCGGTGTTTGGACAGGTGGATTGCCTGGTGGTGAACCATGGCGTCTGGCCGCCGAGGGATGTTTCGGTTGGCGCAATGGCGCGGGAGCAGTGGCGAGGGACGCTGGGGACCAACCTGGATAGTGCGTTCGGACTGATCCGCGCGGCGGCGACGCATATGCTTGGACGGCCGCGAGGCGAGGGTGCACGTGGGCACATCGTTCTGGTAGCGTCTACGGCGGCGCAGCGGGGCGAGGCGTTCCATGCGGACTATGCGGCGAGCAAAGGCGCGCTGATCTCACTGACCAAGAGCCTCTCAAGCGAGCTGGGGCCAGAGGGGATTCTGGCCAACTGCGTGGCTCCGGGATGGGTTGCGACGGAGATGTCGGCAGCAGCCTTTGAGGATGCAGCGACGTCCAAGAAGGTGCTGGGCACGATCCCGCTGGGTCGGCCGGCGCACGTGGACGAGATCGCCGGGCCTATCCTGTTTCTATGCACGCCCTTTGCGGGATTTTGTTCCGGAGAGATTCTCAACCTGAATGGGGGCGCTGTGCTGGTGGGTTGACGCCTGCCAGACATTGGAGATCATGAAGACATTTGCGCTTGCTGTGTTGCTCTTTGCGGGGTCGCTGAATGGCCAGAATGCGCCTGCTTCGGCGGACGACAAAGGGCATCGCCTGCTGGGCCAGATGGTGGAGGCGCTGGGTGGGACAGCGTGGCTGACCCTGAAGGAGGTGGAGGAGGATGGCCGGATCGCATCGTTCTCGCATGGCGCTCCGACGGGCTCAAATGTGCAGTTTTTCGACTACAAGCGGATTCCGAACCAGGAGCGGATCGAATACGCTCGACCGCGGGATCTGATGCCGGGGTCGGTGCGGGATGTGGTGCAGGTGTGGACGGCTGACCAGGGGTACGAGGTGACTTACAAAGGTAAAAAGCCTCTGCTGCCGCTGCAGGTGGAGGATTATAACCGGCTGCGGCGGCATACGATCCGCGAGGTGGTGCAGGTGTGGATGCAGCGGCCGGGGGTGGTGGTGGTGGCGGAAGGCACGTCGCAGGTGGAGCGGCGGCTGGCGGATAAATTCACGGTGCTGAGCCCGGATAACGATGCGGTCACGATTGAGACAGACCAGACGACGCACCTGCCGCTGCGGCGGAGCTTTCAGTGGCGGAATGCGACGTTCAAGGACCTGGACGAGGATGTGGAAGAGTACGAGGACTACCACACGATCGATGGGCTGCCGACGGCGCTCTCGGTGACGCGCTATCACAATGGAGATATGACGGCGCAACGGTTTCTGACGCGGGTGCAGTACAACAAGGCGATTTCGGCGGACCTGTTCGATCCGGATCATCTGCCTGTGAAGAAATGATCTGGGTGCCCCCCCCGGGGGGGGTGCTGCCTGGGGTAAGTCTTTTCTTTGCATACACATACGGCTTACAACCCGCCGTAAGATCCTGCATTCAAAGGACTTAGCCGCAAGATTGTCTAAACAATGGGGTTATGCACCAATCAGGGGCGCTTTTGGCCGCTCTGGACGTATACTCCTGTGCTTTCCTAATCCTGCTTCTCTATTTTAGAGGATTGGGGAGAACTACTACGCCAACTCTATTTCGTTTGGAATGAGAGATATAGGCCTTTGAGGGGGTTGACAGGTCTGCGTGCGCCTTGTGGACGCTACGCTGAGGGCCGTCGCACTGCTGAGGGATGGGCGTTGGGTGTAAGCCGGCGAGCGGAGACGATCGCTATGGCGCTGGATGGGCGGGAAGCAGATGGGACGTGTGGATTTCGCAGGATGAGGTTTGTGGGCATATTCTGCTGATCCTGGCGGGGGAAGAGGATGTGTTTGCGTGGGATTCCGCGCCGGGGCAGAGGTTTGGGTCGGAGGAGGAGGCGATGGCCTGGCATGATGCGCATTGCCCGGCTCCGGGGAAGGTGCGGATGCGGTAGGGGATGGCTCTACCCGGCGGGGTGCATAGCTCAGCTACTCGGGGACGTCTGGGGCGTTCAGGAGGAAGGGCATGAGGCCTTTGCCTTTGGAGTTGGCGGCGCGGCGGGCGAAGAACTCGGCGGCGGTTTCTACGGCTCCCACCTTCTGGGCTACGGCGGAGGAGATCCATTGGTTCAGGGAGACGCCGTCTTCCTTTGCTAGGCGCTGGGCGGCTTGCTTGATGGAGTTCGGGAGTTTCAGAGGGTAAGCGGCTTTGTTCATTGGCGCATCCTTCGAAGCATTTGGACTCAGGGCAACTCTACGCGAGAGAAGGCGGCGGGCGATAGGCAGAGGAATGGGGGTAGTCTTCGGCGCGTTCAGTTAGGTGGGCGCGCACAGGGTTCTGGTGGATGTAGTTGCGACGGGTGTCGAAGTCATCGCGATCGCGGATTCTGTGGTCGGTAAAGCTGCGCTGCCAGACGGGAAGTTTGGAGGCGCGGCGGTGGGAGAAGCCGCCCTTGATGAGTTGTATGGCGCGTTCGAGGGTGTCGGTGGGGGTGAGGAGGAGATGGATGTGGTCGGGCATGACGACGAAGGCGTGGAGTTTGTAGTGGCCTTCACGGCGGTAGTGCTGGAGGGTGGCTAGAAGGAGGTCAGCGTTGGCGGAGACTTGGAAGAGGCGGCGTCGGTTGTAGGTGGCGGCGGTGACGAAGTACGTGCCGGGGATGGCGGTACGGGTGGGGATCGCCATGGGCTATGGTAACGGCTGTTTTGGTGGAGAGGCTTCGCTTTGATTAAGGGCACGGCTTCAGCCGTGCCGGAGGGCTCTGGTGGAGCGCGGCTTTAGCCGCTGAGGTACGCTTTGGTGGGTCTTGGGCTGCTTTCGTGGCTCACAGTGGGGTCGTGGCTGTTGGCTGAACGGAGTACCTCAGCGGCTAAAGCCGGGATTCTGTGCAGTGGGGATTGGCACGGCTGAAGCCGTGCCCTTAACAAGGCAGGTCGAAGGTATACGCCATCTCGTAGCGTCCCAAAGGCGGCTAAACCAATCTCGCGTTAATACGCTTTTCGACCCGGATCAAGGCAAACGTTATGATTGCTCGATTGAGCTATATTCGGGCGAGCGCTTATACCGCTCACATGTGCCCAGAGTTATAGACTGTTTTCGGTTCTAGAGAGGATCAATGCGCTCGAAAAAGCACGATGACGACATGATCATCCGAGTTCTGAGCAATAAAGAGACTTCTGCCGAAAGCTCACAAGAAATCTACGGAAAAATATCCATTAACGGTCCGGTAGTAGTTTCTCTACCTGAAGATCTCGTTAAAAGGCTACAACGAGAAGATAAAACAAAGACGAGCTATGCGGAATGGAAGTTCTTCCTCGACATTATTACGTTTTTAGTAGTTCTAGCCTATACGGCGATCACTGCCTTACAATGGCATACTACTCAAGCAGCTCTCGAAGCCTCACAAGAGGCAAATAGACTGTTAGAAGAGTCCACCAGAGGGAGGCTCAATCTAAGAGTGACTATCGACGGTCCCATTGCTGTTGGTTCTTTAGTGACTCTCAAAATTCATTCCGAGAACGCTGGTCACTCAAGGGTCGCTTTTAGAGCCGCATTTGGCTTCACTAGGGATACATTTATGCCGCCCGGCGAGATGGAAGTCAGGTTTACAGATCAGGTCAGCGAGCTTGAACCTGGAGGCTCTCTCGATCTGTACCATAAAGACTTTACTCCAATCACACAGGATTTCCTAGATCATCTACCAACTTTCAGGGATAGCTTTCCCAATAATAGACCGGGAAAGCTATCTTCTTATCTCTACGGAAAGTTCACCTATGAGAGTTTGGGGCGTCCATATGAAATTGATTACTGCTATTACCTACTCAAATCTGATTCGCTATCCCGAGAGATTCCCGCGCATGAAAATGAAGAGTACATCATTCGCCAGTGCCCTCAATGGAATTATTCAAAGTAGGGGTTTAGCTGCAGCCGCTGGTGCTTCCGCATTCGTTGCAGCGGTAGCAGGAGCCGGAGCGGGTCATGATGGCTCCGCAGGTGGCGCAGGATGGGCTGTCACCCATGTCGTAGAGGTCCTTCATGGCGGCGGTGGTGTGGTAGAGGCCGCGGTCTTCGACCTCGGCGGGCTTAGGGCTTAGGGCGTAGGGGTCAGCAAGGCCGCTGCGGGCCTGGAGGTCGGGGGCTATGCCGCCCTTGGGAGCCTGGCGGTCGGGGTAATCTTCTGCAAGCGAGTGGAAGGCAGCCGCAGGTGCTTCGACCGCGCCTGCGGCCGCGCTCAGGCTGACACCGTTGCCCTGGGGCGTGGGGGCGCCAATGGTTCCCATGACGGGGATGGAGTGCTGGGGGGCTAGGCCGGAGAAGAGGTCGAGCTGGGTTCCGGAGAGGAAGCGGAGCTGGATCCAGCGGAAGATGTAGTCCATGACGGATTTGGCGTAGCCGATTTCGGGGTTGCCGGTCCAGCCGGAGGGCTCGAAGCGGGTGTGGGCGAACTTTTCGCAGAGGACCTTGAGGGGGACGCCGTGCTGGAGGGCGAGGGAGATGGCGGTGGCGAAGGAGTCCATGAGGCCGGAGATGGTGGAGCCCTCCTTGGCCATGCGGATGAAGATCTCGCCGGGGCACTGGTTGGGGTAGAGGCCGACGGTGAGGTAGCCCTCGTGGCCGGAGAGGTTGAACTTGTGGGTGACCGACGCGCGCTCGGCGGGGAGGCGGTGGCGGACGGCGCGCGGGGGGGCCTTGGCGTCGGTGGACTCGGAGTTCTGAAGGGGGGCGGCGGCGATTTGGGCGATCTGGGTTTCGAGGGCCTGGATGCGCTGGTTGGCGACGAGGATTTCGGGG
>CAXUNW010000198.1:0-4852 GCA_964252505.1 uncultured Acidobacteriaceae bacterium
GTTCTCTACCTTACTTCATAGGTGAGAACCCTGGCCATGGCCTTGCTTTCGCCGGGCGAGACGGCGAGAAAGAGGCGATGCATGGACGGGAGGAGCAGGCCGGTCTTGGCCCCTGGGGCGGTGGTGACTTTTTCAATCTGCTTGAGATGGTCGGGGTCAGAGGTGTCGTAGATGCCCATGTAGCCCTCGCCGCCGGGAACGTAGAGGCGATGGGTGGATGCGTCGTACTGGACCTCGTCGGAGCGGAGAGGCGCGGGCTGCGTGGTGACGACGGCGCCGGTTTCCGAGTTCATGACGACAACCATTCCGGGGTCGCGGCAGACGACATAGAGGCGGTGCTGTGAGGCGTCAAAGGCGACCATCGCATTCTGACGCGCGGGCGGCACGGGCCAGGTGTTGAGGACCTTCATCGATTTCCGGTCGACAACGGCGAGCTGATTGGTCTGGGTGAGATTGATGAAGAGGCGGGGATCATCTTCGAGGAAGGCCATGGCTTCGACGTGGTTATCGGGGAAGGTGATGCCGGCGAGGCGCGTGCCGGTGTCGGGATTGACGGCTTCAAGATTGGCGGTCTTCATATCGACATCCTTGCCGCCCGTGACGACGTAGAGGACGTTTGCGGCGGCGTCGTACTTTGCGGTGTCGGATCCGGGGGTGAGAGGAACGGACGCCTTTTTGACGTAGGTATCGGCGTCGCGCAGGGTGGCACCCTGCTTTTCGCTATCTGTGATGAGAACGGTGGGAGAGCCTTTGCGAACGAGGATGCTGTGCGGGTTTCCGAAGCCGGCGATGCTTTTGAGGTGGGCCGAGGTTTTGAGATCAAAGACCTCAAGGGTGCCGTGATCTTCCGCGGCGAGCAGGAGCCGGCTGCGCTCTGTATCGACGGCAAAGTGGTCGAAGTCCCCGGTGTAACCGGGCAGGTTGACGGAGTGGATCAGTTTGACCGACGAGGCTTCCTGCGCGGGGGAGGAAGGGAGCGAGACAAAGGCCAGCGAGATAGAGAGAAAGGCTGTGCGGGTTGCAGCGATGAACATAGCGGCTCCTGAGACGCAAGTGATAGCTTGTTGACGCTGGATGAGTGGGGATTGAAGCGCATATGAAAATGCTTTCATCTTCCGCGGCCATTTTGTATGGAGGGCACTGCAAGATGAAGGATGTTTCATCTTCGGTTCATGCGTGGTTCACTTCGATCTCTATACCTTGGGGGTCTTGTAGACCATGCGAATACTGCTGATTGAAGACGAACAAAAGGTGTCCGGGTTGGTGAAGCGGGGGCTGATCGCGGAACGGTACGCTGTAGACATCAGCGCCGATGGCCTGGAAGGGCTGGAGTTTGCTGAGACATACCCGTATGACCTGATTGTGCTGGACCTGATGCTGCCGCGGCTGGCCGGTGCGGAGGTGCTGCAGCGGGTGCGGCGCACGAATGTCTTTGTGCCGGTGCTGATCCTGACGGCGCGCGACTCGGTCGAAGACAAGGTGCGGTTGTTCGAGATGGGTGCGGACGACTACCTTACCAAACCGTTTGCCTTCGCGGAGCTGCTGGTTCGCGTAAAGGCGCTGCTGCGTCGCGGGCCGGTGAATCGCTCGAGTACGCTGCGGGTGGGCGATCTTGAATTGGATCGGCTGACGCAGCAGGTGAAGCGGGGCGGCAAGCGGGTGGAGCTGACAGCGAAGGAGTACTCACTGCTGGAGTACCTGATGCAGAATGCGGAGCGTGTGCTCTCGCGCAACATGATTATTGAGCATGTATGGGATCAGAGCTTTGACGGGATAACGAATATCGTCGATGTGTATGTTCGCCATTTACGGTCGAAGGTGGATGACGGGAACCTGTTCAAGATGATCCGGACGGTGCGGGGTACGGGATACATGATCCGCGGAACGAACGAGTCATGAAGCGCAACTCGCTGCGCTCGCGGGTGACGTTTTTCTATGCGGGTATGCTTGCGTTGGCGTTGTTGTTCTTCAGCGTGATTGTGTACGAAGGAGCCCGGGCCTACCTGACAAAGTCTCTCGAGCGGCAACTTGGCAACACGGCCAACAGCATTGTCGCCGACTACCTTGTTCCGCTGCCGGAGAAGGGAAGAGCGTGGTTTCTCGGGGAGATGAGCGAGTCGTATCCTGCGGGGATCAGCGATCCGTTCGTTCGGGTGTCGCGGGGAGGGATCGTTCTGTACCAGTCAGGGGACATGCGTGATCCCCTGGTGCGCGTCACAGGATTGCCGATGCCAGACCCTGGCAGCGCCGACCGAATGCTGCGCCGCACCCGTGCAGCAGGCGGGCAGCCGTTGCTGATCTACTCGACGGTCTATTGGCCTGCCGGTGGGCCGGCGATGGTTGTGGAGGCGGGCGCGAGCATGGAGCCGTTGTTTGAGCTGCTGCACAGCCTGTTTCTGATCTTGTTGATCAGCACGCCGGTGATTCTTGCGGTCTCGGCCGCGGGGGGCTATGTGCTGATGGCGCGGGCGCTGCAGCCGGTGGTGGCGCTGACCGAGCAGACCGAACATGTAGGACGCAAACAGATGGGCGAGCGCCTAACGATTATCCGGTCAGGCGATGAGCTTGAGAGGCTATCGCTTGCGCTGAACCGAATGATCGACCGGCTTGAAGAGGCGCTGGCGCACAATCAACGATTTTCCGCGGATGCATCGCATGAGCTACGAACACCGCTAACGATCATTCGCGGTGAACTGGAAGCGCTGCTCCATCTTGCGGCATTGCCGGCGGCGGCGGTGGAGGGGATCGGCAGCGCCCTGGAGGAAGGGGACCGGATGGCGCAGATTGTGCATAGTCTGATGACAATCTCCAGGCTGGATGGAGGCGGGGAGCGGATGGAGATGCAGCCGATCGAGCTGGCGAGCGTTCTACGGGCGACGCTGGAGCATATGAGCCTCTTGGCCGAGGAGAAGAGGATTGCGTTGAGCTGCGAGGCTGCATCGCCGGCCTATGTGATGGGCGACAGGATGCGATTGAAGCAGGTGATCGTCAACCTGATCGACAATGCAATTCGCTACACTGCCGCAGACGGCAGGATCAGGGCGCGGCTTGCGTTTGAAGGGGCGAGGGTGGTTCTGACCGTGGCGGATGACGGGATCGGCGTTCCTGCACATGCGGTGCCGCATGTGTTTGAACGGTTTTACCGGACCGACCAGGCGCGCTCACGCGAGTCGGGTGGGACGGGGCTTGGCCTTGCGATCGTGAGGTCGATCTGCGGGGCACATGGCGGCGGTATCTCGATCGAGAGCGTTGAAGGGAAGGGAACGACGATGCGGGTGGAGTTGCCGGCGCTGAGCTTGTCGCAGCGACAGATGGCAGAGGCAGAGCAGGTGGCGGCCGAGACGAGCGTTTGAGGGGGAAAGAGCCTGAAGCGCCAGCCTGCTCGTGCCTGATGATGGTTGCCGGGCGACGGTGATGACGGTCATTTAGCGAAGAGCGCGCTTTTGGAAGGGAGTTGCTGCTTCATCTCATCGCGCACCTGGTCGGCGATCTTTTGCATAGCGATCCTGTCGTCTCCGGGCTTGTAGTTGAAGACCACGCCGAGCGCACCGATCGTTCTGCCGGACTTATCCTGCAGCACAAGTTCATCTTCGAAGTGCTTGCCTGTCGAGTTCAGTTCGAGGTTGCTTTTGCCGGTGCGGATACAGCGCAGATCGTCCTCGTCGCCAATTTTGCCGATGCGACCGAAGTTAGAGGCGACGATGAGGTTTTTGTGTCCTGGCGGCTGCGCGTGTATGGCGATGAGGATGACCTCGGGGTGGCGGGCGAGAGCCTCTTCTACGAGCTTCTGCGCAACAGGGGCGGACTGGGTGTAGGTAGGGTCCATCTCCTTGGCGTCGACCTTGCGCATGCCAGCGATGGCTTGCTCGCGGGTGTCCTGAGCGGAGAGCGAGAGGGTGCAGGCGAAGAGGCACAGGGCGAGGGGCGTGATGGCGAACGTGCGTTTGATCATCTTCCAGAGCTTTCTACCGGTGCGACGGTGGGTGTTCCCGGTTTTGCGAAAAAGAGATTGATTCCGCAGAGAAGGATGGTGCTCTGAGATGAGGGGGACCTGAACCGAGGATGAAAACTGGTTCATCGGGGGAGATGGGAGCACGATCTCCGCGCGGTGCGGAGGAGCATCGAGGCTGGAGGTTGCTTGGGGGGCAAGTCAGGCGGTCTGCGGGCGGTCTGCGGGCGGTCAATAGGCGTCTGGATATATGGCGGAGAGACAGGGATTCGAACCCTGGATACCTTGCGGTATACACGCTTTCCAAGCGTGCGCCTTCAGCCACTCGGCCATCTCTCCGCGCGCCGCGACCCTTTCTGAAGGTAACACAGTCAGGGGTTTGCCCAGCGTGGGTACGGCGCGAGCGGCTAGGGTGCAAGCGCCTCTATGGTGGAGTGGGACGAGGCTGCAGGTGCGAGTTCGAGGGGAGAGCCTCCGAGGAGGTATGGCCGGAGGGTAGGGGCATCGCTCCAACGGACCCCCCAGCCGTGATCGATGGCCAGGAGGATGTACTGGCCCGGGATGATGCCGGCGAGATGGAAGCTGCCGTCGGTGTTGCTCTGGTCGCGATGGACGATGGCCAGGCTGGTGGGGTCGCCCAGGGTGGCGGGGACAAGGAGGACGAGGGCCCCGGCACAAGGCTTGCCGTGGAGAGTTGCCTGGCCATCAACGGTGGCGAGGCCTGAGGCGAGATGAACGGTGAGGTGGGCGGCGCCTTCACTGACGGTAATGAAACGGCCTTCCGTGCGGGCCGCGGTGGCGGAGAGGCCGGTGAGGAAGGCTCCGGAGTTGGTGGGCACGGTGACCTCGTAACGGCCGGGCAGCAGGTCGAGAGTGAGCTGGGTGGGTGCGCTGGTGCGAGGG
>CAXUNW010000199.1:0-4780 GCA_964252505.1 uncultured Acidobacteriaceae bacterium
GGTTTCTGGGTGGGGCGTCGGCGGCAACGGTGAGCGTATCGGCGGCGAGCAGGTCGAGGAAGGGGTCCGGCTGCTGCTGACGCTCGGCGAAGGTGGTGAGGCGCTGCTCGAACGCGGGGAAATGAGCCTCGGCGCGGGTGATGGTACGCCTGCGGCTGAGACCGATGAGGGGTACGGCCGCCAGCACAAGAGTGAGCAGAAGGGCGGCGAAGAGGCCGAGGCGGGCAGGAGTAAGGGCATGCTCTGGAAACGCGAAGTGGTTGAGCAGGGCGGCGACGAGTAAGGTGAGCACCAGAGCGGCGAGCGCCAGGGCAGCGGCTCCGCGAAGAGTGGCAGCTAGACGCAGTCGCTGCTGGAGTTGGTGAATGTAGTGGTCGAGATGGTCGCGCTGGGTCATGGCGGGGTTCCCTACGTCGAGTTGGCGTGCGGCGCTTGCCTACAGGCTACGGCTGGTCCATGTGGATGATCTTGTAGCCGGCAGGCTCAAGAGGAGCGACGGCGCGGTGTCGCCCGTCGGCGTCAGGAAGAGGCGCTCCTGGAAGATATGCCCTGCGCTGTCCCGAGCGACCAGGCGAACGTTCTTGAGAGTGGTAGTGGACGCATCGGCGACGCTGCGGGTCCACTCCGTGGCGACGGTGGCGCTGAAGGGTGTACCGCGCTTCGGCAGGGTGGAGGCGCTTTGCAGATGCTCGCGGACGCCACCATCGGGAGCGTGGGTGGGTGCAGTGGCCTGCGCGTGGGCATACAGAATGGGCAAGGTGAGGAGGGTCGCGGTGAGAAGCGCACGCTGCATAGGGGAGACCTCGACAGGACTAGTGTGCCATGTTTACGGCTCGTCTGGTTGAACGCCAAGATAGCGGGTGGCCAGGATGGACTCCGCCAGCGCAACTGCCAGCAGGCAGAGCATGACCCACCACCACAGCGCCGAGATGGGTCGGTCCGATGGGGGAACGTTCGGGGACAGCGGGGGCTGAGCCGCAGTCGGGCCGCCGCTGCCGGTCCAAAGCTTGAGAATATCCGCTGGGATCGGATCGAGATCGGACTCCCTGGGATCGGGGTTGACGGCCACCAGAGCCTGACGGCCGTTGACGAAGCGGAGCTGGTAGAAGCCTGCCTGGCTAAGCAGGAGCGACTGCGCGGTGGCCGACTCGGTCAGCCCCAGGGGGCGGCGGCCGTCCGGAGCGATGACGTCAACCTGCGACGAAGCGAGGGCGTTGGCCTGGCTGGCAGGATTGCGAAGCTGGAGGAAGCTATCGACGAGCCGGGCGCCCTGGAGGCGGGTGGCTCCGGAGAGATAGCGGGCGGCCTGGTCCACAAACGGCAGGAAGACGGGGTGGAGTGGAAGGTCGTTGGTGAGGTTGTCGAAGCTGGACGCGAAGAGCAGGATGTGGCCTTCGCCCTGCTGGCGGTCGAGCAGGAGCGGGGTGGCGTCGGCCAGGTGCGCGGCCACGCGGGCGTTTTCCGATGAGACAGCGGCAGAGAAAAAGAATTTGACGTCAGGCCAGTTGGCCGCGGATTGGAGCGGCGGGAACGTGGGGTCGGTCTGTGCGGCGGCGGTGAAGCCGACGGGCGTGCGGACGTAGACATTTGTCCGCTCAATGGGTGTGTTGAGCAGCGGAACATGGCCGGCGCCTGCGGACGCGGGCCCGAGGGCGATGAGGACCCCGGAGCCGGCCTGCACCGCGCGGGTGAGGGTGGTTTCAAGCAGGGGAGGCAGGCTGGAGACGTCCGAGAGCACGGTGAAGGCGTAGTGTGTGGGGTCGACGTCGGTCGCCTGGGCGGGGGTGATGGGCTGCAGGACGAACGAGGCCTGAGCCGCGGCGGCCAGGGCGGCGCCGAAGTAGAGCGGCGAGCGGGTGTCCTCCGGTCGATGGAGGAAGAGCACCCGCTCAGGGTCGGCGCGGCGGACGGCGAAGAGGGCGGTGTCATCGGCGGAAAACGAATCGGCGGAGTCGATGCGAATGGCGCAGCGCGAGTCGCCGAAAGGAACGTCGAGGGCCTCAAAGGTGGCGGTGGCTCGGCCGTTAGCGGGGATGTCGAGCCGACGGGTGGCCGTGACAGCGCCGTTGACAACAAGCGATACGGTACGAGTGGCAGCAGGGGTTTGGTGGCCCGCGATCACCGCGAGGACACGTGCCTTCTTCGGGTCAACGAGCTGCGCGGGTGATTCCACGGATTCAACATTCCAGTTGGCGATGGCTCTCGCAGCAACTGGATGCAGGATAAGCGTGACATTTCCGGGCATCACCATGTCGGCGAAGTTCGCGGGCATGTCCGAAGTCTGCAAATCGCTGTAGAGGTGAAGCTCGATGGGGGTGTGGGTACTTTCGGCCATGGCGCGGAGACCGCGACCCAGCTCGCCAAAGTTACCGTGACTGGCGGCGGCAGGGATCGACTCGACGGCGGCGCGGAGCGCAGCGGCATCCTGGATGGGTTGGGTGAGCACCTGGAGGGTGCCGCCGAGGGAGAGGATCTGGGCGCGCTGGGCACCAGGGCGCTGGGCGAGGAGCGCAAGGGCCTCCCGGCGGGCTGCGGTAAGGCGAGTCTCCTGGTTGGGGCCGCCCGAGAGGGCCTGCATGGAAAAAGAGTTGTCGATAGCGATCAGCAGCAGCTTGTCCGACGCCGCAACTTTACTGGTGCGGAGGAACGGCTGCGCGAACGCCAGGACGAGAAGCAGAACAAGCAGTGCGCGAAGTGTGAAGAGGAGGAGATAACGCAGACGTCGGTGTTTGGTGGAGCTTTGTGTGCCCGCTTCAAAGAACATCAGCGAACTCACCGGGCGCGGCGTGGTGGTGTGGCGGCGCAACAGATGGACGAAGACCGGAAGACCAAGAGCGGCAAGCCCCGCAAGGAACCAGGGAGCGAGAAGACCCATCTAGCGACCCCCCGGGCGAGTGGCGAGATAGGCGGTGAGGACGGCGTCGAGAGGCTGGTCGGTGGTGAAGCGGTGATAGCTCATGCCGGCGGCCTGCGTCCGGTCGCGGAGCTGGGCCAGGTGGTCATCCATCTTCTGGCGGTAGGGGCCTTTGAGATAGTCGGGAATGACCTCAAGCCGCTGTCCGGTTTCGAGATCAACAAGCAGGGTAGGGCCACGGAGGTCGGGGTGGATCTCGCGAGGGTCCAGGACGTGGAAGAGGACGACCTCGCTGCCGTGATAGCGGAGGGGCTCGATGGTCTTGATGAGAGCTTCGGGCGAGTCGTAGAAGTCTGAGACGATGAGGACGATGCCGCGGCGGTGGAGGAGCTGCTGGAAGTGGGCGAGGGGCTTGGCGAAGTCTGTGCGAGCGCGGGGCTGGGCGGCCTCCAGGGCGGCAAAGAGGCGCGGCAGTTGCCCCTGGCGTGTCGACGGGCGGATGAAGTTGCGGACCTCGTCATCGAAGACGATGAGGCCGGCGGGGTCGCGCTGGTTGTGAATGGCGAGATAGAAGAGGGCGGCGGCGAGGAAGCGGGTGTAGTCGAGCTTGGTGAGACGGTGGGAGGTGAACTGCATGGAGTTGGAGGCGTCCAGCAGGAGGGTGAGCTGCGAGTTGGTCTCGCCGCGATAGCGCTTCAGGTAGGTGCGCTCGGTGCGGGCGAAGAGGTTCCAGTCGACGTGGCGCAGGTCGTCGCCCGGGGTGTAGGGGCGGTACTCGGCGAACTCCTGCGAGAAGCCGAAGTCGGGCGAGCGGTGGAGGCCGGTGACGAAGCCGTCGACCACGGTTTTGGCGATCAGGTCGAGGTTCGCGATGGCCGAGAGGACGGCGGGGTCCAGAAAGCGTTGGAGCATTTACGCCTCCTTCGGTGGAGGCATGTGGACGATGAGGCGGCGAAGGATTTCGTCGGACGAGATACGTTCGGATTCGGCGTGGAAGTTGAGCAGGATGCGGTGGCGGAGGACGGGGGCAGCGAGGGCTGTGATGTCGTCGTAGGTGACGTGGTAGCGCTTGCGGGAGAGGGCGCGGGCCTTGGCGGCGAGGACGATGAACTGCGCGGCGCGGATGCTTCCGCCGTAGTTGACGTACTTCTTGACGAAGTCCGGGGCGTTGTCACTCTGGTGGCGCGTGGCGCGGACGAGGGCGACGACGTAGCGGGCGAGCGATTCGGCGATGGGGACCTGGCGGACGAGGTGCTGGAAGTCGAGCAGTTCCTCCGCGCTGGTGACGACCTGGATGGCGGGAGCTCGGGTAGCGGTGGTGAGGTCGACAACCTGAAGCTCGTCGGCGGCGGAGAGGTAGTCGAGCTGCGCGTTGAAGAGGAAGCGGTCGAGCTGCGCTTCGGGCAGGGGGTAGGTGCCTTCGAGCTCGATCGGGTTCTGCGTGGCAAGCACAAAGAAGGGCGCCGGCAGCGGGTAGATATGGCCGCGGACGGTGCAGGAGCGCTCCTGCATGGCCTCGAGCATGGCAGCCTGGGTCTTGGGCGGGGTGCGGTTGATCTCGTCGGCGAGGACAACGTTGCCGAAGATGGGGCCCTGGACAAAGGTCCACTTGCGGTGGCCCGTGGTGGGGTCCTCGTCGATGATGTCCGTGCCGGTGATGTCGGAAGGCATTAGATCGGGGGTGAACTGGATGCGCTTGAACGAGAGGCCGAGAGTTTGGGAGATCGTCCGGACCATCAGGGTCTTGGCCGTGCCGGGCATGCCGGTGATGAGGCAGTGGCCGCCGACAAAAAGGGCAATGAGGATCTGGTCGAGGACCTCATCCTGGCCGACGATGACCTGGCGTACCTGCGCGAGGATGCCGTCGCGCACGGTGTGAAAGCGCGTAATGCGGTGCTGGAGGTCGGCGGCTTCGGGGGTGTAGGT
>CAXUNW010000200.1:0-4748 GCA_964252505.1 uncultured Acidobacteriaceae bacterium
ACGGCGGAGAACGGGGGGTAGGCGGCGTAGGAGCCGAGCGCATGGAGGCGGGTGAGGGGAGGCAGGAGGAAGAGGAGGCCGACGGCGAGGGCGTGGAGAATGTGGGGGAGGCGGGCCCTGAGGGTGGATTGCATGGCGCGAACTCCGGGCGGGATGCCCCCCTTGGTGGTGACGAGGGGGCTTATGGAAGAGTATACGTGGGTGTTGGCATGGCGGGTTGGTGCTGGGGGATGCGGGGCTGGCAACTAAGTTGACATGAAGTGACTCATATGTGAGGATATCGAAGTGGCATGTGCCTAGACGGCGAGAGAGATTGGGAGGATAGAGACGATGGCGAAGATTATTGGGATTGATCTTGGGACGACGAACTCGTGTGTGGCGGTGATGGAGGGTGGCGAGCCTAAGGTGATTGCGAACGAAGAGGGTGGTCGGACGACGCCATCGATCGTGGCGTTTACGAAGAGTGGCGAGCGGCTGGTGGGCCAGGTGGCGAAGCGGCAGGCGATCACGAACCCGGAGAACACGGTTTATTCGATCAAGCGGTTTATGGGCCGGCGGATGAACGAGGTCGGCGACGAGATGAAGATGGTGCCGTACAAGGTGGTCGCGAAAGGCGACAACGTTGGGGTGATGGCACAGGGCAAGGAGTTCACAGCGCCTGAGGTTTCGGCGATGATCCTGCAGAAGCTGAAGAAGGCGGCAGAGGACTACCTGGGCACGTCGGTGACGGAGGCGGTGATTACGGTGCCGGCCTACTTTAACGACGCGCAGCGGCAGGCGACGAAGGATGCAGGGAAGATCGCCGGGCTGGATGTGAAGCGGATTGTGAATGAGCCGACGGCGGCAGCGCTGGCCTATGGGCTGGACAAGAAGAAGGACGAGACGATCGCGGTATACGACTTTGGCGGCGGGACGTTCGATATCTCGATCCTTGAGGTGGGTGAAGGCGTGATCGAGGTGAAGTCGACGAACGGCGATACGCACCTTGGCGGTGACAACCTGGATCAGCGGATTGTGGACTGGCTGATTGGGGAGTTCAAGTCGGATACCGGGCTGGACCTGCATGCCAAAGGCAACGAGATGGCGCTGCAGCGGCTGAAAGATGCGGCGGAGAAGGCGAAGATCGAGCTTTCGACGGCGCAGGAGTCGGAGATCAACCTGCCGTTTATCACGGCGGATGCGACGGGGCCGAAGCACCTGGTACGGAACCTGACGCGGGCGAAGCTGGAGTCGCTGGTCGATGATCTGCTGCAGCGGTCGATCGGGCCGTCGAAGCAGGCGCTGAAGGATGCCGGGATCGATGCATCGAAGATCGACGAGGTGGTTCTGGTCGGCGGGCAGACGAGGATGCCGAAGATTCAGCAGATGGTGAAGGAGCTGTTTGGCAAGGAGCCGAATAAGGGTGTGAACCCGGATGAGGTTGTGGCGATTGGCGCGGCGGTGCAGGCCGGCGTGCTGGCGGGTGAGGTGAAGGATCTGCTGCTGCTGGATGTGACGCCGCTGACGTTGTCGATTGAGACGATGGGCGGGGTGGCGACGGGGATGATCACGCGCAACACGACGATTCCGACGAAGAAGACAGAGACGTTCTCGACGGCGGCGGACAACCAGACCGAGGTTGAGGTGCATGTGCTGCAGGGCGAACGGCCGATGGCGGCGCAGAACCGGACGCTGGGCAAGTTCAAGCTGAGCGGGATTCCGGCAGCGCAGCGTGGGGTTCCGCAGATCGAGGTGACGTTTGATATCGATGCGAACGGCATCTTGAATGTGACGGCGAAGGATAACGCCACGGGCAAGGACCAGAAGATCACGATCACGTCGTCGTCGGGTCTGAGCAAGGAAGAAGTGGAGCGGATGGCGAAGGATGCCGAGGCGCATGCGGCCGAGGATAAGGAACAGCGGGATGCGGTCGAGGCACGTAACGGGCTGGACTCGATGGTCTACAACACCGAGAAGATGATCAAGGACGGCGGCGACAAGGTCGATGCGGCGGACAAATCGGCGGTCGAGAGTGCGCTGTCGGAGGCGAAGTCGGTGCTGGCAGGGTCGCCTTCGGCGAGCGAGCTGAACGCGGCGAAGGAGAAGCTGACGACGGCAAGCCACAAGCTGGCGGAGGCGATGTACAAGGCTGGTGCTTCGGCCCCGACGGACGGCGCCGCGGCGGCCGATGGGACCGGAGAAGCGGCGCAGGGCGCCAAGCATGACGAGGGCGTGATCGATGCCGAGTATGTGGACGTCGAGCACAAGTAAGGGCAGCAGCGTTGTGCGCAGGTCGAGCAAGAAAGAGGGGCGTTCCGTATGGGGTGCCCCTCTGACTTTATCTATCGAACGGGGCTCGTTGCGCGTCAAACGAAGAGGAAAGGTGTTAGTTAAAGATGAGGAACAGCAGAGCAGTCGACGAACACGATGGTCTTTGGCTTGAGGATACGGAACTCAATCTGATTGATGGAGGATCGGCGATGAACGAGACCATGTGGCGGTGCGATCAGGTTCGGGCGGGGCAGCTGTACAACCGGGTGTTGTTCGATACGCAGCGTGAGGCCATGGAGTTTGTGCAGCGGATGCAGCGTATGGAACCGGACCAGGTGTTCTCAGTGGAAGCGATCGAAGCACGACAGATCTGGAACTAGAGGAGAGCGTCTTGGCGATCGACTGGAACGAGGTGCAGGCGATCGCCACGACGGTCTTGGTGGCGACGAGTGCGGGCGGCATCGGGTATGCGGGGTTGCAGTTGCGGCATGAGCGAGAGTACCGCTCGGTGGCCAATCTGGAAAAACAGCTTGCGGTTTTCCAAGGGGATTCGTTTGTTCTGGCCCGCAGACGTCTGGCAGAGGAGCGGCTTGTGGATGGCGAACTGGCGGCGTGGGAGGTTGAGAACCCGCCGCCGAGCGCGCTGCAGGTGCTGGATTTCTACGACCACGTTGGCCTGCTGGTGAAGAAAGGCCACCTTGCGGTGTATGACGTGTGGCACACGTTTTACGAGTGGGCGCAGCCGGTGTATGTGGATTTGCGCCCGCTGATTGAAGACCCGGCCAGCCCGTACTCGGAGCATTACACCGATTTGAAGCGGTTGATGCGCAAGATGGATGAGCTGCAGATTGCGCGGATGCACCTGCGCAACGCCAACTACTGGGCGCTGTGGACGCCGGACCGGATCATCGACCATTACCGGTATGAGGTTGAATCCGGCGGCCGCGCGGGACGCAGGGTGGGGCGAAAGCAGACGGTTGCACAGGAGAGGTAGGACGCCGTGCCGGAAGGGAACGAGACGCATCGTTGGGCGAAGATGCAGAGCGAGGTCTTTGCAGGCAAGAAGGTGAGCGTGGAGGGTCCGAACGGGCGCTTTACCGACGCTGGGATGCTGAACGGTCGCGTTCTGCACGGGGTTCAAGCGGTGGGCAAGCACCTGGGGTATGACTTTGGCAAGGACCGCATGCTGCATGTGCATATGGGGCTCTACGGTGACTTTACGGAGGGCACAGGGGAGGCGCCGGCGATGCGTGGAGCGCTGCGGCTGAGGATATCGACGCGTTCGGACTGGTTGGAGTTGCGTGGGCCGACTGATTGCAGCGTGTGGACCGAGGCCAAGTGGGAGGCGCTTCGGATGCGGCTGGGACCGGACCCCCTGAATGGGGACAAGCCGGACCGGGGCTTTGCCAGGATAGCCGGACGGAAGACTGCAATTGGCTTGCTGCTGATGGACCAAAGTATTTTCTCGGGGTTGGGGAACATCTTTCGCGCAGAGCTTCTGTTCCGGGCGCGGGTGAGCCCGTTTCGGGCCGGGGCAGAGGTGCCGGTGGAGGTTCTGAAGAAGATATGGAAGGATGCCGGACCGTTGATGCGGTCTGCGATGGAGGACCGGAGGATCGTGACGACGCGGGCGAAGGACCGGCCGCACCGGACGGGCGAGGCGCTCAACGAGGAGGCGCACTACGTCTATCGGCGGAAGGGCCGGCCCTGTTTTATCTGCGGAACAAATATCGAGACGCAGGTGATGGGTGGTCGGAACCTGTTCTGGTGTCCGGCGTGTCAGGCTACGTGACGCGTTGAACGCTTTGCGTGCGACCGGTAGAATGGAACGCAGGGCATGCCAGGGAAGGCGGTGCGGCGATGGAGCGGAAGATGGGGCGACGGGCAGGCTTGATGCATCCGGGAGAGGTGCTGCGGGAGCGGTATATGGCTCCGCATGGAATGAGCGCCAACGCGCTGGCATTGGCGCTGCGGGTTCCGGCGACACGGGTTTCAGAGATCATCCGGGAGCGCCGCGGCATTACGGCGGATACGGCGTTCCGCCTGTCGGTGTACTTCGACACGACGGCGGAGATGTGGATGGATCTGCAGAAGACCTATGAGTTGGCGCAGGTGGAGCGCGCGGAGTTGGTGAAGATCAAGAAGGAAGTGCAGCGCCGGATGGCGTAGGCGCGCGGGAGATGGAAGGCGATGGCGACACAGACGAAGGACTACTACGGCACGCTGGGCGTGAAGAAGACAGCGACGCAGGATGAGATTCGCAAGGCGTTCCGGAAGCTGGCGCGGAAGTACCACCCGGATGTGAACCCGAACGATAAGAAGGCCGAGGAGAAGTTCAAAGAGATTTCGGAAGCGAACGATATTCTGAGCGACGAGAAGAAGCGGAAGGTGTTCGACCAGTTCGGTTTTTACTCCGACAACATCGACCAGGCGGCTGCGGAGGCGGCGGCGCGAGGTACCGCGAGCGGGGGTTTTCCGGGCGGGTACCGCAGCGGGGG
>CAXUNW010000201.1:0-236 GCA_964252505.1 uncultured Acidobacteriaceae bacterium
GGCGTAGACCTTGCCGGTGAGGGGGTTCTGGACGGGGAGGCCGAGGTTGCCGGAGCGCTGCGCGGCACTTGGGATGGAGGCGGCGGTGTAGGACTTGTCAATCTCTTTGAGGCCTTCGAAGTCGGCGAAGAAGAAGGCTTTATCGCGGAGGATAGGGCCGCCGAAGGTGCCGCCGAACTGGTTGCGGATGAGGACGGGCTTGCCGCCGCCGATGGGGTTGAAGGGGCCGATGGCGT
>CAXUNW010000201.1:246-4739 GCA_964252505.1 uncultured Acidobacteriaceae bacterium
GCGTTGAGGCTGGTGTTGCGGATGTACTCCCAGGCTCGACCGTGGAACTGGTTGGTGCCGCGGCGGATGGTGGCGTTGATGACGCCACCGGAGGCGCGGCCGTACTCGGCGGAGTAGTTGTCGGTGTCGATGCGGAACTCGTCGACGGCGTCGGGGGAGGGCGGGATGTTCTCGTTGGCGAAGCCCTGGTTGGAGGTGCCATAGGTGTTGTTGTCGAGGCCATCCAGGAGGAAGTTGTTGAAGGCGCTGCGCTGGCCGTTGATGTTGAAGGAGGCTTCGCGGCTAGTGTTGGACTGGTTTTCGAGGACGGATTTGCGGACGCCGGGGGCGAGGAGGGCGAGGTCGGCGTAGGAACGGCCGTTGAGGGGGAGGTTCTCGATCTCCTGGGTTCCGATGACCTGGCCGCGGGAGCTGGTTTCAGTTTCGAGCAGGGTGGCGGCGGAGGAGACTTCGACGGTTTCGGAGGCGGAACCGATTTTGAGGGCGACGTCGATGCGCTGGCGAGCGTTGGTGGTGACGGTGAAGACGGGCGTTTCGGAGCGGTCGAAGCCCTGGCTTTCGGCGGTGATCTTGTAGGCGCCGGGGGGGATGCTGACGAAGGTGTAGCTGCCTTCGGCGTTCGATTTGGCGGTCTGGGCGACGGCGGTTTCCTGGTTGGTGAGGGTGACGGTCGCGTTGGGGAGGCTGGCTCCGGAGGCGTCGCGGACGTAGCCGAGGACGGAGGCGGTTTCGAACTGGGCGACGGCGACGGGGGGATGCGCGGCGAGGAAGCCTGCGGCGAGGATGATGCAGAGGATGAGGCGCTTCACGTGGACTCCAATGGGTAGGGGCGTAGGTTGACTCAGGTTGCCAGGGCTCTTCGAGGCGCTGATCCGCTGAGGGTTATGAGAAGACGCTACGAGCTCCGGCTCACTGGGGGATTGCGGCCTTATGAACAGATGGTGAATTGGAGGTTTTCGAAGGGAAAGGAGAAGCAGGCGACGTGGCGGTTACTGTGTTATTGTGCGGGTGGATGTGGGGAGGTGCTGTGGTGGACACTGTTGATACGCTGGCGGCTAAGGCGGAGAGCATCGTCAATACGTTGACGCAGACGGACTACCAGTTTGTGGAGAAGATCGATGCGGCGAAGGGAGTGTACGACTGCGATTGCAATGGTTTTGTGGGGTATGTGCTGGAGACGGTGGCTCCGGAGCACTACGAACTGATTCCCAAGGAGGCGGATCAGTTTCGGCCACGGGCGTTCAAGTACTTTGATTTTTTTGCTTCGTTGACGCCAGAGTCGCCGGGTGGGTGGCACCGGATTGACCGGCTTGCGGATGCAGTTCGCGGAGATATTGTGTGTTGGCGGTTTCCGGAGATCCGAGTGGGGCACAACACGGGGCACGTGCTGTATCTGGCGGAGAGGCCTTTGTTGCAGGCAGATGGGAGCTATCGGGTGCGGGTGTACGACTCGGCGGCGCAGGCGCATTTTGAGGATACGCGGGCTACGGGGAGGTTTCCGACGGGGGTGGGGACGGGATTTCTGAATTTCCGGGTGGACGCGGAGGGGCGACCCATCGCCTTTCAGTTTGGACCCGGGTTAGCGTTTGAGACGTTCCCGATTGCGATTGGGCGGGTGGAGGCTTAGCACGCATCGGCGGGAGCCTAGGAGTCTACGGCGTCGGGTCAACCGTCAAATAGCCCGTCTTCATAGTGCATGCCGCTGTCTGGTTGCTTGGCTGCGATTCCAACGGTACGCATATGGTGTTGTAGCTGTCGGGTTCATGTTGATTGTGCAGATCGGAGAGTCTTGGCTGACGTCCGAGCAGACGTCGCTGTTTTCGAAATGAACGCTCCATGATGACTGATTAACTGCCGACCAGACAATCTGTTTTCCCGACGCGCCGTCGCCGGTAATTTGCACTTCTCCTCGGCCACCGGAACAATGAATCTCTCTTCGCAAGGGATTCCATAAGTCCTTTTATGCTGGATATAACCCGCACATCCGAAGGAATGGGCCAGCAGACTAGAGCAACAAAACGTTTTACAGGCAGAGGCATGAGCCAACTCTCGATACGTTGCTTCTTAACTGCCAGCGAAAGGGTCAGCGCTCCGGCCGCACATGCACCCGCGCGGATGAAGGGTTCGCCGGGAGAGAAGAGTGTATGCCGTTGAGGGTTCATGGCTCCCCCAGCGAGGGACGACACGGAGGCGGTGGGCGCGGAAGCGTTCGTCGCGTTTGCCGCTTACGGTTTCTTCGGTGAGGTAGAGGCGCTGGACTTCGGGCGGGAGGCCGGCGAAGGAGGGGTTGTCGATGAGGATTTCGCCGGCTTTGGCGGCGGCTTCCAGGCGGACGACGTTGGCGATGGTGATGCCGGCGTACTCGTTGGGGCGGTCGGTGCAAGGGGAGCGATTGCGGCGTAGCCGACCATGTCGACGACCGCGACGGTGCGGCGGAGCATCGGGCTGGGGGACGGGGCGCCGAGATGGTGGGCTGCGGCTGTGCTGCTCATCGGGGGTTACCTGGAAGATGCTCTTGTTCGGCAGGGGCCCGGTGCTGAATAGGTGATAGGAGGAAAGTAACGTTAGCCGGGCTGGAATGCGAGATGATTATGGGGGGTACGGGTGTGATGTGAATGAGTCGCTTGATGAGACGGATGGCGGCGGGGGGCGGGCTTATACTTTGGGGGTGAGCAAGACTTTTTATATCGAGACGTTTGGCTGCCAGATGAACGCGCATGACTCCGAGAAGGTGATTGGGACGCTGGAGCATGAGGGGTATCGGCAGGTGCAGGATGAGGCGGAGGCTGGGCTGATTCTGTACAACACCTGCTCGATCCGGGACAAGGCGGAGCAGAAGGTGTTTCATCGGCTGAACGAGTACAAGCGGATGCAAGGGGAAGGGAAGAAGTTTGCGGTGCTGGGGTGTGTGGCGCAGCAGGAAGGCGAGAAGATCTTCGAGCGCGCACCGTATGTTTCGATGGTGTCGGGGTCGGCTTCGTACCGCAACCTGCCGGGAATGCTGGCGCGGCTGGAGGCTGGGGAGACGCGGATCACGGGGCTCGACGACCGGCAGACGGAGGAGACGTTCGAGACGGAGTTTGTGGCGCGGACGAATCCACATCGTGGATACATCACGATTATCGAGGGGTGCGACAAGTTTTGCGCGTACTGCGTGGTGCCGTATACGCGGGGCAAGGAGCGGTCGCGGGCGGCGAACTCGGTGATTGATGAGGCGATCCGGATTGCGGATGCGGGGTTTACGGAGATTCAGCTGCTGGGGCAGAATGTGAACTCGTACCGGGACCCGAGCGCGAAGATGAGTTTTGCGGAGTTGCTGGCGGCTGTGGGGAGCGTGCCGGGGATTCGGCGGGTGCGGTTTACGACGTCGCATCCGCGCGACTTTACAAAGGATATTGTGGAGGCGATCGACGCGGTGCCTACGCTGTGCGACCATGTGCATCTGCCGGTGCAGAGCGGGAGTACGGCGGTGCTACGGGCGATGAACCGGGAGTATACGCGGGAGTGGTACCTGGAGCGGATCAGCTGGATCAAGGGGGCGCGGCGGGAGATCAGTATGACCTCGGACATTATTGTGGGATTTCCGGGGGAGACGGATGCGGACCTGGAGGATACGGCGACGCTGCTGGAGGAGGTGGGCTATGACCAGGTGTTTGCGTTCAAGTACTCGCAGCGGCCGAACACGCCGGCGGTGAGCATGGCAGACACGGTGGCGGAGGAGGTGAAGGTGGCTCGGCTGCAGGTGATTCTGGAGCGGCAGCGGGCGATCCAGAAGGCGAGCTACGCGCGGCATCTTGGCGAGGTGATGGAGGTGATGGTGGAAGGACATAACCATCAGCGCGGGCAGGTGACGGGACGGAGCACGCAGAACAAGACGGTGAACTTCACGGTAACGGAGCCGATTTTGCCGGCGACGGGAAGTTACCGGAGGGTACGGATTACACAGACGTTTCCGAACAGCCTGGTGGGAGAAGCGGTGGGGGTCCAGTGATGGATGCGAAAGCGGGGAAGGCCGAGGTGGAGATGCAGATTCGCGGATTGATGATGGATCCGGTGACGAACATGCCCATTGTGGTGCTGAAGGATGTTGCGAGCGACGCGGTGCTGCCGATCTGGGTGGGCATCTTCGAGGCAAATGCGATCGCCTTGGAGCTTGAGAAGACGACGACGCCACGACCGATGACCCATGATCTGCTGCGGAACCTGGCGCGGGGGCTGAATGGGCGGGTGGAGAAGGTGGTGGTGTCGGAGATGCGGCAGGACACGTTCTATGCGGTGATCTGGATGGAGCAGGGCGGCGAGATGGTGACGCTGGATGCGCGGCCCTCGGATGCGATTGCGCTGGCGCTGCGGGCCGATGTGCCGATCTATGTGGCGCTGGATGTGCTGGAGCGGTCGCGGCAGGGGTCGGACGGGGCGGGAAACATCAATGCGGATGAGCTGCGGAAGTGGCTTGAGAACCTAAACGACGATGAGATGGGCCGCTACAAGAT
>CAXUNW010000202.1:0-4729 GCA_964252505.1 uncultured Acidobacteriaceae bacterium
GGTAAGGGAGAGGTCTGCAAAACCTTTATGCGTCGGTTCGATCCCGACCCGCGCCTCCATAACTCTTCTCCTTCTGACACTGCCTCATCTCCATCCCAGACAAAAACCAATGCGGACCTGGCTCACCGCGATCCCTGCAACCGTCGTGTTACAGGCCGCGTGCGAAGACGATCTCATTCAGTTTTTGAAGCCGCTCCCCCGGATAGTCCGCGTAGACATCCCACCGATAATGATTAGCATCGATGCGCTCAACGCGGGTCTGCACGTGACCGGTTGCACCGTCTGGCCGCGTAGCTGTGCCATCGAGCAACAGAGATTCTTGCTCCGTCTTCACAACGCCCGCCACCAATGTCCCGTTATCTTCGCTCATCGTATCTTCAGGATTGCTCACGACATACAGGAAGACCACGGCTTTCTTGGCGCCGTCATAGGCGAACATGCCGTTCATAATGGAGTGCTCCGCATGGCTCATCGTCAGAGTCATCATCCTCCCGGCCAATTCCGAGCGGAACCGGCTGCCGGTCTTCAGAGAATGCTTTGAACCTGCCTTACTCTCTGACACCGCGTGCCAATCGCCGACCAGCCAGGCCAGGATACTCAACGGGTTTGCAGCTTTTTCCCTATCGTTAGTTTGCGCGCTCGATGAAAGCAGAATTGCAACGAAGAGCAAGGCAACCGGCAAAGCCGCTCTCTTCACCCGCATGCCCTAGCCGCCTTATCCACGCGCCTGCCGCTCGAAAAAGCGCTCCATAAACTTCGTGTCGAACGCTCCCGACCGGAACTCCTCATCGGCGAAGATCTTCTCGTGCAGCGGGATCGTCGTATGGATCCCCTCGACCACAAACTGCGAAAGCGCCCGCTGCATCTTGTTCATCGCCTCGCCCCGATCCTTTCCATGGCAGATCAGCTTGGCAATGAGCGAATCGTAATACGGCGGCACTACGCCCTCCGCATACTGTGCCGTGTCCACCCGCACGCCGTTTCCCCCGGGCACGTTGTATGCGGTGATCTTCCCGGCCGAAGGCGTGAACTTCTCCGGATGCTCTGCATTGATCCGGCATTCGATCGCGTGCCCCCGGATCTCGGGCCGCGACGGCACAATGTCGCTCAGCTTCTCACCGGATGCAATCCGCAGCTGTGCCTTCACCAGGTCCAGCCCCGTCACCATCTCCGTCACGCAGTGCTCCACCTGGATGCGCGTGTTCATCTCGATAAAGTAGATCTTTCCATCCTCGTCCATCAGGAACTCGATCGTCCCCGCGTTCCAGTAGCCAATCTCCTTCAGCGACCGTTCGATCGTCTTGCCTAGCTCCGCCCGCAGCTTCGGCGTCACCTGCAGGCTCGGCGCCTCTTCAATCAGCTTCTGGTGCCGCCGCTGGATCGAGCACTCCCGCTCCCCCAGGCTCATCACGTCCCCATGCTCATCCGCCAGCACCTGGAATTCAATGTGCCGCGGTCGCTCGATAAACTTCTCCATGTACATGTCGCCATTGCCAAAGGCGTTTGCCGCCTCGGTAGAGGCTTGGTGGAACATGGCCGGCAACTCCGCTGCGCTGCGGCAGATTCGCATACCGCGTCCGCCGCCCCCGGCGACCGCCTTCAGAATCACCGGGTACCCGACCGACCGAGCCCACTCCAGCGCCTCGCCCTCGTCCGCAATGACGCCATCCGACCCCGGCAGAATCGGAACCTTCGCCTTCTTCATCGTCTGCCGCGCGGTCGACTTCTCCCCCATCATCCGCGTCACCTCCGGCGGAGGTCCTATAAATTTGATATTCGACGCCCGGCAAACCTCCGCGAAGTTCGCATTCTCGCTCAGCAGCCCATACCCCGGGTGAATCGCGTCCACATCCGCAATCTCCGCTGCGGAGATCACCGCCGGGACATTCAAATAGCTGTCCGCGCTCCGCGGAGGCCCGATGCAAATCGCCTCGTCGGCGAACTTCACATGCAGCGAGTTGCGGTCCGCCTCGCTGTACACCGCCACCGTCCGTACACCCAGCTCCTTGCACGCTGAGATCACGCGCAGCGCGATCTCCCCCCGATTTGCGATCAACACCTTACGAAACATAAACTCCCCTGCACCGTCCACGGCCGCCAACTTCGTTCCTCATCCTACCAAAACGAGCTCACACCGCTGGAACCCGCGCCGCTACTGTGTTTCTGCAAAATCCGATAAGCCTTCTCGCCCGGGTCCGCCCCCGGATGCGAGCTCATGCCCTGCGGCCCAAACTCCCTCTGGATCACCAATTGATAGTCTCGGCTCAGAAACTCGGCAAAGTCCGGCCAGGTATTCACTTTTGCAAAGCTGCGCTCGCCTACGAAAGCCTGGTTGGTCAGGACAAAGTACTCCGGCGCACTCCACTGCATCTCCCCCATGAACTTCGCCCGCGCCGCATCGATGACCGGCGAAGCCGAAGGCAGAAACAGCAGCAAATCACCCGTTGAACCTGTACTCTGCACAATGCGCAGATCGAACAGCGCCTTCAGGCAGCCATCCACCACGTCCAGACACTGCACCTGCCCCTGCAGGCGGCCAACGCCGATCGCGCGCAGGTCACCCTCCAGCGTCGTCGCAAACACATCTGTCTTCTGCGATCGCATGGCCCACTGCACATCACGCGGAAGATTCACGGCAACCGCAAACACCAGCGCCGCCCCGGCCGCCCAACGTCCATACCCAGGATGTTGCCCTCGCCCCTGAAGAGAACGAAAAACCTGGATCGTACCCCATAGCACCCCAAACGCAACCGTCGTATAGCGATGCTGACCGAACCCCTTGTGCTGTCCATAGAAGTTCAGCAGCCCGGCGGCAACCCCCACCAGCAACACCCTCGCCTCCCAGTCCCCCCAGTTCCGGTCCAGCAGCGCCGCCATCACTGCCAGCCCCAGGTACACGAACAGGGGCATGGGAAGCGTGTGCCCCAGCAGGTAGCTCCAGCTTGCCGCCCCCACCGTTGCATAGTGCGGCAGAACCTCAAGCAACGCCGTCAGGAACGCTCTGAGCGCCTGATACCTTACAAGAAACAGCACAACGATCCCGGTCGCCGCTCCAGCCCCGCAGAGCGCCCACAGGGCATAGCGGCCAAACCGGACTCCTCGCCGCCGCAACTCCATCCACACCACACACAGCACCGCCGGGCCCACCAGCACAAACGTCGGCTTGACGCTCGCCGCCAGACCGCACAACAGCCCGAAAGGCCCCATCATCCACGCACTCCCGCGTCGTACCCCCTCCAGGCAGAACGCGAACGCGACCACCAGCAGCACGGCAATCAACTGGTCCCGTTGTCCGGCGCTCAGCGGCCCCTCCGAAGCATGCACCATCACAAACGTTGCCCCGGCCACAAACCCCGCCAGCCAGTCATACCTCCGGCCCACCACCCACATCGCAACCATCGCGATGGCGCACAGGCTGAAGTCGTAGAGCCGCCAGCCGATATCCTGAACCCCAAACACGCTGAGCGCCCACCCGTCGAACAGGTAGGCCCCCGGCATATTCATATCGCCGATCTGTCGGTATGGCGCCCAGCCCTGCTGCCGCAAAAACGTAACATAGTGGATCACCGAGGTGTCGTGGATCACCGGCCACCGCCAGGAGATCACACCGTACGCGGCCAGACCGGCGCCAAAGCACATCACCAGCAGCCACCGCGCCCAGCGTTCCCATCCGCGCAACGCCATGGCCGCCGGCCCCAGCGTATGCCCGGACGCATCTGATTGCGTCATGCCTTGATGGCAAACAGAGGCTGCCCATACTCCACCGGCTGCCCGCCCTGCGCAATACGCTTCACCACCTCGCCCGCCACGTCGGACTCGATCTCGTTCATCAGCTTCATCGCTTCGACAATGCAAAGCACCTGCCCGACCTCCACCATGTCGCCCACCTTCACAAACGGTGGAGCCCCCGGCGAGGGCGCATCATAAAACGTCCCGACGATCGGCGATCTCACCTCATGCAGCTTTTCTTCGACAACCGGAGCCACAGCGGACGCAGCCACCTGCACTGTAGCCGCTGGAGCTACAGGAGGAGACGCCCCGACCGGCGCTGCCGAGGCCATCAACCGCCCGAGCTGCGCCATATCCAGGCCCGGCATCGCCGGAGCCGGCACAACCGCTCCCGCAAACTTCAGCCGCACCTTCAGGTCCGGCCGCTCCATATCAAACTCAGCGATCTCGTTCGCCTTCAAAAACTCGATCAACTCCCGCAACTCGGTTAAATCATTTCCGTCCATCACCACTCCAGTCACATATCCCGGCCAAAAGACAATCGTTTCAGCTTACCTTCTTCTCGATCATTCTTCCGCGTCAAAACAAGCAAAACCCTCACAGCTCCATCCAGACCTTCGGACTTCCCGTCAACACCTCGCAGCCCCGTTCCGTCACCACAACCATGTCCTCGATCCTCACGCCAAAGCGGCCCGGCACATAAATGCCCGGCTCAATTGTAACCACCATGCCTTCCTCCAGCACCTGCGTCTGCTTGGCCGCCAGTCGCGGCCCCTCATGGATCTCCAGCCCCACTCCATGTCCCGTCGAGTGCGTAAAGTACCCATCCAGCCCCATCCGCCGCAACACCGCGCGCGCCGCCTCATCCACGTCCCCTGCCGTCACCCCCGGCCTCACGGCCGCCACCGCCGCCTCCTGCGCCTCCAGAACCGCCTCAAACCCGTCCCGTTCGCTAGGCGCCCCAGCCCGCCGCGCTGCGCCAAAGTGCACCGTCCGCGTC
>CAXUNW010000203.1:0-4697 GCA_964252505.1 uncultured Acidobacteriaceae bacterium
GGGGTGGGGGCGGCGGCGGCGCCGACAGCATCGCGGTCATTGCCGTCTTCGGCAAGGCCTCCGGATACAGCAGCGGAATCAAAATCATCACAGCCAGAATGCCTGCATTGAAGACAAAGGTCCCAATCATCCAATACTTGGACTTAGTCTTGATCTTCCCGCCGGATTCCATCAAAGAGTCTTCAAACATGGGCAGCCTCGTTACATGAAGGTGAAGCTACCATGCTTAGACACCGCAACGTCCGCGATTGTTCCCGTTTGCGAACTGAGTTATCCACAGGGATTGCACAGCGACGCGCTACCGCTTCGCTCGTGCCGCCGGCAACGCCGCCGCCGCCCCACGCGTCGCCCGCCAATCCTGGTATGCAACCAGCATCGGAGCCGCAACCGCAATCGAGGAATAAGTTCCGATTAAAATGCCGACCACCAAAGCAAACGAAAATCCGTGCAGCACTGCTCCGCCGAACAGATACAGGCACATCACCGTCAGAAATGTCAGCCCAGATGAAAGCACGGTCCGGCTCAGCGTTTGGTTGATTGAACGGTTCACCACGCTCGAAAGCGTCTCCCGCCGGCTCCCCACCAGGTTCTCGCGAATCCTGTCGAACACCACGATCGTGTCATTCATCGAGTAGCCGATCAGCGTCAGGATCGCCGCAATCACGGTCAGGTCAATCTCCTGGTTCGTCAAAGAAAATGCCCCTACCGTGATCAGCGTATCGTGGAACACCGCGACCACCGCCGCAACCCCGTAGATCAGCTCGAACCGGAACCACAGGTACACAAGCATCCCGATCAGCGAGTAAGCCGTCGCCAGCCAGGCCTGCTTCTGCAGCTGCTTACCCGCCGTCGGGCCCACAATGTCCACCTTCTGCACTGAAAATCCCGAGTCGTGATAGTTCGCCTCGAGCGCCCGCTGGATCGACGCCCGCCCTTGATCCTCCGTCGTCTCGTTCTTAGACTCCGGCAGCGCGATCACCACCTCGTTTGCCGCCTGCCCGCTTGGGTCGGAGATCCGCTGTATCCGCGAGTCCCGGATGCCCCCCTGCGCCACCGCCGACCGTATGTGATCCTCGTTCGGCGGCGCATCGAACTTCACCGTCACCTGCGTACCGCCGCGAAAGTCAACACCAAGCGGAACATGATGCCAGAACAGCAGCGAGAGCAGCCCGGCGACGGAAAAAATGAGGGAAAATCCCAGGAAGTACCACTTCTTCCCCAGCCAGTCGATACTCGTCTTACGAAAGAATTCCACGTCGCCTCATCCTTACTGGGCCGCCGCACAGCCGCGCGGAGCCATCAATCTTCATGTCAAAAAACCTAGATCGAGAGTTCAGCCAGACGGCCCTTCTTCGCCAGTTGCGCGTCAAAGATCACTCGCGACACAAACACCCCTGTAAACAGGTTGGCAAACAACCCCACCATCAGCGTCACCGCAAATCCCTTCACCGGCCCCGTGCCAAACAAAAACAGAATCGCCGCGGACACGATCGTTGTCACGTGCGTATCCACAATTGTCGTCCACGCATGCGCAAAACCCTCTTTCACCGAGCCTGCCGCCGTCTTCCCCGCCCGCAACTCGTCCCGTATCCGCTCGAAGATCAGCACATTCGAGTCCACCCCCATACCGATCGTAAGGATCACTCCGGCGATCCCCGGAAGCGTCAACACCGCGCTCGAAAACCCCATAAAGCCGAGCAGAATCAGTAGGTTCAAAATCAACGCCAGATCCGCGTTAATCCCTGCCCCGCGATAGTAGACAAGCATGAAGATCATCACCACCAGCATGCCCGCAATCGCCGCCACTACGCCTTGATGGATCGACGCCGCTCCCAGGCTTGGCCCCACGGTCCGCGTCTCCAGGTAAGAGATCGAGGCCGGCAGCGCCCCCGTTCGCAGCATCAGCGATAAGTCCGCCGCCTGCTCCTTCGTAAATCCACCCTCGATCTCGCCTCGGTCGCGAATCGCCGAATTGATCCCCGCCACCTCGCGCACCTTGTTGTCCAACACGATCGCCATCGATCCCGGCGACGCACTATCCCGGCTATGCTCGCTGGTGTACTTGTAGAAGCGGTCTCCTGCCTCGGTCGTCAGGTTGAACGTGATGTTCGGCCGCCCATTCACATCCGTCGCCGGCTGCGCATCGCGGAAGTCCGTCCCTTCAACCTCCGCCGCCCGCTTCAGCAGGTACACCTGGTCCGGAGCTCCCGCCGAGCCCGTTCCATGCATCAGCACTGAGTCTGGTGGAATGACCCCCGCGTTCGCCTGCAGCGCCGCCGCATCGTCCGCATACGGACCACCCGAAACCGCATGGATCTCCAGCTTCGCCGTAGACTGGATAATGTCTTCCACCCGCGCCGGATCGTCCACCCCCGGCAACTCCACCAGGATCTGGTTCTCCCCCAGCCCATACTTCTGGATCACCGGCTCGCTCACCCCAAGCTTGTCGATCCGCTCCCGAATCGTCTCAATCGATGTATCCAGCGTCCGCGCCTCAAGGTCACGGATCGCCCCCGCCTTCATCGTCAGCTTGAACGCCCCGTCCGCCTGCGTCGCCAGGTCATAAATCGAGTAGTCCGTCCCCTGCAGCAGCGTCCGCACTGCGCCCGCCTTCCCTGTCGGCACGCCCGTCACCGTGATGACGTCCGCTCGCGTCGCGTCGATCTTTCCCACCGTCGCGCCAGTCACTCCGGCCGCCTGCAGCGCCGCCTCAATCCGCGCCACATCCCGGTCCGTCGCCGATCCAATCGCCTCGGCCACATGCACCGCCAGCACCAGATGCGTCCCGCCCTTCAGGTCCAGCCCAAGGTGTATCCGATCCGCAATCGACTGCTTCAGCCCGCCATGCGGGACCCCAACGATCCCGTACAGAAATACCAGCAGCACCGCAACAATGAACACCATCTTACCGGTCGAATTCTTGAACATAGTATTTTCATCGAGCCGCCGCAAACCCCCGGGGTTGGCGCCGCTCCTCATCTTCCTTCAAACGTTGTCTTGATCCTTGCAGAACGCCTCACAAACCAGCCGCCTGAAACCTGGGCGTCGCCATCGCAGGCGCGAGCAGCAGGGCTTCAACCCTCCGCCGTCGTCACCGTGGCAATCGAGCTCTTCACCACTTCCAGCTTCAATCCATCCGGCTGCACCCGCACAATCACCGCATCGTCCTTCACCGACAACACCGTACCCCGCAAACCCCCGGTCGTAATCACCTTGTCCCCGCTCTTCAACTGCTCCAGCATCTCCTGCCACTTCTTCTGCTTCACCTGGTTCGGCTTGATCGTCAGGAAATACAGCAACCCCAACATCACCGGCAGCAGCACAAGCTGTCCGTAACTCGCCAACCCGCCGCTCAACCCACTCTGCAACCAGACTCCCAGCATCGAAACCCCGTCTCGAACCATCTGTCAACGAATCAGGCCCCTATCCGGGCGGGTAAAACAGACACAACGCCGCGCCGGACCGCACATCAGGCCCAGCCTCTAAGCATCGCGTAACCAAATCCCCATGTCAAGAACGGCTATGCAGATGGATCTCTACGTTGCAGTGGTAGGATGGGCCGAAACAATGAGCACGAGGGAAGTCGGCAGACTGCTATTCATCTCAATAGTCACATTGGGCCTTACAGCCTGCGGGGCTGGCAACCTCGCCTCTGCGCCGGTTAGCGCACCTCAACCCGCACCAGCGCAAACCCCTCCAACCACTCTTGACGGGAACTGGCTTCTAGCCGGGTCGCGCTCGCCCGCCGCCTACCCAGTCATATCCGCGTTTCTCCATGTTGACGGCAATATCGTTACCGGGCAAGCAGCCTTCTTCGCCCAGTGCACAAACGCTGCCTTCACCGCCAGCAATGGAGGCGGAGACTTTCCGATCACGGGCGCGATCGCCAATGACGGAAGCTTCCAGGCGACCAGCGGAGCCATTGGAGACCCGACGCTAGGTACCGCCTCCCTCTCGCTAACCGCGAACTCGCCTCTTCCCGCCTCGCCATCGGCCTGGGCCGGGACGTACTCTCTTGTATTTACCCCCGGTTCAACCAGCACATCCCCCTGCAACAATTCGCACACCGCAGCCTTCACCGCAACGCCCATAGACCCCCTGACAGGGACCTACATCGGCGTACCGGTGAGCCCGGTCCTGCTTCCGGGACCCTTTGGCTCCGCTGCGGCCATCTCTGTGCAGATTACGCAAGGCACGCCTACCCTCGTGACACAAGGCAGCGCCACAAGATATCGCATTCCGCTGACCGCCAGCCTGACCATCGACAACTCTCCGTGTCCCCTGTCGGCCTCCACAACCGGATCCCCAGGGAACAGCTTCCTGAGTGGTGATAGCTTTTCGCTTGCCCTGATTCCCGGGCCGCCCCCGGGAGTCCTCCTTGGAACACTCAACGACACGACTGCGAATGCCTTCCAGGCGGATCTGACCTCTCTGGCCCAGGCCAACGGATGCCAAGGCATCGCACTCTATAACTTCACCCGAAAGTAAGCTCGATCAGGGATTCCGTATCTACATACGCCCCGTAGGGGCGAGACACGCTCACATCCTATGCGCCCCGGGTCCCCCGCCAGAACACCAGCATCCCCACCCCATTCGTCGCCACCGCCGTCAGCGCCACCTTCGCCGCGAACCCCCACGTACTCGTCACCTCCACGATCGGCACCGTGGCCAGCACCACCTGCGTCATCGTCACCACC
>CAXUNW010000204.1:0-4684 GCA_964252505.1 uncultured Acidobacteriaceae bacterium
GCCCGGGCCGCCGGGGCCGCCCGCAGGACGCGGGCCGCGGGGACCGCCGGAGTTGAAGCCGCCCGAAGAGCGGGGAGAATCCCCGCCGGAGGGGCGAGGAGAATCGCTTGCCGGCGTTGCCGGAGCGGAGCTGCTGGTTTCGTCTGCCATTGTCAACATCCCTTTCCTCTACGTTGGTGCCTTTCCCCGCTCCAGACACGCGATGGTGTCTCTGAACCTCTCCGCACCGCCAAAGGCCGGTTTGGAGAATGGAAGCGAAGTGCGGCAGTGAGACTACAGCGCGGACCGCTGCTGACACATCGAGCAGCGGCCCGCCAATCTTCTTGAAAGTCGTTAGACCGCAGCCGGAACTTCAACCGCCGCAGCCGTTTCGATACCTGCCTCGGCAGCGTTTTCGCTCGCCTCGGAGGCAATCTTCGCCGAGTCCTGCTCGACCTCCGCCGCCGGCGTGGCGACCGCCGCAGGCGCGGGCGGGGGCGTTGCAGGCAGCGCGCTGCGCTTTACCTTGCTGTCGCGCAGGGCCTTTACCTTCGCAAGCCGCTTGTCCTCTTCGTCCGTGCGGACCGTCAGGAACTTGATCACCTGCTCCTGAACCCGCAGGCGCCGCTCCAGCTCCTGAACCAGTGAGCCCTCAGCCGCGATCATGAACAGCACGTAGAAGCCGTCGTTGAATTTGCGGACCGTATAGGCGAGCCGCCGGCGGCCCATCTTCTCCACACCCTTCACCTCACCGCCGCCGCCGGTCACAAAGCCCGAAAACGTCTCGATGATCTTATCCAGGTCTGCTTCTTCAACGTCCGGCCGGACGATGAACATCATCTCGTAAGTACGCATACCGTTCACTGCTTTCTGCGAGGTTTTGCCTCGCACCGTCCCCGCGTATGTTCTGCGTGGCCGGCGTGGAAGAATTGCTGCCCTGCTACCATCCACCGGGCCTACCGTGAACCTTCTTCAGGCCCACTTTCCCGGCGGTTGAACTCGTTCATCGCGGCACTGACACCCTTCGTCAGCACCACCTCGACAGCCGCCTTCACGCGGTCGAGAACCTCATCCAGCAGCGCAAGCTCCTGCTTGCGCATCGGCGAAAGCAGGTACTCCTTGCCGCCTGCCCGTACCGTCCTGCCATCCGCCAGCGCCGGCTTGCCAACCCCAATGCGGATCCGAATCCACTCCTCCGTCCCGAGCGCCCCCAGGATCGAGATGATCCCGTTGTGCCGGTTCGCCGAACCCCGCTGCTTCACCTGGAAGGTGCCCAGCGGAAAATCCAGCTCGTCGTACAGGACCATCACATCCCGTGCAACGTCGTCGATCGCCAACTCCCGAACCAGCGCGGCGACCGAGAGCCCGCTCAGGTTCATGAACGTCTCCGGCTTGGCCAGCAGGACCTCTTCGCCTGCCAGCCGAGTGCGCGCCGTTAAGGCTCGTCCTCGCCGGTTCGCCAGCACCACACCGCAGTCCTGCGCGATGCGGTCGACGGCCAGGAACCCCGCATTGTGCGGCGTGAACTGGTACTCCATGCCGGGATTGCCAAGGCCGACGATCAGCTTCATCCTGGGTCATCCCGTTGGTTCGCCCGGCATCACGCCGCAACGCCGTTACTTCTTCGCCTTCGCGTCGGCCGCGGGCGCCGCAGCCGGCGCGTCCGTCTTACCCTTCTTGGCAACCTCAGGCTCAGCGGGGCTCGCCGCAGCAGCAGCCGCAACATCGGCCGCGTCTTCCTTGATCGTGGTCACATGCGCCACGACAGCCTTTTCATCTCCGAGGAACTTGATGCTTCCCGAGTGGGGCAGGTCCGAAAGATGGATCGCGCCGTTCAGCTCAAGCTCCGAGACGTCGACATCCAGGTGGCTCGGAATGTCTCCCGGCAAGCACTCTAGTTCGACCTCGCGCAACACCTGCTCGAGCACGCCGCCCTGGGTTTTCACGCCAACAGGGGTCCCGATCAGGGTCACCGGCACAGACACCCGCATCGCCTTATCCATCGCAATGCGCTTCATGTCGATATGCAGCAGCTTGCCTTTAATCGGCTCGTTCTGCCAATCGACGATCATCGCCTTACCGCCCTGCTGCCCCGTGATGTCGAGATCGAAGATCGTGTTGTGGCCGGTGTCGGAGTGCAGAATACGGGTCACGGCGCGCGGGTCCACCGTAACGGCGACCGGCGGCTGCCCCGCCCCGTACACCACGGCGGGAATCAGCCCAGCCATGCGGACCCGGCGGGCGTGGCCCTTATTGAACTTGCCCTCGCGGGCGGTAGCGACGATTGCCTGGACGGCGGAAGATGCCATGAGTAAACCTGTCCTTTCGGGCACGGGGACCATCCCCGCTCCCTTCTCGCAGCCCGCATCCCCCTGAAAGGGACCGGCTGACGGTCAACCTACGTTGCAGAGAACAAGCGCCTAAGTAAACAGCGTGCTGACGCTCGTCTCCATATGGATGCTTTCAATGGCCCGGCCCAGGAGCCCTGCGATCGAAAGCACCTTGATCTTCGACACCGCCTGCGCATCCTCCCGCAGCGGAATCGTGTTCGTCACGGCGAGTTGCTCCAGCCGCGACGCCGCAATGTTCTTCACCGCCGGCCCACTGAGCACGGCATGCGAAGCGCACGCGAAAACCTTGCTCGCGCCCTGCTCAAGCAGCGCATCCACCGTCTTCACCAGCGTCCCCGCCGTGTCCACGATGTCGTCCAGGATCAGGCATGTCCGGCCTCGTACATCGCCGATCACGTTCATCACCTCAGACACATTGATGTCCGTCCGGCGCTTGTCGACGATCGCCAGTGGAACATCCAATTTCTTGGCGAAAAATCTCGCCCGCTCTACACCGCCCGCATCCGGCGAAACCACCGTCAGCTGGGGCAGATTCATCTCCCGGAAGTGACTCACCAGCACCGGGCTGGCAAACAGATGATCGACCGGAATGTTGAAGAACCCTTGAATCTGTGCCGCATGCAGATCCACCAGAAGCGCCCGGTTGGCTCCGGCCGAAGTCAGCAGATCCGCCACCAGCTTGGACGTAATCGCCACCCGCGGGCGGTCTTTACGGTCCTGCCGGGCGTAGCCATAGTACGGAATGACGACCGTAACGCGACCGGCCGACGCCCGCTTCAGCGCGTCCATCATGATCAGCAGCTCGACCAGGTTTTGATCGACCGGAAAACATGTGGGCTGAATGAGAAAGACGTCCGCGCCGCGGACGTTTTCCAGCAGTTGAAAATGGACCTCGCCGTCGGAGAACCGTTGTAGGCGCGTTTCGCCCAGCGGCACTCCGACGAACTTGCAAACCTCTTCCGCCAGGGGCCGGTTCGCCGAGCCGCAGAAGATCTTGAAGCGACGATCCTCGCTCAAACGGCCGGAGCGTCTTCTCTCCGCGCCAGTTCGTGCGCTCTTCTCTACCCCGGCCTGGGATGCCTGCCCGCTTTGTGCAGGAGCCATTGGTGGGCCGGTCATTGCCTGGTACCCCGATTGCGCAACCCAATCTTCAGGCTGGTCGTTCGCCAGGGCTGCATAGGAGGCATTGGTTGCTGCCTCAGGCTGCCCCGCACTCAGGGGAAGAACCGCAGTCGTGTCTTGTTCGTTCACGCTTGAAACCTCCAGGCTGGTTGACCTCGGTGTTCCACTGCTTTCACTGCTTACAGGAGACCCCGGTTGTGGGCTCCCTCTCTGCTCATCGAAGTGCTTTGTCTCCAACATACGCCCGTTGTGGCGGGTTGCGGCTCAACTCTACGAAAAGTTCGGTAAGACGTTTCTGGTCCTTCGTTTTTCCTGCGCCCCCGCGTTGTGCGGGCCGGGCGCGAGAATCAAACTTTGCGGCACATTGTTGCCGGCTCAAGTTCCCTGATCTGCCTATCGGCCTTGCCTGCCGATCCTTTACAGGCTCATCCCGCGCAGTGCGGGTACAAGAGGTTGCTGCGCAATCGCTGCCAACGTGAGCACCGAAGGATCGACCTTCTGGCTGGGCGACTAGGATTCGAACCTAGATAAAGTGCTCCAAAGGCACTCGACTTACCATTAGTCGATCGCCCAGTAGGCTCCCCCCCCCGGACAGGTTCTTCCAGATGGAGAAACTCACTCTGCGACCATTCTCCGCCAGTACTCTCTTCGTGGCAAGGTCTCCGTAGTCAGAGCCCTGCATCCTGAGGTCTGGACGCGTTGTTGAGCCACTCTCGCCTCTGCCATGGACCCATAAAGTCCAAACAAAGCCGAACCCGAGCCTGAAAGCGCCGCATACCACGCAGGGCTATTCGTCTCAGATCCCAGCAACTGACGCTTGATGTCACGCAAAGAGGGATGCTGCGAGAAGACCACTGATTCAAAGTCATTCTCAATCCCGGTGCGGACAAGCGCGAGAAGAGGATTCTCGGCCAGACCGTTCGCCATCGCATGGCCGCGAACGATACCGGATGCGCCGTAATCCGATCCTTCCTCCAAAACCACCGAGCTTTCCAGCCCGGCCCGCTCGGAAAAGGATACGTACACGCGGCTCAACTCTTTTAGAGTATCGCGATCCGTCTCTTGTGTCAAGGCATCCCAGTCCCGGAAGGCCTGCGGCGTCGATACTCCCACATGCGGCAGCGCCACCACGCATGCCGTACCCGGAAGATCAGGCATCATCGCCTCCACCACCTCGCCCCGGCCCGTCCCCAGCACCGAGCCCCCTACCAGAAACAGCGGCACATCGGATC
>CAXUNW010000205.1:0-4564 GCA_964252505.1 uncultured Acidobacteriaceae bacterium
GATTCATTGCGGCTCCCCCGGGAGTTGGAATGGGCGAAAAAGACAGCCGCCCTTCTGATGCAGGGTGCGCGGTTCGCGGTGGCGTCGTCAAGCCGGGCGGGTGCGAGAGAGGGCCTGGTTGTGCCCAATCGGGAGGTGGTTGAGGACTCAGGTGGCGCGTGCCTGCTGCCGGGCCGCGTCGCGGGCTAAGCGGGCCCGGCGTTTGAGCTCGAGCGGGCTGAACATGGTGCCGCGGCATTGTGGGGCTCCGCAGTGGCAGTCGGCGGTGGCGTCGTCGGAGTCGTAGAGGTTGTACTCGTAGGTGAGCTCTTCGCCGGGGCGGATGGCGCGGAGGGTGGAGATGTAGATGTGGCCGTCGATCTCCTCGGACTCGCAGTTGGGGGCGCAGGAGTGATTGAAGAACATGGGGGTTCCGAAGCCGTCGATGACCATGTTGCCCTCGCCGTAGCCGAAGAGGTATGTGACGAAGCGGTCGGCGTAACGGGCGTCGGCGACCTCCTTGGTCATGCGGGGGCCTTCGTACTCGCAGACGCGGGCGCCTTTGCGGAAGGCTCGCGTGGTGTAGCAACCGGCGGCGTGGATGGCGGAGGAGCGGATGACCAGGGTCGGGGGCATAGGTGAGGCTGGTGCGCCTGCGGATTGCGGCCTGGTGGGAGGATAGCAGAGTGGGTGCTGGAGTTTTGGGCGTCCTTGAGGGAGTTGGTGCGTCCAATGGGCATGGCTGGGATCGGGCGGATGGCGGCGGCGGGGCCGGCGCAGAACGGGAGCGGGGCAGGGGCCGCGAAGGATGCGGTGTGCGTCCCGGTGAGCGGGGCAAAGGCGGACGCGGCGAAGGCCGATGGCACAAGCAAAGGCTGTCCGGCGGGAGAGCATGTGCCGAGTGTGGCGGAGCAGTTTCCGTTTCCTGGGGAGGCGCCGGCTGAAAAGAAAGATGGGAAGACGGTGAAGGATCAGTTTCCTTATCCCGGGGATGTTCCCAAGGATGTTCCGGGTGAGGCGCCGAAGGCCGGCGGGGCGGCAGACCGATTTCCGTACCCGGGAGAGAAGGTGGCACCTGCGGGTGAGGACGGGAGTTCAAGCAGTTCGAGTAGTTCCAGCAGCTCGGGCGGCGGCGGGGTGGATGGGGATGGCAAGCCGGTGTTTAAAGATGAGGGGAGCGAGGGAGAGACTCAGCCACAGCATCGGCGGAGACTGAGGCCGCAGGCGCAGAAGACGCTCTCGGACGAGGAGCGGGTGGAGGAGGATCTTTCGATCGCGCACTTCTACCAGCAGAATGGGAACACGATGGGGGCCTACCTGCGTGCGAAGGACGCGGTGAAGCTGCAGCCGGGGGCGGCGGACACGCATCTGGCCCTGGCGCGTGCGGCGGAGAAGCTAGGGAAGCGCGACGAGGCGGTGGCGGAGTATACGGCGGCCGTGGCGGCGGAGCCGGATGGCGACGGGGCGGCGGGCGCGAAGAAGGCGCTGGAACGTCTGAAGCGATGACGGCGCGGGCGCGATGGGTTAGTCTTCCGGGATGCATGAGCTTGTGGAACGGCTGGGGCGCGAGGTCACAGAGGCGGTAAGCGGGCTGACCGCGGACGAGACGCAGGTGCGGCCGGCGGTGGGGAAGTGGAGCGTGCAGCAGATTGTGGAGCATCTGGTGCTGAGCTATGGGACGACGTGTGCCGTGTTTGAGACACGGCTGGCGAAGGGTACGCCCACCAAGGGGAGCCCGACGCTGGGGCAGCGGGTGGGGCAGGTCGCTATCACGAGGCTGGGTCTGTTTCCGAAAGGCAGGGCGGCTCCGGCGGCGGTGATGCCGCGGGACGAGCCGGTGCGGAGGCTTTCCGGCGAGGAGCTTGGGGGTGAGGTTGGGAAGGCGCTGGGACGGATGGACGGCCTTCTGTCGCGGGCGGAGCAGATGTTCGGCGCCAGGCGTGGCGTGAGTCACCTGATATTAGGGCCGATGAGCGTGCAGCAGTGGAGGCGGTTCCACCTGGTGCATGGAGAGCACCATATTAAGCAGATTGCGGCGGCTCGGGGGCTGCGCGGCTAGACGTCGAGGAGGTCCGGCGCTTCGACGTCTTCGGACTCATCGAGGTCCCAGTCCGGGGCGGACGACGTGGGTGCCGGTGCGGCGGCCTCGGGGTCGACCTCATCAACGATGGGGAGATAGCGCCGCATGTAGCGGAGGGGCTCCTCGGAGGCGGCGAGCTCGCGGAGGTGGTAGAGCCAGACGTCCTCGCGGGCGCTGCGCCGGGTGAAGGCTTTGCGGGTGACGGAGCCGATGGTTCCGTCGGCGCGTCGGCGGAGGAAGGTCTGGGTGGGGACCTGGAAGGTGATCTGCTCGCCGGCCTTCCAGAAGTGCGAGGCGAAGTCGTGGGAGAAGAGGAGGACGTAGTAGCGGCGCTGTTCGGCAAGCGTTTGGGTAGCCTGGGCCGTTCCGGACCAGGGCAGACCAAGGTGGGTGGTGTACCACTTGCGGAACTCGAAGCCGTTGGTCCGGGCATGGCCAACGATGAGGCGGATGAGTTCGAGCTTCGTCATGATGGGCGTTTCCTCATCATCCGGCGAAAGCGCCGTCAGTGCATCTCCGGCGTGCGACTTCGTCCGACCAGGGGTCGCGGTACCGGTATAGTTTACTTTGGTTGGGGGAACGCGACACCTCACTACGAGAACGTTGGGCGCGGCGAACTGGATGGGATGCTTTGCAACGATTTTTTGAGCGGGTAGGGCGCAGGTGGTTGGGGATTGGTCTGCTCGGGACAGGGATGGCCCTGGGGAGCGTGGCTGCGGTGGCCCAGGGTGGCCCAGATGGGCATACAGATCCGCTGAACCTGGACCCCGCGGTGAGAGATGGATACGAGCACTTCTACAACCTGGACTATGACGGGGCGGAGAGCCGGTTCGAGGCTGTGCGGAAGGCGCATGCGGAGCAGCCGATGGCGTACAACTACCTGCTGATGGTGGTGATCTTTCGCGAGCTGTACCACCAGGATCTGCTGGATACGACGTACTATGCGCACGACTCCTTTTTGACATCGAAGCGAACGGTTTCAATCGCGGAGGGTACACGGCAGAGGATTGAAGCGCTGACCAACATGGTGACGGCGCTGTGCGACCAGCGGATCAAGGCGAATGCGCAGGACAAGAACGCGTACTTTGCGCGGGGGTATGCGCGCGGACTTCATGCGGCGTTCATCACGTTGGCGGACCACAGCTTTGCGGCGGCGGCACGGCAGGGGTATGCGGCGAGGAACGATAGCGAACAGGCGTTGAAGCTGGACCCGCAGTATGCGGACGCGAAGATGGCGGTCGGCATCCAGCAGTTCGCGGTGGCCAGCCTGCCGCGGTTTGTGCGGATTATGGTCGGGATTGTGGGTGTGGGCGGGAACAAGGAACGCGGGTTGGAGATGCTGCGGGATGCGGCGGCGCATGGGGTAGCGACGAAGGTGGAGTCGCGGACGACGCTGTCGCTGTTTCTGCGGCACGATGCGCGGTACCCGGAGGCGTTGGCGGTGCAGCATGGACTTGCGGAGGAGTATCCGCACGACTACCTGTTTCGCCTGGAAGAGGCGAACCTGACGAAAGATGAGGGGAACGGCCCAGGTGCGATTGCGGCTTATCGCGCGGTGATTGCGGATGCGAAACGGGCTGGATACTTTATCGATCCACGGCTGCAGATGGCTTATTTTGGCCTGGCGGACACGCAGCGGGGGCAGAACGATGCGCGTGGTGCGGCGGAGAACTACCTGCTGGCGGCAGGGGAGCCTAACTGCAGCGACTGGCGGCGGCGGCGGGCGCAGTTGAACGCCGGGGAGATGCTGGACCTGCTGCACGAGCGGGCGGAGGCGGTGAAGCAGTACGAGATGGCAGCGGCGCCGGCGGGCGACCAGACGCAGGCCGAGACGGCGCGAAGATTGATGAAGACGCCATACGCGGGGAGGTGATGGGAGGCGGCGGATCAGGTGCGGGAGCGGCAGGGCGAGTAAAATCGGGCTTGAGGGAGGGTCTATGAGGGAGCGGGTTGATGGGCTGGATGATGGGTGGATGGGGCGGCTGCGGCGCGGGCTGGAGAGGGCGTTTGTGTTTCCGAAGGGGCGTGGCGGCCGGTTGGTGCGGCCCCGCTCTCCGCGGGTGATTGCGGGCGTTTGTTCCGGGCTGGCGGAGCAGTATGGGTGGGATCCGCGACTTCTGCGCTTTGTGGTGGTGGTTCTGACGGTGGCCAGCTCTGGCTTGCTGCTGCTGTTCTATGTGCTGGCGTGGGTTTTGATTCCGGAGGGCGCGCGGGCGCTGCCGGGGGCGACGGCGTCCTGATGGGGACAGGGTGGAGCGATTTAGAGGCGCGACCGTTTGTGTATCGACAGGGGCGGCTTTGCTGCGGGACGGTCGATCTGGCGGAGGCGGCCGCGGAGTTTGGGACGCCGCTGTATGTGTACTCCGCGGACCAGATTCGGGCGCGGTTCGGGATGTTTCGCGAGGCGTTCGGGGGGCGGGCGCATAGCATCTGCTATGCGGTGAAGGCAAACTCGTCGTTGGCGGTGATGCGGCTGCTGGCGGCTGAGGGGGCGGGGTTCGATAT
>CAXUNW010000206.1:0-4449 GCA_964252505.1 uncultured Acidobacteriaceae bacterium
AGGCACGTGAGTGTAACGGCATTGAGGGAGGTTGAGGATGGGTGGTCTTGAGGTCGAGGCAAATGCGGGGGGCGGGCTTGGACTGCTCTGCGATATCGAGATGGAGGCGACGCTGCAGTTTGGCTCGCGGGAGATGCCCCTGCGGGAGATGCTGCACCATGAAGCCGGCGATGTGGTGGAGCTGGACCGGCACGATTCGCAGCCGGTGGACCTGATGGTGGGTGAACGGATTGTGGCGCGCGGCCAGGTGGTGGTGACGAATGGAAACTTTGCGCTCAGGATTACCGAAGTAGCAACACCGCAACTGCGGCTGGAGAGTGTGGAATGTCGTTGATGGGGCGAGTGGGACTAGGGAAACGGGGAAGCGACGCGGTGACGAGCGATCTGCTGGCGGGGGATGAGTATCGTTCGTCGGCGAAGGCCACGATGTGGGATGGACTGGGTGTTGACCGGACGGCGGGCGTTGAGGGTGGGCTGACGGAAGAGGCGCAGCGGCGGGGATGTGGCAATCCGGACTGCTCGACGGCGTGGGCGAAGCCCTGGAAGAGCCGGCGGCGGCCGATCTTTGAAGGGCAGTGGGGGTGCGGGTCGAAGTGTCTGACGGCGCTGGTGCGGATGGCGGTGAAGCGGGAGCTTTCAGACGGGTTGGGTCTGCTGGAGATGCCGCACCGGCACCGGGTTCCGCTGGGACTGGTAATGCTGGCACAGGGCTGGATTACGCATCCGCAGCTTCGCCATGCGCTGGAGGAACAGAAGAACGCGGGGGCGGGGAAGATCGGGGAGTGGCTGCAGCAGGAGTACGGGGTGCCGACCGAGACGGTGACACGCGGGCTGAGTGTGCAGTGGAGCTGCCCGGTGCTGACGCTTGAGGGATTTATCCCGCAGGAGATGGCGTTGACGATGCCGCGGATGTTTATCGAGGAGGCAGGGCTGGTTCCCTTGCGCATCGCCGGATCGCGGATACTGTATCTGGCGTTTGAGGACCACCTGGATTCTTCGGCTGCATTCGCGCTGCAGAAGATGTCCGAGCTGAAGGTGGAGAGCGGACTGCTGGAGCGGGATTTGCTGGCGGTGGCTCGAGAAAAGCTGCTGGCGTGCCGGTTTGTGCCGACCGAGCGGGTGGAGGTGCGCGATTCCGAGCAGATGGGGACGCGGATCGCGGAAATGATTGAAGAGCGGCAGCCGGTGGGGGCGCGGCTGGTGCGCCTGCATCAGAGCTACTGGCTGCGGACTTGGCTGGAGGTCGGGGCGCAGAGCGGGCCGGGCACGGTTCCAGCGACGACGGAAGACGTGGCGGACACGATCTTTTTGATTCGAGCGCAGGCGTAGCCAGATGGCAACGGCACAAAAGAAAGGGCCCCTTCGAAGGGGCCCTTTCTTTTGTGCCGCGAAGAAGCCGGGCTAGCGCTGGCTGGGGAGCAACTCCGCTTCCGGCTGGGCGGTGACACCGTTTGAGGAGGTGAGGGAGGCGTTCTCAGCAGAGGCAGTGTTGCTGGGGCCGAGGCCAAGCTTGATGATGGCTCGGGAATCGGGCACGAACTTGGTCTGCCAGCCGTTGTCACCCTGCAGCTTCTGGAGGGCGGCCTGGGTGCCGGCGTCCCATGCTCCGGTGGGGGGACCGGTGAGGTAACCCTGGCTGATGAGGGCAGTCTGGATCTGGGTGGTGCGGTCCGCGTCTATGGTGCGCTGGCCGGCGATTTTTTTGGCCGCCGGGCGTTTGCTGAAGAGATGGGAGGTTGGGCCGCGTTTGACGTGGGGGCTGGCGAAGGCGGAGATGCAACAGGTAAGGAGAAGAGCGGAGAAGAGAGTAGTGCGACCAAACCGCATAGTGAGGAGCCTCTCGGGTGCTTCTTTGCCTTGCTTCGTAGCCGGCCCGCAAAGGGCTTGATCTAGAGCGAGACTACAACGAAAGATGAGCACGAGCAAGGCCAAAGGTTGTACGAATGGTAACTAAATCCTCATGGTTCGGTTCGAAGCGGGCATTACGGTCCGGACTGTTCTGCAGAGACGAGAAAGGCGCCGGCCGGGTCGCCAACGCCTTTCTCATTCTGGTGTGCAGTGAGGGTTACTGCAGCGTTCCGCCGACGAGAGAGCTTCCGCGGCCTGGAGCCCGCGGATCGCGGACGACGAAGGCGACGTCAGACCCTGGTTGGAGAGAGCCGACGATGGCCCGGTAAGAGGGTTCGTCGGTGACGGAGCGGCGATTGATTTCGGTGATCACCGCGCCCTTGCCTAGACCGATTTCGTCGGCAAAGGAACCGACCCGAACGTCGGTGATGAGCACCCCGCCCTTGATCCCGAGCTTGGTGGCTACGGCGGCGGGCACCGGAGCGACCTTGATGCCAAGCTTGTTTTGCCCGGCGTCTGACTCCTGCGGACCTGCGTTCGAGTCGTCCCCTTCCTTATCGGCGGTGTCATAGGCGATTTTGGAACGATCTCCGATAGTGACCGAGGCTGTTTGCTGCTTGCCTGCGCGTAAATAGCCGATCTGAACGGACGAACCGACCCGACGGGCGGAGATGTCGGCGACGAGATCATCGCCATCCTTTATGGTGCGTCCATCGACGGAGACGATGACATCCTGTGGCTGGAGGCCGGCCTTCGCGGCTCCACTGCCGGGGGTGACAACGGAGATGATAACGCCGTTTTTGAAGCCGTAGACGCGGCCCACGGCGGAGGAAAGGGCGGCCTGGAACTGGATCCCCAGCGAGCCGCGAACAACCTTGTGTTCCGGCCCGATGAGCATGTTGTAGACGGAGGCCACCGTGTTCGAGGGCATGGCAAAGCCAACACCCTGGGAACCCATGGACTGCGTGTAGATGGCGGTGTTCATGCCGACGACGTTGCCCGCCATATCGACCAGCGGGCCGCCCGAGTTGCCGGGGTTGATGGCAGCGTCGGTCTGGATGAAGCGTTGGAACTGATTGGTGGCGACGCCGTTCGCGCTGGGCTGCTCGTCGATGGCGCGGTTCTTCGCGGAGACGATACCGGCAGAGACGGTCTGGGAGAGGCCGAAAGGACTGCCGATGGCGAGAACCCAATCGCCGACCTGCGCGCCGTCGGAGTTGCCGAGCTTGACGGTGGGCAGGTTCTGGCCCTTCGCGTCGATCTTGATGACCGCGATGTCGGTGTCCTTGTCAGTGCCGACGACGGTGGCGCGGCGGCCGGGATCACCGGGCGTGCTTTCGGGGTCGGTGGAGAGGCGGACGTAGATTTTGTCGGCTTTATCGACCACATGGTTGTTCGTGATGATGTAGCCGCGGGGGTCCACGATGTAGCCGGAGCCGAGGGCGCGCCGCTCACCGCCACCCATGCCGTCCTCATCATCATCGCCGCCGCCCTGGCCTCCCTGCCCGCCAAAGAAGCGGTTGAAGAAGTCCTGCATGTTGTTGTCTTGCTGGTCGTCTCCCCCGCCATTGTTACCATGTGGGCGTGCCGGGCCGCGCTGGAGAGGACTGCGCCTGGTGGCGGCGGGCTTGGGAAGGGATTCGGTGTTGATATTGACGACGGCAGGGCCAACCTGCTTGGCGATGGCGGAGAAGCCGTTGCCCAGGGTGACGGGGCTGGGAATGACCAGCGGATGAGCGTCGGAGGAGTCGACGTGCTGCTGCTCTTTGCCGGCGACGCCGCGGGTGAGCACGGAGCCGGCGAGGATGCCGATGGAGAGAGTGGCAAGGAGGGTGAAGCTGGTGGCGAGGGGGTACTGGCGGGATCGTTCGAGCAGGGTAGGCTTCGGTGTTTCCATGGTTCTGTTTGACCTCGGGGATCGTGGGTGTGACAGCTTCTCTCGTTAGAGATGAGTTTACGCTTGCGGGGATGCGGCGCAGGAGCAATGTTGAGGGGCAGGCTGCGCCCGGTCATAGGATTAGACGCATTTTGGGTGTGAAAGTGGCAAGGAGGGTGGGGGGTGGCGGCTGGCACGCCCTTCAGGGCGCCTGGTAGACGGTCTCACCGTTGAGGAATGTGCGGAGGACGCGGGTGTTGAGGAGCTCGCGTGGGGTGGCAAGTGTTGGGTCGCGGTCAAGAACGGCGAGATCGGCCAGGAACCCGGGCTCGAGGCGACCACGGATGGTCTCGGCGAAATCGGCGTAGGCGGAGGCCTGGGTGTAGGCGTAGAGGGCCTGGCTGAGGGTGATGGCCTGCTCGGGGTGGAAGGTGGCGGTTCCGGCCTCGTTGGCCCGGGTGGTGGCGGCGTAGAGGCCGCGGAAGGGGTTAATGGATTCGACCGGGTAGTCGGTTCCGAAGGCAAGGGTAACGTTGTGATCGAGGAAGGACTTCCAGGCGTAGGCGTACGGGGTGCGGTCAGGGCCGAGGCGCGCCGGGGCCCATGCCATGTCGGTGAGGAGGTGGGAGGGCTGCATGGAAGCGATGATGCTTTCCTCGTGGAAGCGGGCGAAGTCTGCCGGGAGCAGGACCTGCGCGTGTTCGATGCGGAAGCGGGGTTCGTAG
>CAXUNW010000207.1:0-4412 GCA_964252505.1 uncultured Acidobacteriaceae bacterium
GAGTGGGGCCCCGGGGCCGCGGCGCTTTCCGGAGTGGTGCTGCTTGGGGCGATTCCGGTGTTGTACAGGCTGACCCGGGAGTTTGCGTGGCGGTACACGCATCGGCCGATTGTGGCGGGCGGATACGAGGTGAATGTGGCACCTCCTGCGTCGCATGTGGCGATGGAGACGGCAGGTGCGGCTGGGGGGCTGGTGCAGATTCTTCCGAATACGCCCCAGAGCTTTTCTGCGGGGATGTCTTCGGGAATTTCGTCCGGGGTTGCTCCGCCTCCGGTTCCGGATCGGCTTCACTGAGTGAAAGCGGCTGCAGGTGGCGCTTGTAAATTTGCCCGGAATGGTGCAGCATCGAGCCATTGAATCGAGAGCTCCGTGCGCACGATGCCGGTCTTCTGAGGTGCCTGGGCCATGTTGCGACTGCGTCTTTATCTGATTGCGATGTTGATTGGAACGATTGGAACCGTGTGTAGCGCGCGGGGGCAGGTGTTTGTCGTGGGTGAGAAGACCGCGACTGCGGACCTGACGACGGACTTTACACCGACCGACCTGGCTTTGCCGGAGGGTAAGCTTTCGGATCGTGGTCGCAGGGAGCTGGTGCGGGATCTGGATGCGGAACAGGGCTTTGCGCATCGGGCGCTGCCTCTTGGGGCGGGTTTGACGTTGAAGGCGAACGGTCCGCTGGAACAGAGTGTTGAGCAATACAAGAAGATGATCTTCAGCAAGGGGGAGGCGTGTGCTCCGGGTGACCGGGTGCTGATTACGGCGCTCGCCATTAAGGGGGATCGGATTCAGATCGACTTCAATGGCGGGCCGTACGAGAAGCATCGTTTCCTGAAGCATGTTCAGCTGAACGATGCGCCGGTGACGCAGGATCCGGGGCAGCGGGCGACGGGATCGCGGGTGACGCTGGTGTTCCCGGGTGGGATACCGGAGGTATCGGCGCCGGAGGTGAAGGCCCTGCTGCAGCCGCTGATCGACTTCGGGGTGAAAAGTGGAGTACAGGCGTATGCCGATACCTTACCAGCGCCGGTGAAGCGGGCGATCGCGCAGCATGACGTGCTGGTAGGAATGGACCACAGGATGGTTCTGGCGGCGCTGGGAGCTCCGGAGAGCAAGGTTCGGGAGCATGCAGGGGCCGACCCAGCGCAGGCGCGGTACGAGGAGTGGATCTATGGGCAGGTTCCAAAGACGGTGAAGTTTATCCGCTTTACCGGGGATAAGGTGACGCAGGTGAAGATCGCGGCGATGGGCAAGCCGATCGAGGTACGGGACAAGGATGAGATGGCGGCGTATATGCCGGCGGACGCTCCGCATGAGGTGCTGATGGGAGACGCGCGGGGTGTGGGCGACGCGGAACATCGGCCTGTGCCTCCGACGCTGCATCGGGACGGGGATGCTCCAGCGGCGGTACCAAACAGCATGGGGAAGGTGCAGTACCCGGTGCCGAAGACGGCAGATCCGTCGGCGGGTGATGCGGCGGGACAGACCGTTGCACATCTGCGCCAGGTTCCTTGAAACCTCGTTGGTTGGTGTAAACTTAGCACATGGGATCGTCCGCCTGAGCTTTAGAAGCCAGGTTGGCCCACGTGAAGATGTAATGTCATGGGGCAGGCGGTACAGCTGATAGAAACGTTACAGGGAGAGAGTATATGGCGAAGATTGCCAAAACGGGCGATCGCAAGAAGGTGATGGATCCGAACAGGAGCACGGATTGTCCAAAGTGCTCCAAGCCCACGCGGATTGTGAAGCGGGTGAAGGATCGGGAGCGCAGTATTCCGGGTGGAGTTTATATCTCGTGTTCGGCGTGCGACTTCTTTGAAAAGTTGTAGCTGAGCGCTTAGGAAAGACCTTAGGCAGAAAGAAAAGGCCCTTTGAGGGCCTTTTTCCTTTGTGCCGCTGCGGGAATGCGTTTAGGAAACTGATTACCAGAGCGTATCCATCCGATGAATTACACGTTGGGGTACTTGACGATCGTGTGTCGCGGTGGGCAGACTCTGGAACGAAAGTAGGAAACGTATTTATGTTGAGCAACATTGCTTCATTGGAACAGGGTCTGTCTCAGAACTCCGCCGGGATTGAAAACGCAGCATCGCATGAGCCGGCACCACCTCATTTTGGCCGAGCGACCTATCTGATGTGCCCTCCGCAGTGGTATGACGTAGGTTACGTGATCAATCCCTGGATGGCGGGGAATCTGCATCGTCCGTCGCGGGATCTGGCCTTCACACAGTGGAAGGGGCTTTATCAAAGCCTGCAAGGGGTTGCGGATGTTCGGCTGCTGCATGCGCACCGGGGTGCTCCGGACATGGTGTTCGTTGCCCATGCCGGGGTGGTGCAGCATGGGATCGCGGCGGTATCGAGCTTTGCGCATGCCGAGCGTCGGCCGGAGGAGCAGCCGCTTCGGAGTTGGTTGAAGCAGCATGGATTCCTGACCTGGGAGACCGCGCGTGAGACGCCATTCGAAGGCGAGGGCGACATCCTGTTCGACGCGGACGGGCAGCGGCTGTGGGCGGCGCACGGATCGCGGACCTGTCTGCAAAGCCACCGGCATGTCGCGGATGCATGGCATGTGCCCGTAACGTCGCTGCATCTGGTCGATCCAAGGTTTTACCACCTGGATACGTGTTTTGCGCCGCTCGCGGGGGGCTTTCTGCTCTATTTCCCGGCTGCGTTCGATGGTGCTTCACTGGAGAGGATTGAGGCGGCTTACCCGGTGGAACGGCGGTTGGCGGTCAGTGAGCACGAAGCGACACAGTTCGGCTGTAACGTTCTGAATGTGGGGCACACGATCCTGATGGGGGAGGTTCAATCGACGCTTTCGGACCGGCTCGCAGGGCTTGGCTTTGATGTCGTGCAGCATCCGTTGTCGGAGTTTCTACGTGGGGGTGCGTCGGCGAAGTCGCTGGCGCTGCGGTTGAGCGACTCTGTGGTGACGCACACGGGACGGCGTTAGGCGGATTGACAGGCGGCGCCTATCTCCTGGAGGATCGAGTGGGCGGCTGCCCTGGGGTTGGCCGCCCGGGTTATCGGGCGGCCGACAACGAGCAGAGAGGCACCGCGTGCGATGGCTTCGGCTGGGGTGGCGGTACGGCGCTGGTCGCCGAGGGCGGCTCCCTCTGGCCGGATGCCAGGCACGGCGAGGAATGTTGAAGGGCTGAGGGCTTTTCGGAGGGCGCCAAGCTCCTCCGCTGCGCAGACAAGACCGTCGATGTTGCAGGATTGCGCGAGGCGGGCAAGGCGGAGAACTTGATCCGCGGGCTGAGTGTTCACGCCGACGCCGGCCATCTGTGCGGCATCCATGCTGGTGAGGACGGTGACGGCAAGGAGCCTTGGGGGCTTGGGGTTCTGGGCAGCGGTGGACGCGGCGGCCTGCAGCATGGCTTCTCCGCCTGACGCATGGACGGTGAGCAGATGGACGCCGATCGAAGATAGAGAACGGACGGCGGCGGCGACTGTGTTGGGGATGTCGTGGAGTTTGAGGTCGAGAAAGACCTTGAAGTCGCGCGCCAAAAGCGAGTCAACCAGAGGGATACCGGCGGCGTAGAAGAGCTCCATGCCGACTTTGATCCAACGACATGCCCCATCGAGGCGGTCGATGCAGTCGAGAGCCTGGCGGGCTGAGGGGAAGTCCAGCGCGACGGCGAGAAGATCGGCGGCTTCGGCTTGGTTCTCCATGGCCTGATCGTACGCGTTCAGTCGTCGCGCGTACCATCAGAATTACGGAATGGCTACGTTGCTGACTATCGCCGGGTTCGACCCGTCGTCCGGGGCGGGGGTGACGGCGGACCTGACGGTGTTTCATGCGCATGGGCTGTTTGGGACGGCCTGCATCACAGCGCTAACGGTGCAATCCACGCTTGGAGTTGTGGCAACCCATCCAGTGGATGCGACGGTGCTGCGGCGGACGCTCGACTGCCTGGAGGAGGATATTCCACCAGACGGAGTGAAGATCGGGATGCTGGGGAGCGCCGGTTGCGTGGAGGCCGTGGCGAGCTACCTGGGAAGTCTGCGCGCAGGGAGAAGGCGGGCGATGGTCGTGCTCGATCCGGTTCTGCAGGCGTCTTCCGGACGATCCCTGCTTGATGTCGAAGGGGTGGAGGCGCTTCGACACCGGCTGCTGCCTCTCGTGGACTGGGTGACTCCGAATTTCGCTGAGCTGGGGGTGTTGTGCGGGGTTGATCTTCGAGCAGATGCCACACGGAGGTCGATTCTGGAGGCCGCGTCGGGGCTGCGGGAGGCCCACGAAGGGCTGACGGTGCTGGTGACGGGTGGCGACCTGGAGCCGCCGGACGATCTTCTGATCGGGCGAACGGTCTTGGGGCTAGAGGGTGATCATCTATGGCTGAGGGGAGAGCGGGTGGAGACGACGTCCACACATGGAACAGGGTGCGCGCTCTCGAGTGCGCTGCTTTGCC
>CAXUNW010000208.1:0-4400 GCA_964252505.1 uncultured Acidobacteriaceae bacterium
CTCACCACCCCCCGCGCCTCCGCCTACATCAAAATCGCCGAAGGCTGCGACCATCCCTGCTCCTTCTGCATCATCCCCCAGCTCCGCGGCAAGTTCCGCTCCCGCCGCATGGGCTCCATCGTCGCCGAGGCCCAGAACCTCATCGCCCAGGGCGTCCGCGAGATCACCCTCATCGGCCAGGACACCACCTGCTACGGTGAGGACCTGGGCCTCCGCGACGGCTTGGCCCAACTCCTCGACGCCCTCGCCCCCCTGCCCGGCCTTCGCTGGCTCCGCTTCCTCTACACCTACCCCAACAAGGTCACCACCCGCCTGCTCGAAACCATGGCGAAGCACGACACTATCGCCAAATACCTCGATGTCCCCCTCCAGCACGCGTCAGCCTCCGTCCTCAAGACCATGAAGCGCGGCGGCAACTCCCAAATCTTCCTCGACCTCATCCAGAAAGCCCGCCGCATCGTCCCCGGCATCGTCATCCGCACCAGCTTCATTGTCGGCTTCCCCAGCGAGACCGAAGCCGACTTTGCCGAACTCCTCGCCTTCGTCCAGGCCGCCCAAATCGACTGGCTCGGCGTCTTCACCTACTCCGACGAGGAGGGTGCCCAGGCCTTCGAGCTCCACGACTCCCTCAAGGTCCCCCGCCGCACCATCGAGAGCCGCCGCCGCAAGCTCATGAAGCTCCAGCAGAAGATCAGCACCCGCGCCAAGCAAGCCTGGATCGGCCGCGAGATCGACCTCCTCGTCGAAGGTCCCTCCGAAGAAACCGACCTCCTCTGGCAAGGCAGAACTCCCCTCCACGCCCCCGAAATCGACGGCAAAGTCCTCATCAACGACTTCGGCCCCCACGAGTCCCTCGTCCCAGGCACCTTCTACCGCGCCCAAATCACCGAATCCCACGACTACGACGTAGTCGCCCGCATCACCGACTGATCTCCTAAAAACTCCGTATGACCGAGCTCTGAAGGTTCTTGTTGATGTAACGATACAGCCAACCGACTCTTCTTCCGGCCGCACGAACGGCTTGATGAATGTCATCACTTGGCTAATTCTTGACCGGGGCTCGCGGGAAGATGGAGGACTACTTCATCACATTTAACTGGCATGGAATTGAGGTTGAAGATGCTGTTAGTGGTCGAGATCAACCGTGTGTTGATGATGAAGAACTGGTTGAACGTGCAAAGACGAATTCCAACGCCTTAGCGTACGGCACGTTTCACAGCTACCCTTTGAGTGACCCTCTTGTCACGGCAATGCATCTGCCACTAAAATTAGTGGCAAAACAGATCAAGAGGCGTGGGTGTCCAAGTTCGAAAAAGCCATCCGTCGCCTCCTCTCCAAGCCTACCGACTTTGGCTGGAACGAACTCAAGTCCTTGATGGACTCCTTTGGCTACGAGATGAAAACCACAGGAGGCTCAAGCCGCAAGTTCACCACAGTAGGCGGCGGATCGAGCTTCGTCATCCACGAACCTCATCCTCACAGCGTTCTCAAGGCGTACCAGGTGCGAGAGTTCATCGAGTTCTTGAAGCAGGAGGGCAAAATCCGATGAGTCAAACCATGCAATACAAGGGCTACGACGGCTCCGTCTTGTACAGTGCCGAAGACAAGCTCCTACACGGCAGGATTCTTGGCATCCGCGACTTCGTCATTTACGACGGAGCAGATGTCCTAACGCTCGAAACGAACTTCCAGGGTGCCGTTAACGAGTACCTTTCCTTCTGCGAAGCAGAAGGAAAGGCCCCGAACGTCCCCTTCAAAGGAAGCCTCAACGTCCGTCTCAGCAAGGACCTTCATCTCCGCGCCGCCCGCTTCGCCGAAGAGCACGATCGCAAGCTGAACACGATCATCAACGACGCTCTCAGGCAATACCTCGAGCAACACTCCAATGAAACCGGCGTCGCAGCCTAAGCAGAATGTCAGAGCGAAGCGCAGGAACTCACCGCCCTACAGCCGTCCCCGTCTTCTGCTCCGCAATCCACCCATCCGTCCGAGCATCCAGCAAATCCAGCGGCAGCACCCCCCCATTTAGCATCTCGTCATGAAACGTCCGTATATCGAACTTCGCCCCAAGCTCCCGCTGAGCCCGCTCCCGTAACTCCCGAAACTTAAGCTGTCCTAGCTTGTAAGAAAGCGCCTGCGCCGGCCACGCAATATACCGGTCCGTCTCCGCCTGGATCGTCGGCTCGTCCACCGCCCCCGACTCCCGGAAGAACGCCACCACCTGCTCCCGCGTCCATCCCTGCGAGTGGATCCCTGTGTCCACCACCAGCCTCACCGCCCGAAAAAGCTCACTCGACAGCCGCCCATAGTCGCTCACCGGGTCCTGATAGAACCCCACCTCCTTCCCCAGCTGCTCCGCATACAAAGCCCACCCCTCCACATACCCCGAGTTGCCACTATGCAGCCGGAACTTCGGCAGCCCCTTTAGCGTCTGCGCCACCGAAAGCTGCATATGGTGCCCCGGAATCCCCTCGTGGTAAGCCACCGCCTCGTCATCGATCAGACTCCGCTCGTCCGCCTTCGAAGTCGCCACGCTCACCCGCCCAGGTCGCTTCCCGTCCGGAGTCCCCGTCTGGTAGTGCGTCGCCATCGCCGCCTGAAACGGCGGAATTGCCTCCACCGTCACCGGAGCCCCAGGAATATTCGTGAACAGCAGCGGCAGCTTCGGCTGCATCTGCGCAATATACTTCGCAAAGTCAGCGACAATCTGCTCCGAAGAAGTCGCCTTGTACTTCGGGTTCGTCTTCAACGAAGCCCGAAAGCTCGCCAGGTCCGCGAACCCTTCCTTCTTCGCGATCACCAGCATCTCCGCCTCGATCCGCGCAATCTCCTTTAGCCCAAGCTCATGAATCTCCGCCGGCGTCATCGTACTCACCGTCGTCCGGCTGCGAATATCGTTCCGATACCGCCCGTAGCCCCCCGGCAGCGAAGCCACCGAAAGCGCCGTCCGCCCATGCGGCGCATACTCCGTCGCCACAAATGCGCCAAACTGCTTGTAAGCGGGCAGTACCTCCGCATCCACCGCGTCCGTAATCGCCTTCGTCAGCCGGGCCTTATCCTCCGGCGAAAAACCAGCCGGAAACTTCTTCAGCGGCAGCAGAAACGGGTCCGCCGCAATCACCCCCTCGCACTGCGCCGGAACCTTTTCGAGCAGAAACCGCACCGGCATCAGCCCGTCCTTCTCGCCCGCCCGCATCACGTCTTCGGTCTGCAGAAACACTCGCGGAATTTGGTGCAACCGCGCCACATAATCCTCATAGTGCTTCACCGTGTCGAGAGGCACCGCCAGCGGTAGGTCCGCCAGCCCCGTGTGCGGTCCATCCATCTGCGACACCGGCATCTCGTATTCCTTGTACCCGTAGTCCGCCTTCCGCTGCTCCAGCGACCGCACCATCAGGTCATGCGAAAGCCGATCCTGCTCCGGGAATCCTGCGGTCGGGATCGCCATCAGCCGCATCAGGAAACTCTCGCTGCGCGCCTCGTTCGCCGCAATCGCCCCAAGAGACTCATCCTCCAGCTGATCGTTGTACCGATAGTCCCCGATCGCCGTCGCCCGTCGCGGACTTGCCTTCAGACCTGCCTCGAACTGCTCCTCAAACAGCGCATTCTGCGCCGCAATCCGCCCCGCCACATCCGCAGGGACAGCCTGACCCACCGCCGTCCCCGACATGCTCGCACCCGCAAACAGCACAATAACATTCAAAGAAAATCGCATCTCCGAAGACTAGCAGGCCCGCCGCCCACGCCGAAACCAATTCGCATCCGCCCGCCAGGCGCATCCAACGCTCCTAGACACCCTTCAGAGCGTGCACGTCCCGCTCGCAACCTCATCAAACTTTCAGGAGCCTCAAGCGCAATGATCCCGACTCTCGGCTACGCAGCCACCCATTCCTTCACCTCTCTCAAGCCTCACGAGTTCGAACGCGAAGACCCCAGGCCCAACGAAGTTCTCATTGACGTCCTCTTCTGCGGCGTCTGCCACTCCGACATCCACCAGGTCAAAAACGAGTGGTCCAACACCGTCTATCCCTGCGTCCCAGGCCACGAGGTCGTCGGCCGTGTCAAGCAAGTCGGCGCAAACGTCACAAAACACCAGGTCGGCGACCTCGTAGGCGTAGGCTGCATGATCGACTCCTGCCGCGCCTGCGAGCCCTGCCTCGCCCACGAAGAGAACTACTGCGAAGGCCCCAACTCCTGGCTCGCCACCTACAACGGCCCAATGGTTCCCGCCAAGAAAGCCCCCACCAAGTCCAACCAGTACGGCCGCGACAACACCTTCGGCGGCTACTCCACCACCCTCGTCGCCCCGGAAGACTTCGTCCTCAAGATCCCCGCCGCCCTCAAGCCGGAGGTCGCCGCTCCCATCCTCTGCGCAGGCGTCACCACCTACTCTCCCATGA
>CAXUNW010000209.1:0-4396 GCA_964252505.1 uncultured Acidobacteriaceae bacterium
ATGGGGTGGTTTCCCCGGGTTGGGGGCAGTTGGGGGGGGGGGGGGGGATCGGGGGCCGGAGCGGAGATGAGGGTGCCTGCGCCGACGACTGCTCCAAGAGCGATGCAGACCACGATGGTGCCGGCGGAAGCCTGATTGCACAGCGCGCCCCCGAGGCCGCCGCCAAGCGCGCCGGCGATGAGCAGCGGCGTGCGGTTCGGTGCGTCGGAAAGCTCTTCGGTGTAGACGGCGGCTACCGAGGTTTTGGGAAAGACGAGGGTGCGCGGAGGCAGGTAGGGGGTGGCGGTAATGCAGGCGAGCGTCTGATCATCTGACCGATCCATATGGCATGGAGTGGGATAGGCGCGACCACGCTCAAGGACAGCAATGGGGCTATCTGGCGGGAGCTGCTGGACACGCAGCCACTGAGCCGGGGCGGCGGTGGCCGTGAAGAGCGCAAGGGCGAGTGGAAGAGGATTGGGCATGGAGCCTCCTGGATGCTGGAGGCAGACTAGATGTTGTGCCATGCTCACGGGGCGAGGGATGGGACACTTTCGGGAGTGTCACGGTCCATCCAGGGAGCGGGGGGGAGTCAGGGGCGAGCCTCTTGGCACGAGGAAACAAAGAGTTGGCATTACAGGAGTGTGACTTATACTCAGGGAACTCATGCAACCAGCGATGACTCCCCCATTTGACCATCCGGCGCTGAAGAATTATCTGCTGGACCATGCGTATGACGAGATGTTTCAAAACTCGGAGGAGCTCCATTCCCACTATGAGCCTCTGCTGGAGCACTTTAATTCGCTGCCGGCGAACGAGGTTCAGCGACGCAAGCAGGCTGCGGACCTGAGCTTTCTGAACCAGGGGATCACGTTTACGGTGTATGGGCGGGCGGAGGGGACGGAGAAGATCTTTCCGTATGATCTGCTGCCGCGCATTATTACGGCGGCGGAGTGGGCGGTGGTAGAGAAGGGACTGGCGCAACGGATTACGGCGCTGAACCTGTTTCTGAAAGACATCTATAACGACGGGCGCATCCTGGATGACGGGATCGTTCCCCGTGAGGTGATCTATAGCTGCAAGCATTTTCGCCGTCAGATGATGGGGCTGCAGGTTCCGCGGAATGTGTATATCGCGGTGTGCGGGACGGACCTGATTCGGCTGGAGAATGGCGAGTTCGTGGTGCTTGAAGACAATTTGCGGGTTCCGAGCGGCGTGAGCTATATGCTGACGAATCGGCGGGTGATGAAGCGGATCTTTCCCCAGCTATTTCGCAGCTATGGGGTGAGACCGATCGAGCACTACACGCAGCTCCTGCTGGGAACGCTGCGGTCGCTTGCTCCGGAAGGGCGGCCGGAGCCGAATATTGTGCTGCTCTCGCCGGGGGTGTTCAACTCGGCCTACTACGAGCATGCTTACCTGGCGCGGCAGATGGGGATTGAACTGGTGGAGGGGCGCGACCTCGTGACGCATGACAACGTGATCTACATGCGGACGACAAGCGGTTTGCGGCGGGTGGATGTGATCTATCGGCGGGTGGATGACGACTTCATCGATCCTCTGGCGTTTCGCGGGGACTCGGTGCTTGGGGTGGCGGGGCTGTTCAATGCGTATCGCGCGGGGAATGTAACACTTGCGAACGCGTTTGGAACAGGGGTAGCGGATGATAAGGCGCTGTATGCGTATGTTCCGGACATCATCAAGTACTACCTGAGCGAAGAACCGGTGTTGAAGAACGTGGAGACTTACCTGATGTCTCGGCCGAAGGAGCGGGAGTATGCGCTGAAGAACCTGGAGAAGCTGGTGGTGAAGGCAGTGGGCGAGAGCGGCGGATACGGGATGCTGATTGGGCCGCAATCGACGGCGGCGGAGCGGGAGGAGTTTGCGCGGAAGATCGAAGCCGATCCGCGGAACTATATTGCGCAGCCGACGATCTCGTTTTCGCGGGCTCCATGTTTGATTGGGGATGAGTTGCAGCCGCGGCATGTGGACCTGCGGCCGTATGTGCTGTACGGGGATAAGGTGACGATTGTGCCGGGCGGCCTGACGCGGGTGGCGCTGCGAGACGGATCGCTGGTGGTGAACTCCTCGCAGGGTGGCGGGAGCAAAGATACGTGGGTGTTGAGCCAGTGAAGACGTCGTAAAGGCAGGCGATGCAAGAGGGGAGATCAAGGTTTGCTAAGTCGGGTGGCGGAGAGTTTGTACTGGATGAGCCGGTATCTGGAGCGGGCGGAGCATACGACGCGTCTGCTCGATGTGAACCTGAATCTGATGCTGGATGAGGATGAGTCCGCCGCCGAGGTTCGCTGGCAGCGGGTGCTGCGAGCGTTGGGAAATCCGAAGGACCTGGTGTGGACGGGTGATCCCTATGCGCTGACACGGACGCTGACCTTCGATACGGAGCACAAGGCCTCGATACTTTCGTGTGTGATTTCGGCGCGGGAGAACTCCCGGCATGTGCGGGAACAGATTTCGACGGAGCAGTGGCACCGGCTGAACAGTCTGTATCTGGAGGTGACGCGGCCGGATATCATCCGGTTCGGGACGCAGGGCGGGCCTGAGCAGACGACGGAATTTTTGCAGAAGGTGATTGAAGCGGTGCACCAGTTCCAGGGGGTGAGCGACTCCACGATGAGCCATGGCGAAGGATGGCAGTTTATCCAGGTGGGGCGCTATATCGAGCGGGCCTCGGCTACGGCGGTGCTGCTGGAGGCATACCAGGACGATCTTTGGACCGAGCCGCATCGGGGGGCGGAGAGCAATCAGTATCTTGAGTGGATGGGATTGCTGCGGTCGGCAACGGCGTTCGAGGCGTACTGCAAGGTGTACACGGCGGATGTGACGCCGGATCGGATTCTCGAGTTCTTGCTGCTGGATGCGGAGTTTCCGCATTCCTTGCGATTTTCGATCGACGCGCTGCAGGAAGCGTTGGCGGCGATCGACCGGGACAGCGCGATTCGGGCGGAGCCGCTGCGGAGGCTGGCAGGACGGCTGCACGCGTCGCTGAGCTACACCAGCGTGGAGGAGATTGTGGAGCAGGATGTGGTGGCGTATCTGCGGGGGATTCAGGCGCAGTGCGAAGAGATCCATAAGACGATGTACGAGCTGTATGTGGACTATGCGGTGCAGGTTGCGTTGGCGGGCTGAGCGGCGGCGGAGGACTTATGTACTACTCGATACGGCACTTGACGAAGTTCCTGTATAGCGATCCGGTGAGCGAGAGCATGATGGAGACGCGGATGCATCCGCGGAGCGATCACAATCAGAGATGCCTGACCTTTCATCTGTCGGTGAGCCCGCGGTGCAGGGTGTTCAGCTATCGGGACCACCTTGCCAACCATGTGCACCACTTTGACATACCTGGGCCGCATCGGCAGCTGGTCATTGTGGCGGAGTCGCTGGTGGATGTACAGCCATTTGCCCCAGTTCCGGCGTTTCTGGCACCCGACGCATGGGCGGAGCTCGACGCGATGGTCGGACAGGGGGACTACCAGGAGATGCTGTTTGCGTCTACGTTTACGGAGCCAACGGCGGCTCTGGAGGATCTGGCGGGACGGCTGGAGGTGATGCGGCGGGACGATCCACTGCTATGTTTGCATCAACTGAGCCGGCACATTTATGAGTATTTCGACTATGTGCCGAAGTCGACTGAGGTGGATTCGCCGATTGATGTGGCGCTGCGGAGCCGGAAGGGGGTCTGCCAGGATTTTGCGCATGTGATGATTGCGCTGGTCCGTGAGAAGCTCAGGATTCCGTGTCGGTATGTGAGTGGGTATCTCTATCATAGCAATGGGGATGACCGATCCTCAGAAGCGGCGACGCACGCTTGGGTGGAGGCGCTGCTGCCGGAGTTGGGATGGGTGGGCTTTGATCCAACGAACCTGCTGGTTGCGAGCGATCGGCACATCCGGACGGCGATCGGGCGGGACTATGCGGATGTTCCGCCTACCCATGGGATCTTCCGGGGGCGGGCAAAGAGCCAACTGACCGTCGCAGTAAGGGTTACACCCTCCGAAGGGACGGTCATGCAGGATGAGGATATGCCCGTACCGGAGGACTGGTCGGTGCTGGTGGAGAAGGCTCAGGCGCTGCCGGAGACGATTCCGGCGCTGACGCGCCAGCAGCAGATGATGCAGCAGCAGTGATTTTGTCTGCATGATGATGGGCGGATGTATGGCTAACGTGGTGTTTTGTCACGTTCTGAACTGGTGGAGGGTGCGTCTTTGTTGGGGTTTGGGTCATTTTGAGAGCAATTTTGGTGGTGTGGTGGTGGTGAGCGTCCTGGGGGCTGTGGGTGGGCGGCTTTTGTCAAGTGAGCATGCATTTCTGTTCAGCGCGAGAGCTTAAATAGAGAGGGGCGGGGCCCAGAAAGTGGCCCGCCCCGCCGGCCGAGGGGGGGTTTTAAGGGGGCCCGGGC
>CAXUNW010000210.1:0-4330 GCA_964252505.1 uncultured Acidobacteriaceae bacterium
CACCCCACCGCCACCCCGAAGAAGAGGTCATGATCGTCGGCGAGGGCACCGGCGAGTTCGCCATCAATGGCGTCGCCACCCACGTCAAAGCGGGAGACATGCTCTTCGCCGAAGCCAACGTCCTGCACGGTGTCAAAAACACCGGCCACACCCAGATGACCTTCTACTTCCTCAAGCTCATGCCCCGCTGACCTGGCCCGGCGCGGGTGCCCCGTCTCTCACCCGAAGACATGGTGCACCCTCGCTCGCCGGGCCCAATCCTCAACCCTGCGCGCCGGCAATCCCGTTAAGCCGCTCCACCGCCTCTCCCGGCAGCACCAACTCCGCCGCCGCCAGGTTCTCCCGCAGGTGCTCCACCGACGATGTCCCGGGAATCAGCAGCATGTTCGCCGAGCGTTGCAGCAGCCAAGCCAGCGCCACCTGCATCGCTGTCGCCCCCAGCCCGGCCGCCACCTCATCCAGCGCGTTGGCCTGTACCGGCGTAAACCCGCCCAGAGGAAAGTACGGCACATAGGCGACCCCATCCGTCGCCAGCCGGTCGACTAATCCATCGTCCTGCCGGTTCGTCACGTTGTACAGGTTCTGGATGCATACGATCGGCGCCACCGACCGCCCCTCCGCATACTGCGCCGCGCTTACCGTGCTCAGGCCGATATGCCGAATCAATCCTTTCTGCTGCAGCTCCGCCAGCACCGTCAGCGCCGGCTCCACGGAGGTGTCGTCCGCCCCGCCCGGCCCACCGCATCGCAGATTCACCACGTCCAGAACCTCCAGCCCGAGGTTGCGCAGGTTGTCCTCCACCGCCGTCGTAAGCTCGCCAGCGGAGTTCGCCGGGATCCACGAGCTATCCTCGCCCCGCCGGAAACCGACCTTCGTCACAATCGTCAAGCCCTCGCGGTACGGGTGCAGCGCCTCCCGAATAATCTGGTTCGTCACATGCGGCCCATAAAAATCCGACGTATCGATGTGGTCCACCCCGCGCTCTAGCGCCTCCCGCAGCACAGCCACAGCGGCGGCACGGTCGCGCGGCGGACCCCAGACATGCGGCCCCGCCAGTTGCATCGCGCCGTACCCCATCCGGTGTACCTTGATGTCGCTACCCGGCAGCCCAAAGGTGCCTCCAAGATTCATTTCGTTCATCTCCAACCTCTCCTCTTCAAGGAAAATAGACCTCAGTAGCGTCGGCGGCCTTATGCCTTGCTGCTGGCAATTAGATCAGGCCGCATCGCAGAGAGAAGCTCGCATTTGGACATCCTCGCCAAACCATCCTTCACGCCGCGCAAACTCCCGGTCCAGGCGCGCTCCACCGCCAGTGTGGAGGCCATTCTCGAAGCAACCATTCAGGTTCTCCTCCTTGCCGGCAAACAGCGCCTCACCACCAACCGCGTCGCCGCGCGCGCCGGAGTGTCCATTGGCACCCTCTATCAATATTTCCCTAACAAAAACGCACTGCTTCATGCCGCGCTGCGTCGGCATCTCGATCAGGTCTATAAGGCCGTCACCGACGCCTGCGCCCGGCACACCGGCCAGTCGCTCCGCGCCATGGGTGAGGGCCTCGTTGCTGCCTTCCTTCAGGCCAAGTTCGAGCGCATCGAGACCAGCCTCGCTCTCTATCAAATACGCGATGACGTCCAGGGCGCGGCCGTCGCCGAATCGCTCAGGCAGCAGGCCGCAGACGCAATCACCGCCATGCTTCGCAGCTCGCACGAGCCCCTCGCCACAGACCTCGACGCCGTCACCTCCATGCTCTTCACCGTCATGGCCGAAACCAGCCGCCGCATGCTCGAGTCGAAAGACCCGCCCACCGCGCGCCTCAGCCTTCAGCCTCAACTGACCATCATGGTCACCGCATACCTTGAAGCCCTGAAGGCGTAGCCCGGCTCTCCCCCGCCTTTGGAAACGCGAACCCTCAAGCCGGTTGCGCCCAGCGTCAGAAAGGCGAAACCTCTCACCGAAATGTGAGTCTAAACAGGTAGGAGTAAACGTATGAAAAGGGCTCTAGAACTTGCCGTCTTGTTCTCACTTTCGCCACTCGTCTTGGCGCACGCTCAGGCACCCGTCACCGATGTACAAAACACTCCGGCCGCTCCCATCGTCAGGTCGAGCCAGAATCTTGGCCCCAACCTTGGTCCAGACCGCGCCCCCGGAGCCCGCGTCTTCGACGCACAGCCCAGCGCGGGTGTCTTCGTCCGCACCGACGCCGGCAACGGCGTAGAAACCGTCACGGCCACTGAGGCCTTGACCGAGCTCCGCCTCATCAACGGACGCGCCACCATCACCGTCCACCATCCCGCCAACCACACCCAGATCCTCGTAGACCTGCCGGGCGGCGGTCAGGTCTCCCTCTTCAAGGATGGCCTGTACACCTTCAACGCCGCCACCAGCACCATCCGCGTCCTCCATGGCGAGGCCGAAGCCTTCCGCGGCCCTCACGATGAGGGCAAAGGCACCAAGGTCAAGGAGACCCAGCAGCTATCCTTCGCCGGCAACGGAAACCTGAAAGCAGTCAACGCCTACCCCTATGAGCTCACCGCGGACCTCCTCTCCGGCTCCGACCGGTCCCACGGCGACGGTCCTCGCGGCGGCTATTACGGTGGTGGCTATGAAGGCTTCTATCCCAGCTATGCCTGGGGCTATGCCCCCTACGGCTACGGCTTTTATCCCTACGGCTACGGCTATCCCTTCGGCGTAGGTCTCGGCTTCGGCTACTACGGTGGCTTCCGCGGCGGCTTTGGCGGCTACCGCGGCTTCCGTCGCTAGCCCTTCGCACTGCACTCCTGGCAGGCCGACCCCCATACGGGTCGGCCCGCGTTGCTTGTGACGTTTATTCTCACGCCCTATAAGCCCCCAGCACCTTCCCTCGGCTATCATGGCCCTCCGACCGACCCCGCGCCTTCTACCCGGCGCGCAGAGAGGATCGCCCATACTTCGAAGTCACTCCGATCGGGACCGCATCGTTGGTCCCCCCAAGGCGGTCGCCTCAGACTCCTCACGAAGATGGTCGATCTCCGCCAGACCCCGGCCCAATCCGCTCCCGCCGGCTTGCACCTGACGCGGGATAGCATTGAATCAGCTCCGTCAACGCTCCAATCACATCCTCCGCCTGCACCTCGTCGAGCCCATATCCGTGCGGAACATCGTCACGATCCCGCCCACGCAGAATCCACACCTGTTCCAGACCCAGCGGCTTCTGCCATGAAGGGCCGAGCACCACCATCGGCACGCCCACTGACCGCCCCAGATGCATCCTCCCCGTATCGGAAAAGTCTGAGGTGGCTCAGCGTAAGCCGCTATACCCCTCCTGTATTCAGGTCGCGCCTAAAACGCTGGCTTACATGGGTACCGCTGCATCAACTCGTCCAGCTCTTTGGTAACGTCATCCACGCTCACTTCGTCGATAACATATCCCTCCGGCGCCGACGCCATGTCCAGGTTCTTCAAAATCACAAAGCGCGGATCGTCAAGCGGCAGCCACTCAAGCGGAGGCGACCACGCCGGCGCCACAATCACCATTGGCAGTCCCACCGCCCGACCGATGTGCATCGTCCCCGTATCCAGCGTCAGCCCCACATCGCCCAGGCTTAGCAAAGCCGCAAGCTGCAGCAGGTTCGTCCGCCCCGCAACGTTCCCCGTAGCGAACTCAAGCCCTGCCCGGATCGCCTCAATCGCCGCCGACTCCGCCGCCGTCCCCACAAAGATCACAAACGCCCCGAACCGCTCCCGCAAAAACCGCGCCGCCGCCTGGAAGCGTTCCGCCCGCCAGCTCTTCCGCTGGGTCACGCTCGTCTGCGTCACAAAGATCGCAATCGGCTGTCCCTCCGCCGCGCCACTCTCCCGCAGCAGCGCCCGCGCAAACGCCAGGTCCTCCTCGCGAAAGCAGATGCGCGGCTCATGATGCCGCACCGTGTGCCCCAGTGCAGTCACAATCCTCAGGTTGTTCGCAATCTGGCTCAGGCTCCAGTCATACGCCAGAGGAACCGCAAACAGCGGCGGCACCACCGTAAATCCCGCCCGCATCCAGCCCCGGCTCATCATGGATTGCAGCGCAACCGTCGTCCGTTCGTTGCCCGTCGGCGTCAGCGCGCAGAACGCCTCCCGGCCAAACGGATCCGCGGTCCGCAAGTCCTGCGCTGCAGTCCGCCAATCCTTCGTCGGGTTAGCTGTCTCGATCACCCGCTCCACATCCGGGTCCACCCGGTACACCTCGCGCGACATCCCGCTTGCCGCCACCACAATCCGGCACATCGGCACAGCCTCCCGCAACGCCGGAATCAGCGGGGTCGCGTGCACCACCGCCCCCAGAGCGGACGCATGCTGCATCACCAGGAAG
>CAXUNW010000211.1:0-4319 GCA_964252505.1 uncultured Acidobacteriaceae bacterium
GCGCAGGGTCGTGAGGAGGAGGGTGGGTCCGCGGAGGGCGTGGCCGATCTCTGAGGAGACGGTGTCCGCGGTGGCCTCGGCAAGGGCAGCAAGGGCGACGGCGAAGAGGGGAGAGCTGGGTGCGGCGATCCAGAGGGCGGCAAAGCCGAGGTTGGCCATAACCTGAGCGGCGGTGCGTCCGTGGCGCAGTTCCTGCGGGTCGGCGGCGGTTGGGGCGCGCCGGCGGCCGAAGCGGGTGGCCGCGAAGGTGAGCAGGAAGAGGGCGATGAGCTCGGGCATGGCGGTCTGGGTCCAGGGGTGGCCGGCGGCCTGGCGAAGCAGCGCATGCAGGCAGATGGCGGCGCCGAGCGCAGCGGCGGAGGCGGTCCCGGCGCGGAGTTTCCAGACCAGGGCGGCGAAGGCGGCGCTGACGGCGAAGGAGCCAAGGAACCAGAGGGGTGGGCGGGACATGCCAACGACGGAGAAGACGGCGAGTCCAATGGATGCGAAGAGAAGCAGACCCATGAGGGCGACCAGGGCCATGGACTGGCGGCGGTCCCACTTGGGAGAGATGGCTTTGCGGATCGAGGGGGGCGGTGCTGCCGCCGATTCCTCCTTCATGCCGGGGTTCCTGTTCTTGATGGTGATTTACAATCGAGACTCAAGCATACCGAAGCAGATGCCGCAGCCGGGACGCCTGGGAGTTCGAACAATACGTCAGTCTCGTGGGAGTAGTTTTGCAGCCAGTTGAACGCACGTCAGCCTTTACCGCCGCACACTCCAGCCCTTCCTGTACCGCCTGGCTCCGGACCATACCGCGCGGCGCCGCGGCGCTTTCGCTGGGCGCGCTGCTGATGGCGACAGGCTGTGGGAACACTTACCGACCGGTGGTGACGGCGATCAACCCGGTGGGGCCTGCGGCGCAGCCGCAAAAGTATGCGGCGGCGGTCTCCACAACAGGCGCGACGACGCCGGGGCTGCTGACGCTGGTGGATTTTGCCGGCGATACGGTGCTGATTACGGCGGGAATCGGACCGAACCCGCGCTACTTTAACGTCGATGCAGGCGGGAACAACGGCTACACGTTGAATGGGGACGGCACATTGACCTCGTTCGATATATCGAACCAGTTGATTGCGAGCCAGGTATTAGAGAGCACGCTGCTGGCAGGGTCGAACGCGGTCAGCCTGTTTCCGCAAGGCAACGGCGGCGTGTACGTGACCGAGACGGGACGGAACGCGATCGGGCAGTTTACAGGGAGTCCGCCGGCGCTGAAGCAGGAGCTTCCGGTAGGGGCGAACGCGGTGTACGTGGTGGGCTACAACAACGCGCAGCGGCTGTATGCGCTGATCCAGGGTACGGCGGGGAGCGTGGGTCAGGCGGCGGCGATCGATGTTCCGTCGCAGACGATCACGACGACGGTTCCGGTGGGGGTGACGCCGGTGTATGGGGTGATGACGTCGGACTTCAAGCGGGCGTTCATCCTGAACAAAGGCAGCAACACGGTTTCCGTGCTGAACGCGCAGACGAATGCGCTCGACACCTTCAGCGGCAGCATCGGAACGGGCACGATTGCGGTGGGAACGGCCCCGGTGTGGGCTGACCTGGCGCCGACACGATCGGAGCTGGTGATCGCCAACGGGGGGGACACGGTGAATGCAGGAAGCGTCTCGGTTGTCAGCATTCCGCTGTGCAACGCTTCGGCGCTGGTGACGAATCCGAACTGCGACCCGGTCAATCCGGTGGATGCGGCCGGGTTTGGAACGGTGCTGGCAAACGTTCCTGTAGGGGTGAATCCGGTGGTGCTGGGTGTGCTGTCTGACGGCACCCGGGCGTATGTGGCGAATAGCGGGAATCCGAACCTGCCCTGCGCGGCGTCGCCGGTGGCGGGCGTGAGCACAGGATGCACGGTTTCCGTGGTGAACCTGACGACAAACACGGTGACGGCGACCATCCCGATCTCGGGGCATCCGGGATTTCTGGCAGTCACGGCAGGGACGCCGACGGGCAAGGTCTATGTGACGAGCCCGGACAACAGCACGTTGACGATTATCCGGACGGACACGGATACGATCCAGACCACGGTGGACCTGCAGGGCAAGGGTGTGATGGTGCGGGTGACGCAGCCGTAAGGAACCTGATGGGGAAAAGACAGAAGCCATCCTCGCGGATGGCTTCTGTTGTTATGCGGCACGCCCGGGCGTCAGGCTCCGGTCATGAGGATGGGCAGGGTGGGGGTCTTGGAGCCGCCCTCTTCTTCAAGGGTGATGCCGAAGGCCTTGGCCTCTACACCCTTGGGCATGGTGGTGAGGACCATGCTGGCGGCGCCACGGGCGTCGGGGCGGAAGGTGCCGGCCGGAATCGGCTTGCCGCCGTTCTGCGGGATGAGCCAGAGTTCGTAGACCTTATAGGTCTGTACCGGCTCCATGTTGGTGGCGGTGAAGATGAGGACACCTTTTTCGGCGGAGTAGACGGTGCGGCCGGTCGGGGTGAGCAGCGCGCCCTGGCGAGTGAGGGTAACGCGGGTGGCGGACTCGTCCGTAAAGGCCGCCATGACATCGCGTGCGGTGGCAGCGTCCGCGGCGGTCCGATCGAGCTGGGCATGCTCTGTCGTGTAGGAGCGGCGAAGGCCTTCGCTCTTCTGGTAGAGATTGCCGGTGGTCAAGGCGAGGCCGGCGGCGACTGCCCAACCAAGCCACGGCATCGCGCGTGCGGCGAGGCTGCGGCGTGCGGCCTCCTTCTCGAAGTCGAAGATCTGTGCTTCGTTGCGGTGGTAGCCGTCGATGGAGCCGGGTCCGGCGGTAGCAGCGGTTGGGGGACCGACGGGGATGTCGGTGAACTTTTCCGGAGCCTTGGCGGGCTCTGGCTCGGTGGACGGGAGAGTTGCGGACACTGCAGCGGCCGGACGAACGGCAGCGGCCGGGCGGACGGGGGCGACACGCTTTTCTTGGGCGACGGCTTTAAGGAAGCGCGCGCGAGCCGCGGGGGTGGGGGCCTGCATGTCCGAGGTGAAGGCGACGGCCGCGAGAACACCCTGAATTTCGGCGATCTCCTGCCGAGTGGCGGGGCTTTGATCGAGATGGGCCTGGATGGGGGCGGCCTGGTCCGGAGGAAGAAGCTGCATGGCGTACAGGGGGAGGTCTTCCGGATCCATATATTTTTGAGGGCTCATGCCTGGAAGGCCTTTCTCAGCGTGAGAAGCGCGCTGCGTATTCTTGTTTTGACGGTGCCGAGGGGGTCTCCGGTCATCTCGGCGATCTCTGAGTGGGTGAGACCATCGAAGAAAGCCATCTCGAGGGTCTTGCGCTGCTCTTTAGGGAGCAGGTGGATGGCGGATCTAGCTTTTTCCATCATGTTGTTGCGTTCAGCCTCGTCGGCGAGGTTGTACGGGGAGGCGAGAGCGACGTCATCGACGGAATCGGTCGGTTTTTTGCGGCGAAGCTGGTCAATGGAGCGATTGCGCGAGACGACGGCGAGCCAACCGCCGAGACTTCCGCGGGTTGCGATGAAGCTCTCGGGATTTCGCCAGACCTGCATGAATATCTCCTGGAGAACGTCCTCAGCCGAGGCTGGATCGCGGAGCACACGCAGCGCGACCGAGTAGACGACCTTCGAATACCGGTCGAAGATCGAAGCCATCGCGCCTTCGTCTCCAAGTTGCACCAAGGCGAGCAGAGACGCATCGTCCTGCGTGGTGGCGGCCGGCATACCCTGTACTCCCGTATCTCTATACATGCAACGCACCCAAAATAGTTCTAGATTGCAAACCGATCGTATTCTTTCCGGTTGCGGTACCATCGGGCAACAAATGTTGGGATGGGACGCACAAGACTCCGACCCTGGAGGTAAAGAGGCGGGGAAGGCTAGTGTACGGTATCGCACGCAGGTCGGGAGCAGAGATGGATGTGTGGGTTTGATGGCGAAGGTGACGGCGGCGGGGAAGGTTCGGCTGGACAAGCTGGTGGTGGACCGGGGGCATGCGGCCTCGCGGGAGCGGGCGCAGGCTCTGATTCTGGCCGGGCGGGGGCTGGTGGAGGAGCAGCGGGTGGATAAGCCGGGAACGCCGGTGGACGCAGGGGCGGCCCTGCGGATGCTCGGCGACGACCTGCGGTACGTGAGCCGGGGTGGGCTGAAGCTGGAGGCGGCTCTGAAGCATTGGGGCATCGGGCTGGATGGGGTGGCGTGCGTGGATGTAGGGGCGTCGACAGGTGGGTTTACCGACTGCATGCTGCAGCATGGGGCGGCGAGCGTGCTGGCGGTGGACACGGGCTATGGCCAGATGGCGCACGCGTTGCGGGTGGATGCACGGGTGACGCTGCGGGAGAGGACGAACGCGCGGC
>CAXUNW010000212.1:0-4312 GCA_964252505.1 uncultured Acidobacteriaceae bacterium
CGGGGCGGGCGGGGGGGGCGGCGAGGCGGGCGGGGGGCGCGCGCGGCGGGGAGGGCCGCGACGTATCTGGGGCGGTCGGTGGCGGAGCCGACGGAGTTAAGCTGAAGATGCCAGCCGACGATGCCAAGCTCATCGAGGAGGCTGGCAAGCATCTCGATGATCTCAGCGTCACGCAGGGGGGACTCGGAGCCGGAGGAGGGCGGGCCGATGACCTCGGCGCCGATCTGCCAGAACTGGCGGTAGCGGCCGCGCTGGGGACGCTCGCGGCGGAACTGAGGGCCGATGTAGAAGAGCTTCTGCAGAGCGCCGGAGTCGCCGAGTTTGTGCTCGATGTACGCGCGGACGACGCCAGCGGTGTTTTCCGGGCGGAGCGTGAGGGATTGGGGCTTCTCGCTGGCGGCGCGAGCGCGATCTTCCCAGGTGTACATCTCTTTAGAGACGATGTCGGTTTCTTCGCCGACGCCGCGAGCGAAGAGGCTGGTGTCCTCCAGGAGAGGGGTGCGGATTTCGCCGAAGCCGTAGCGGGTGAAGAGCGCGCGGGAGACGGCCTCGACGCGGTTCCACAGGGCGGTGTCGGGGGGGAGGAGGTCGCGGGTGCCGCGGACAGCTTTCAGGGGTGAGGCGGGAGGCATAAGGCTAGTTTATCGAAGTGGGCGGGTTGAGCATGGTTATGCCGGCGGGGCGGTGAGAGCTTCTTCGAGGTAGATGCGGGTGTAATCGAGGTAGTTGCGGGCGTAGGCGAGGATGAGTTCCCGGTCGGCGTCGGTGAGGGTGCGGCGGATTTTGCCGGGGACGCCGGCAACGAGGGAGCGGGGCGGGATGACCACCTGCTCGGGGATGACGGCGCCAGCGGCGATGATGGAGCCTTCGCCGACCCGGGCATTGTTGAGGATGGTGGCACCGATGCCGACGAGGACAGCGTCCTCAAGGATGCAGCCGTGGACGGTGGCGTTGTGGCCTATGGTGACGAGATCCCCAACGAGGACGGGGTAGAGGTGGCGCATGCCGTGGAGGACGGCACAATCCTGAATGTTTGACCGGGCGCCAATGCGGATGGCGTTGACGTCTCCTCGCAGGACGGCGTTCATCCAGACGCTGGAGTGCTCGCCGAGGCGAACGTCGCCGATGAGCTGGGCGGAGGGATCGATGTAGCAGGTGTCGGGATACTGCGGGAGGATGCCCTGGAAGGGACGGATCATGGCGGGATTGTACGCCGGGGAGAGCGGATGGGAGCGCGAGAAACCGGGTGAAAAGATGTTGGGGAGAGAGCGAGTTGCGGTAGAATAGGCGCTGCTCAGTCACGGGCAGGGATGAGGTGTATTTTTCTTGGCAGAGATTCGAGTGCAGGAAGGCGAGCCTCTTGAGAATGCGCTTCGTCGCTTTAAGCGGAAGGTTCAGACCGAAGACATTATCAAAGAGGTAAAGCGCCACTCTTTTTACCTGAAGCCGGGTGAAAAGAAGCGGGTAAAGGAAGCGCTGGCGCGCAAGCGCAATCGTAAGAAGGTTCGCAAGGAAGCGGACTAGATGTTCTAAAAGAGGCTCCGGAAGGGGTGGCTGCAGCCATATGGCGGCCGCCCTACCGAGCCCATATGAGGGCTCCGTCGAGAGTCCCTGCGGTTTGCCAACCGTGAGTGTTTGTTGCACGCATGTGTTGCGAAGCACATGCTCGGGCCCCTTAGTAAAAGCAGGATAGCGTGGTGCGCAGTGGTTGCGCGCAATCCTGTTTTTCGCACGACCGGGAGATGCGACATGGATTTCGTGGACCGTCTATTGACCTGCGCCGACTGCCGTCAGGAGTTTATCTTTACTGCCGGGGAGCAGCTGTTTTTTTTAGACAAACAGTTTAAGAACGATCCGAAACGGTGTAAGCCGTGTAAATCCCGGCGGGCGGGGATGGTGGCAGCGGCCAGCGGGGCTCCGGTGGCGGCAGGCATTTCGCGGACGGAGACGCGGACGTCGTGCTCGGAGTGCAACGTAGAGACGACAGTCCCGTTCAAACCGACGCAGGGACGTCCGGTGCTGTGCCGGCAGTGCTTCCAGGCACGACGCGCCGTACCCGTAGCAGCCGTAAGCCGGATGGAGGTGCCTCCGCCCGTACGGGAGGCAACCGCGGAGCTTGTAGCGGCGGCCTCAAACGAGGCGGCTGCACGCGAGATCACGCCGACGATGGTGGACATGATGGTGATGGCGCCGCAGGTCTGAACCGCCTACTCGCCGCTTGGAACAATATGTGCAGGCCGGGCTGTTACCGGGGTTGCAGAGCGCGCGCCGGGTTGAGCATGACGGCTTTGACGTCCCACATGCGGGACCTTCTTCCGAGGGCGCGCCCCATGAATGAGTCAGTGCGTTTAGTGCATCGGAGCGTCGGCGGCCGGCGGCTTGATCTTGCCGATGGCGAGCACTATGGGGATCATGCAGGCGCAGAAGACGGCAAAGATGGCGATGATGTCCAGGTAGGCGAGCATGGCGGACTGCCGATGCATCTGCTGGTAGATGTAGCCTTGGGCGGCGCTGGCGCCTTTGCCCAGGAGTGCGTTGCCATCGTGGCTGGAGCCGCCGAAGACGGATTTAAGGTGGTTCATCTGAGAGATGAAGGCTGGGTTGGCGGTGGTGAGATCACGGATCATGTGACTCTCGTGGCGCTGGGTTCCGCGGGCGAGCATGGTGGAGACAAAGGCGGTTCCTACAGAGCCGCCGATGTTGCGGGCGAGATTGGTTAAGCCGGCGACGTCGTTATTTTGCGATTGCGGCACGCCGGAGTAGCTGATGGTGTTGATGGGGATGAAGAGGAAGGCGAGCCCGGAGGCCTGATAGACGCGCACCCACATGATGTATTTGAAGCTGGATTGGAGCGAGAAGGTGTGCATGAGGAGCATGGAGGTTGCCAGGATGAAGAAGCCGCCGCAGATGAGGTAGCGTGGGTCGGTGCGGCCGATGAGGAAGCCGACCACGGGCATCATCATCATGATGCAGATGCCGCCGGGAGAGATGACGAAGCCGGCGAGCTCGGCAGTGTAGCCGAGCAGGGTTTGGACCATCTGGGGGATGAGGACGGTGGTGCCGTAGAGCGAGAAGCCCAGCACGAACATGAGGACGAAGGGGATTGCAAAGGTTTTGCGTTTGAAGAGGGTTAGGTTGAGGATAGGACGGTTCTTGATGCGGAGCTGGTAGAGCTCCCAGACGATGAGGACGACGAGGGAGACGACGCAGAGGGCGGTGAAGAAGACGATGACAGGGGAGCCGAACCAGTCGTCCTCCTGGCCCTTGTCGAGGATGAACTCGAGCGAGCCGAAGCCGGTGGCGAGGAGGCCGAAGCCAAAGAAGTCGAGGTTGAGGCCGCGTTTGGCGGCTTCCTTAACCTCCTTGACGATGTGCGGAGGGTCTTCGACGAGGCGATTGGTGAGGTAAAGAGAGAGCAGGGCGATGGGGACGTTGATAAAGAAGATCCATCGCCAGTTGTAGTTGTCGGTGATCCAGCCACCGAGGGAGGGACCGATGGCGGGGGCGCAGACGACGGCGAGGCCGTAGAGGGCGAAGGCCTGGCCGCGCTGCTTGGGGGTAAAGGTGTCGGCGAGGATGGCCTGCTCGGACGGCGCGAGGCCGCCGCCCCCGGCGCCCTGAAGGACGCGGCAGAAGATGAGGATGGGGAGCGAGGGGGCAAGGCCGCAGAGCATCGACGAGATGCCGAAGAGGACGACGCAGATCATGTAGAACTTCTTGCGTCCTATAAAGGTAGTGAGGTAGGCGGAGGCAGGGAGGATGACCGCGTTTGAGACCAGATAGCTGGTGAGGACCCAGGTGGCCTCATCCTGGCTGGCGCCGAGGGAACCGGCGATGTGGGGCAGGGCGACGTTGGCGATGGAGGAGTCGAGGACCTCCATAAACGTGGCGAGCGTGACGGTGAGGGCGATGGCCCAGGGGTTGGCGCGAGGTCGCCAGGGGGCGGCGGGCGCCGAAACGCCGGCTTCAGAGAGGTTTGCAGTGGCGGTGGCCATGAGCTGTTTGGATTCGCGGTCATTCGGTCCGGACTCAGGATGTTTGCGCCAAATTGAGGAGATACAATCCGTTCATGGCACTTGAGGCGACGATTGAGACCCTGGAGACGGGAAGCGGGCCGGCGGCAGTGGTGACGCTGGTGGGGATGCTGACGCTGGGAACGAACCTGAAGACGGCCGACCAGCGGGTGCAGGCGGCGTTGAGTCAGGGAGCGAAGAACCTGGTGCTGGACGTAACGGGGGTGGAGTTTTCCGATTCGGCGGGCTTGGGATGCTGGTGCATACATTTGGCCTGGTGCGGGCGAAGGGTGGGCAGA
>CAXUNW010000213.1:0-1383 GCA_964252505.1 uncultured Acidobacteriaceae bacterium
CATCCTGCACATACAGCACTATGTTCTTGAAGTCTTCGTAGAAGACCCGCGGCTGAACCTCAAACGACGCCTGCGTCGTCTTCAGCTCATCCTCGAGCGCCAGCAAAGCCCGCGCCGAACGCGGTGCCAGGTAAAGCGAGTTCACCAATCCAACCCCGACCGCCGCCAACGCAACAATCGACACAATCCGGACAAAATCGAGCGCACTCATCCCGCACGCCCGCATCGCCGTCACCTCACTGTCTGCCGCCAGCCGCGAAAGGCCAAGTAGAATCCCCACCAGCACAGCCATCGGAATCGTCATCGTCAATGCATCCGGCAGCAGATACCCAAAGATCCGCGCCACCTGCCCCAGCGACGCTGAGTCCCGCACCACCAGGTCGACAATCTTCCCCAGTCGCCCCACAAACAGCACAAACGTGAAAAGCGCCCCACCCAGCAGCGCATGAGAGATCACTTCGCGAAGGATGTACCGGGTCAGGATCCGCATGGGGTCAGCAACCCTTTCAGTGTATCCCGCTCCCTTACCGCACCCGTCCCACCGGCTTCTTCTGCTTCTCCGTCACCACCGCCTCCGCCTTTGTCGCCACCCCGCTCTTCTCCACCATCCACGCATCCAGCAGACTTCGCTTGAAGCGCCATCGATTTCCCAGCTTGAACGCCGGAACGAATCCCTCCGACGCGTACCGGTACAGCGTATCCCCGCTGATCCCCAGATAATCCGCTGCCTGCCGGATGTCCATCACCTCCCGAACCGCAGCCTGCGCCAGACCCGCCATCGAACCTCCAAAAATTGAATATGTCCTTGTACCCGTTCACCCGTTCCCCTTACAAGCCCAATCTCACAGCGCCTGCCACCATCGGGAAACCAGCGGCACGCCCGCCACTACCTCCGACGGAATCCCCGGCGCGGGAGACCACACCGGCACCCCCTGGTCGCCGCTCAGCGCCACCACTTGCTCCATCGGCTCCCGCCAGCCATGGAGCGCCAGGTCGAACAAGCCCCAATGCACCGGCATCAGCAGGCCCTTCCCACCTAGCGCCGCAAAAGCCCGCATTGCATTCTTCGGACCCAGGTGAATGTCCTCCCATAGCGGGTGAAACGCTCCGACCTCCAGCATCGTGAGGTCGAACGGCCCATATTTCTCCCCGATCTCCTCAAATCCCTCCCACCATCCCGAGTCCGCCCCATAGTAGACGCAGTGTCGCGCCCCCCGCAGTACAAACGAGCCCCACAACGTCTCGTTCCGGTTGAACGGACTTCGTCCCGCAAAGTGCCGCCCCGGCCACGCCGTCACCGTTACGGCGACCCCCCGCTCCGTCCCCCCCCCCCCCCGCGACCGGGGCGACGCCCGCGCAGGCCGCGCGCGCGGCCTGCGCGGG
>CAXUNW010000213.1:1393-4311 GCA_964252505.1 uncultured Acidobacteriaceae bacterium
CTCCTGCCCCGCCACCACCGTCTCCTGGGTCCAGTCCAGCTCCGTCACCCGTCCAGCCCCCACGCCCACCCCGCGCAGAATCTTTACCCCTACAGGCGACGTGATCCAGCGCACCCCCGCCCAGACCGCCATCCCCGCCAGCTGCCGCACCGTCTCCTTTCCCAGATGGTCGTAATGATCGTGCGAGATCACCACGGCATCCACTACCGGCATCTCATCGAGACGCATCGTCGGCGCAAAGAAGCGCTTCGGCCCGGCCCATCTCACCGGTGCCGCCCGGTCATCCCACACGGGGTCGATCAGCAGCCGAACCCCGTCCATCTCCACAAGGGACGCACTATGCCCAAACCACGTCACCCGCAATCCACTCTCCGGTGCCGTCTGATAGACCCCCACGTTGGTGCGGAACGGTCCCAGCGGCCTTCGTGGAAACTTCTCTGCTTTATTCCGCAGATAGAGCGGCAGCACCTTAAACACGGTACTCAGCCCGCCAACCGTCGTAGGAACCGGATTCTGAAACTTCCGTCCCACCTTCTCCGCCCGCCGTAACATCGTCATACCCCTTCGATGCCCTCCCTCGCCCGAAGCTTCACGTGTATGCCACACTCCGTACAATCAAATCACCATCCAGACCAAAGCGTTACCGGCCTTCCTTCCTCGATGCCCCAACTGTCCACCTTGGAAAAGGTAACAAAACCGAAGCGAAGAGCCCACCAAGCATATTCGATCAGCCATAAAGCCAACTCTCCACCAATCTACCCAACATGACCGATCAGCAAGCCATGCAAGCCGCTCTCGCCGAGGCCCGGCACGCCGAAGACTCCGGCGAGGTTCCTGTCGGCGCCGTCATCCTCCATGCCGGAGAACTCCTCGCCACCGGCCAGAACCGCGTCATCCGCGACGCTGACCCCACCGCCCACGCAGAAATCGTCGCCCTTCGCGCCGCTGGCCGCGCCCTCGCCAACTACCGCCTCGACCGCTGCACCCTCTTCACCACCCTCGAGCCATGCGCCATGTGTGCCGGCGCCATCCTCCACGCCCGCCTCGATCGCCTCGTCTACGCCGCCCCCGACCCAAAAGCCGGAGCCTGTGGCTCGGCCCTCACCGTCCTCAACCATCCCAGCCTCAACCACACAGTCCAACTCGAAGCCGGCCTGCACGCGGCGGAGTCCAGCGCTCTCCTCACCAACTTCTTCCGGCAACGCCGCCATTCCACCCGCAACCGCATCCAACCGTCCGGAGAGACCACTATGTCTGACCGACTCAAAGGGAAAGTAGCCATTGTCACGGGATCGTCTTCCGGTATCGGCCAGGCCATCGCCATCCGATTCGCCCAGGAAGGTGCTAACGTCGTCATCGACTTCCGCAGCCACCCCGAAGGCGCCAACGAAACCAAAGCTCAAATCGAAGCGTCAGGAGCCAAGGCCATCACCGTCCAGGCCGACGTCTCAAGGCTTCCCGACACCCAGAACCTCGTCGACCAGGCCTGGTCCCAGCTCGGCGGCTGCGACATCCTCGTCAACAACGCCGGTGTCGAAAAGAACGCTGCTTTCCTCGACATCACCGAGTCCGACTATGACGCCGTCCTCGACGTCAACCTCAAGGGCGCCTTCTTCCTCACCCAGGCCTTCGTCCGCCGTCTCCGCGACGCCAAAAAACCCGGCCGCGTCATCAACATATCCTCCGTGCACGAGGATATGGTGTTCCCCAACTTCACCACCTACTGCTGCTCGAAAGGGGCCATCCGCATGATGATGCGCAACCTCGCCGTCGAGCTTGGCCCCATCGGCATCACCGTCAACAACATCGCGCCCGGGGCCATCAACACTCCCATCAACGCCTCGCTCCTCGCCGATCAGCCTAAGCTCAACGCTCTGCTTGCCAACATCCCCCTGGGCCGCCTCGGAACCCCCGCAGAGGTCTCCGGTCTCGCCGTCCTCCTCGCCTCGGACGACGGCGCCTACACCACCGGCTCAACCTATGTCGTCGACGGCGGCCTCATGCGCAACTACCACGAGCAGTAAGCAGGTAAAATCACCCCATGGATCTCACCCTCTACTCCGCCTCCTGGTGCCGCGACTGCCGCGAGGCCAAAAAGTTCCTCGCCAAACACTCCATCCCCTACAAAGAAATCGACATCGAAGCCACCCCCGGAGCCGCAGACGAGGTCCTTGCCAACGTGGGCAAGCGCGCCATCCCCCAGTTCGTCCTCAATGGCAAGTGGATTCAGCCCTACCGTCCCGGCCAGGGCTTCCTCCACGAAGAAATGTCCCAGCTCTTCGGCGTCAGCTAGCTAAAGATCCGACCCCGCTCCAAACGTGTCACAGGATGCGATCGTGCCTCCCTGCAGCCCCCGGGTAAACCACTTCTCCCGCTGCTCCGAACTCCCATGCGTAAACGTATCCGGCCGCACCGTCCCCCGGCTCATCTGCTGCAGATGGTCATCTCCCACCGCCGCCGCCGCCTTCAACCCACCCTGAATGTCAGCGGTATGAATAAATCCTCGATCCTCCCCACTCTTCGCCCAAACGCCCGCAAAGCAATCCGCCTGCAGCTCCACATCCACTGACAGGTGATTCTTCTCCGAAGGCTCCTGCTGGTCCAGTCGCCGCACCTTCTGCTCCGTCCCCAGCAGGTTCTGAATATGGTGCCCCAGCTCATGCGCCACCACATACGCCTGCGCAAACTCCGCCGTCCCTCCGCCAAACTTCGCCAACTCCTCCCAAAAACCCAGGTCAATATAAATCTTCTCGTCCGCCGGACAGTAAAACGGCCCTACCGCGGACTCCGCCGTCCCACACCCCGAGTACGTCTGGCCCCGGTACAACACCCCCTTCGCCCGCCGGTACTGCATCCCCTGTGCCGTCAGTGTCCCCGTCCAGAACTTCTGTGCATCCCCCAGCACAAAGGAAACCAGC
>CAXUNW010000214.1:0-4297 GCA_964252505.1 uncultured Acidobacteriaceae bacterium
GCACGAGCCGGACGCGAGGACGTGGCGGGTCCTGGTGGGGGTCGCCCTGGGGTTTTGGCGGGTTTGGGGTGGGTTGGGGGTATTTTGCGAGGGGCATGGGTTGAGTCCTTCCTGGTTGGCGGCGCCTCGCGGCGGCTGGGCACTTCCCTTCCCTTTGATGATACCGGTCAGGGGATGTAGACGAGGGCAGGCGGGCCGTCGGGGAGAATTCGGGGGAGGACGCGGGCGGCGACGACGGTCATGTCGTCGTACTGCTCGGCCCCGGCGGCGAATTCATCGGCGCGGCGGAAGAGGGCCTCCGGGACCTGACGGATGGGGACGAACCCTTCTTCGCAGATGGCGTCTTCGACGGCCTGCTCTTCCCAGAAGAGGCCGTCGGTGCTGGAGGCCTCGACGATGCCGTCGGAGACGACGACGAGGAGGTCGCCTTCGCGGAGGTGGACAACCTGCTGGTCGTACTCCGCCTCGGGCATGAGGGCGATGGGCAGGCCGTCGCCGGGGAGGCGCTCCAGCAGGCCGTTGGCGCGGAGCAGGATGGGTGGGATGTGGCCGGCGTTGACGTAGGTGAGGGTTTTGCGGTCTTCGGAGATGACTCCGCAGAAGAGGGTGGAGTAGCGCTCGGCGGTGGAGCTGGCGTACACGGTGCGGTTGATGTCGGAGAGCATGACGGCGATGGACTCTGGCCCCTGCTGGAGGTGGCTGCGGAGGAGAATCTGAATGCTGGCCATCATGACGGCGGCGGGCATGCCTTTGCCGGAGACGTCGCCGAGGGTGAGGGCGAAGCGGCCGTCGCGGAGGGTGAGCAGGTCGTAGTAGTCGCCGCCGACGGAGCGGGCGGCGCGGCAGAAGCCAGAGGCTTCCAGGCGGCGGAGGTTTTCCGGGTTGCGCGGCAGGAGTCTGGACTGCACGTCGCGGGCGAGGTTGAGCTCGTGGCGGAGGAGGCGGCTGCCTTCGGCCTCGCGGCGGAGGCGCTCGCTCTCGATAGCGGAGGCGGCGAAGTGGCCCATAAGTCCAAGCAGGCCGGCATCGGTGTCGGTGAAGCCTTTGGGCTTATTGAGGAGCTGGAGGGCACCGATGACGCGGCCCTCGGCGCGGAGAGGAACGCAAAGGACCTGCTCCGTGCGATAGCCGCTGGCGGCGTCTACCTTGCGCAGCAGGCGGGGCTCATTGGCGGTGTCATTGACGAGGATGATCTGGTCATCGCGCATGCAGGCTCCGACGAGGCCGGAGCCCGCGGGGATGCGGATGGTTTCGACGCCATGAGCGACCATGGTCCAGATCTCGTTGGCCTTCTCGTCCAGCAGCCAGAGGCTGCAGCGGTCGGCGCCGGCGAGGTCGCGGGCGAAGTCAGCGTTAAGGCGCACAAGATCTTCGAGCTTTTCGACGCGGCTGATGCGAGCCGCGTGCTCGAAGATGGCGCGGGTGATCCCGCCGGAGTCGACCGCCTGGGCTACGGTGTCGGGCATGAGATGGATTTCCTGAGCCCCATCATAGGCGAATGGCGGCAAGGCGAGGGACACGCAAGTAACCCGGCGATCAATTTCTCGATTTGCGGCCGGGTTTGCAGAGGGTTGTGCGGTCTCTTCAGCTCCGGAGTGGCTGCGCGTCAGCGACAAGCCATTGCTCGACGTCCTGGAGCGACTCGGCCTGGACGTAGGTACCGGGGCAAGGCGTGGATTCCGTTCCGGCGAGCAAGAAGGCGGCGCGGAGGCCCGCGGCGTTGGCTGCGGCGATGTCGGAGCATCGGTCGCCGACCATCACGGAGTGTGCGAGGTTGATGCCGAACTCTTCGGCTCCACGGAGCAGCATGCCAGGGGAGGGCTTGCGATCGGGGTGCTCGCGGCGGTAGTCGCCGACGCCATGCTCGGGATGATAGGGACAGAAGTAGACGGCGTCCAACTCGATGTGCTCGGCGCGAAAGCGGGCGCGCATCCAGCCTGTCAACTCGTTGAACTGCGCGACGGAATAGAAGCCGCGAGCGATACCGGACTGATTGGTGACGACGAGGATGCGATAACCAAGCCGCATGGCGGTGCGGCAGAGAGAAAAGATGCCGTCGACGAAAGCTACATCTTCAGCGCGATGGAGATAGCCGACTTCGTGGTTGATGACTCCGTCACGATCAAGGAAGAGGGCGCGTTGCGTCATTATGATCTGACCTCGGCAGGTTGGGCGCGGCGCTGGTGCGCTGAAGGAGCAGTTTGTCGATCTCACCGAGAGCGTGGTCCACGGTGATGGTTGCCATGCAGCCGTTATGGTCGCATGGGGCGAAGTCTCGACCGTCGTGGCAGGGCCGGCAGGCGAGATGTTGGCCCCCCCAGATGACGGAGACCCGGGAGCGGCGAGGGAGGAAGGAACCAGGATCGGTGGGACCGAAGAGAGCCAGGAGAGACGTTTGGGAGAGGCCGGCCAGATGCATGGGCCCGGTATCGTGCGAGACGGTGAGGTCAGAGTCGTGGAAGGCGGCGACGACCTGAGGAAGGGTGAGGCGGCCGATGGTGTCGTGCACGGGTAGGCCAGCGAACGCAGACTGTGCCCAGACGTCGTCCGGCCCTCCGATGAGCACGACCTCGAAGCCCCGGGTGAGCAGGCGCTGGGCAAGGGCCACGTAATTGTCCAGTGGCCAGCGTCGAAGCGTCTGCTGGCGCAGCATATTGCTGGAGCCCGCCGGCACAAGCGCAACGCGGGTGGCGCGGCGCGGCGGGAGCGGACTGGGAGGAAGGATGGGGGGGAGAAGGGGGACGATCGGCTGGGGCCGATAGCGATCCACTTCGGGGACAAGGATGCGGACAAGCTCGCCGGTATGGGACCGACCGGGCAGGATGCGATGGGCTCGGTTGCCGTGATCGAGATGCAGCTTGCGGGTTGCACGCACCGGCAGGGTGAGGAGGCGGTAACGCGGGTCGTAATAGAGGCAGGCGCAGAGGTCGTAACGGCGGCGGAGCAGCGTGCTCCAGATCCGCGCCGTCTCGCGGAGGCGCGGCACGGCGCCGCCATGAAAGAGCACCTGATCATCGGCGGGGATGGGGTTGATCCAGGGGTAGCAGGCGAGAAGGGGCGCGACGGCCGCGCCGCATAGCCAGTCCACGGTGTCCCCGGGCTCCGCGAGGAGGCGGACGGCGGCAAGCGCCATCACGACGTCCCCGATGGCTCCGAGTTTGACCACAAGGATCGCCTTCATGGGCGCTCGTCGTTGCGGTCGACATTGAGGAAGACGCTTTGGTTTCGCAGCACGGCGATGTGGGCCAGATAGCGCATGAGGAGCTCGTACCGGTTGGGGCCAAGCAGGCGAAGTGCCTGGAGGAGCGCCTGATGGACGAGTCGTACACGTCGGTCCTGGGGGTTGAACTCCTTCCAGGTAGCCTTTTGGGCAGGCTGCTTGCCGGTGACCAGCTTGCGGCGACGAGCAAAGGCGGCGAAGGCGCCCTCGGCGGCGAAGGGGTCCTGGCCAGCGAAGTGCGCGCGGTGCTGGGCATAGATGCGGCGCGCGAGCCGGGTGACGATGGTGCCATCGGAGAACGTGCCGAAGCCATAGGGAAGGGATTCGGACGATAGATGGCGGTGAGCGATGACGGCGGCCTTGTAGTCGGCGAAGAGATCGGCCAGGTCGGGGCGGTCCGCCAGTTGAAAGCGGTCAGTGTGTTTGGAGAGGACGGATGGATCCTCCACCACGATGCCTGAGAAGTGGAAAAAGCAGAGTGGCTCTGTCGTATTGATGACATACCCAGATGAGCGGACGGAGAGATACCGCTCCTGCAGGTTCCAGTAGGCCATGTTGCAGCCTAGATGACGGAGAACGCAGACCTTATCGAACAGGCCGGGGGCGAGGTTCATCCATTTTTGATCGACGAAGAGGCCGGTACGACCTTCACTGAAGCCGAGTTCAAGGCAGCGTTGCTCCCACCAGGTAAGGAGTTCACTCGCGGCGGGGAGGGCGCGGACGGCGAAGAAGCCGAGGTTGTAGGTGCCGTTGTAGAGATGGTCCTGCTCGGAGTGGCTGCGACCGTCTAAGACCGGTCGGGTGATGTGGGGGGTGAGGACGGCGTCGTGCGTGTCGAGGGCAGCGAAGACCGGCGTGAGGGGTGCGTAGACGAAGATGTCCGGATCGAGGTAGAGGAGTTTGTCGATAGGGTAAGCGGCGAGGAGGAACTTGAGGAAGGTGGGCTTGACGTTGGTATTGAGCTCGAGGATGTCGTACATCATGGCGACGGAGCGGAGATTGGGGATGGCGAGTTCGGAGAGGAAGACTGTGGTGAAGGGGTCGGGCACCGGAGCAGCAGCGTGGAAGACGGCGGGA
>CAXUNW010000215.1:0-4231 GCA_964252505.1 uncultured Acidobacteriaceae bacterium
GGTCAATAAGGTGGATCATTGCGAGGAAGAGGTCAGCTGAGATTTGCAGTGACTTGGGGCTGATCTTGTCGATGGTGTCCTGGTCGGTGTGGTGGTAACCGTCGGGGGTGGCGGGGGTGTGGGGGCCGTAGTCGAGGTCGATGATGTCGAGGACGGGGACGCCGCGCTGCTTGAAGGGGAGGTGGTCGTCGAGGACTTCGGTCTGGTTCTTGAAGACGGACGATGCGTGGCCGGTGTTTCGGGCGGCTACCTGGAGCATGTCCAGGAGCCAGGGGGTCGAGTTGGCATCGCGGTCGATGTTGAGGTCTTTGTCGCCGATCATGTCGGCTAAGAGGTCGGCTTTGATGCGGGGGAGGGTTCCGTTCTGGCTCCACTTGGCGGCGAGGTGGCGCGAGCCGTAGAGGGAGTCGGAGTCGGACCACTCCTTGACGGCCTCTTCGCCGTCGAAGAAGACGAGCCAGACGGAGTAGCCCTCTGGCGGGTGGACGCGGAGGTACTGGCCTATGGCGATGAGGAGGGCGGTGGTGCAGGCGCCGTCGTTGGCACCGACGAAGGCGGTGTCGCGCAGAGGGTAGTTGGTCTCGTAGTGGGTGGTGAGGAGGATAATGCCGTCTTTTTTGCCGGGGTAGCGGACGATGTAATTGGACATCGATTGCATGCCGGCGGGGGTACGGGCGGTGAAGGCGTCCTGCTCGAAGTTGCCCTTGGCTTTTTCCGGGGCGAAGCGATCCTGGAGGAAGCGCTCGGCGGCGGCGTGACCGGGGGAGGCATTGAAGCGCTTGGGGGCTGCGGCGAGGTATTGCTGGGTGAGGGTGTAGATGGCTGCGCCGGAGATTTTAGGGGTGGTCTTTTGGGCTTGTGCCGGCGCCAAGGCAAAGAAACAAACAACGGCAAGGGCCAAGTACAGGGGTGCCTCGCTAAGCCGGAGATGAAGGCGTAGAACAAACAACGCGAGGCGTCGGTGGAAGCAGGAGCCAAGAGGCGCGCAGATTCCCTGTGGTAAGGGCGGGCAAAGCGCCCGCTAAGTCAGGGTGGGGGATGAGGGGGTCATACGCCGGCTGCTTTCTGTTCGCGGGCGCGACGGCGGTCGGGGTGGACAAGGAAGGCGACACCGACGCCGATGCCATAGAGGACAAGCATGGGCGAGGCGAAGATGCACATGCCGACGGGGTCGGGCGTAGGACAGATGATCGCGGCGATGATGAAGATGGCCAGGATGGCGTAGCGGATGTGCTTGATGAGGAACCTGCCGTCGACAATGCCGAAAAGGGCGAGGAAGAAGATGAGGATCGGCAGCTCGAAGGTGATGCCAAGGCCAAGGATGACGGCAAGGAAGAAGCCGGTGTAGTCCTCAATGGTGATGATGGGGTGGAAACGGTGGCCGAAGTCGCCGATGAGGAATTTGAGGGCTCCGGGCAGGACGTAGTGGTAGCCGAACCAGGCTCCGCCGAGGAAAAGCACGATGGTAGCGCCCATGAAGGGGAAGACGTACTTCTTCTCGTTGGCGTACATGCCGGGGGAGATGAAGAGCCAGACCTGGTAGAGGATGAAGGGGCTGGCGAGGATGAAACCGCCGACGAAGGCGGTTTTGAGGTAGAGGTTGAGGGGGTCGGTGGGGTGGGTGTAGTTGAGGGCGATGTGGAGGTCGTCGAGCGGCTTCTGGATGTAGCCGTAGAGGCGCTCGTGGAAGGCGTAGGCGACGGCGAAGCCGATGAGCAGGTAGATGACGGCGTGGATGAGGCGCTTGCGGAGCTCTTCAAGATGCTCCATCAGGCTCATGCCGGGAAGTTCGGCACGATCTTTGACGGCACTGCGGGCGCGCTCGATTGGGTCGATCAGGTTAGCCATTCGTTTCCGATCCCATGGAATGAGTGTGCATCGGATCCGGAGCTTCGGGGATGGAGTCAAGGAAGGGCGTGAGCGCGGAGGCCTCTTCGGAGGCGGTACTCGTGCTCGAGGAGCCGTTGCGGCCTACTGGAAGGCCGGTGGCCGGGGGCATCATGTGCAGATCGCCGGAGGTGGCAATAGGCAGCGATGTGGTGCGGTCCGGCGGCTCTGGAGTGTCGGCTTCGACAGGGGGCAGGTGAGGATGTTCTTCAGGAGGATAGACGTTGGCCGGCAACGCCGGGGCGAGCGGCGCCGCGGCCTCGATGGCGGCGATCTCTTTCTGGCGGTCGGCCTGCTCGGCCACGCGGAGCTCATCCTCCATCTGCATGCGGAAGTCGTTGGAGGCGCGACGGAACTCACCCATCAGCTTGCCGAGCTGGCGGGCGAGCTCGGGCAGCTTCTTCGGGCCGAAGAGCAGGAGGGCGATGATGAAGATGACGGCGCTATCCTGGAAGCTCGGCATACGTGATCCTTATGATACGGCGCAAGAGGGCGAGGGACAAACCCGAAGGCCGAGGCGCCAGACCACCTTTTCCGGCAGGAGGGGTCTAATATACTGATGGCGATTGGGGATGTGCGATGACGAAGACCTTTACATGGAACGAGGCTCAGACCTTGCTGCCGGTGTTGGAGTCGCTGCTGCGGCGGGCACGCGTGACGGCGGAGACCGCGACGCGCCTGGAGGGAGAAGCCCAGGCTTTGAGCCAGAGGATCTTTCTCTCCGGGGGTCTGCGTGTGGACGTGGTGGCAGCGGCGCGGCGTAACGCGGAGCGGCAAAGGGCGGTGCAGGAGACAAACGACTCCCTGGGAGAGATTGACGCGATTGGAGTTGAGGTGGTGGACCTCGACGAAGGGGTGCTCGCGTTTCCATGCAAGCTGGAAGGCGAGATGGTGCGGCTCAGCTGGCAGATCGGCGAAGAACGCATCTCTGCATGGCATGGAGAAGGTGAAGGGTTTTCCGACCGTCGGCCGGTCGATTCGCGCTTTGGGAAGATCGAGCGGGACCGGCTGAACTAGAAACGGCGAGTCGCGCGGGCAGGTGAACAACACGATTGCAACGTCATCGAAATCGCCACTCCGTCGGTTCATTTACCATTGAGGAGATGAGTGAGGGAGTTTCCAGGCCGTTTCGTGAACTTTGCGCGCTGCATGGCATTGCGGTGACGCAGCAGCGGCAGGTGCTGTACGAGGTGATGCTTGGTCTGAGCGGGCACCCAACCCCGGAGCAGGTGTATGCGGTGGTGCGGGAGCGGATTCCAACCATCTCGCTCGCCACGGTGTACAAGAACATCCATTTATTTGTCGAGAGTGGTTTGCTGCGCGAGGTGAGCCTGCACCATGGGACAGTCCGGGTGGAACTGGCGACCGAAGAGCATCACCATGTCGTCTGTTCGCGCTGCAAGACGATTGCCGACCTCGATGAGAGCGAGCTTGGGCCGATTCCACGGCAGAGCCGACTTGCCGGTGGCTTTCTGGTGGAGCGGTACTCGATCGACGTGATTGGGCTGTGCGCGAACTGCCAGAATGCCGCCCAGGCGCACCTGACATCGGCCTCGGCTGACGGAGCCCTGCAAGATAGCTCAAGCCACATACGGACTGAACGCGTCTAAACCTGCATGCATTTCGGCGAAAAGCACGTGAGGCGCATGGGAATGAGCTGGCGGCTGGTTTTCTCCTTCGGGGCCGTACTGGCAACGCAGGCGATGGTGGGGTGCGGGGGCTTTTTCGTCTACCCCGGCAGCACCACCACCAACACGGGGGCAAGCACAGGGACAAGCTACGCCTATGTGGCGAACGCAACGACGCTGACGGTGTCCGGGTATGAGCTGGGGACAGGCGCGCTGGTGGCGGTTCCGAACTCGCCCTACGCGCTGCCGATCGCGCCGACCTCGGTCGTGGTGACGCCGGCTAATACGTTCTTGTACGTCGGCAGCCTGGGGGCGATTTATGGGTATTCGATTGGAAGCTCCGGGCAGTTGACGCAGGTGAGCAGTGGTGCGGCGCTGGCGGCGGTCTCTGCTGTCTCGATGGATGTCTCGCCGGACGGAGGCTGGCTGCTGGTGCTGGACGGCAGCGGGGTGACCGTGGATGAGTACCAGATAAACACAACGACGGGAGTGCTGAGCGCGGCGAACGGGGCGACCTTTACAGTTGCGGGTGGGACCCCACTGCCACGCGCCATCAAGTTCGCCCCCAGCGGTGGGCTGGTCTTTGCCGCGATGGGAACGGGCGGGGATGCGGCGTTCACGTTCAATACATCTACGGGAGCCCTGGCGCAGACCCAGATGCTGGCCGGATCGTCGATGTCGAGCGACAATGGGCTGGTGGTCGATGCCAACTCGGC
>CAXUNW010000216.1:0-4230 GCA_964252505.1 uncultured Acidobacteriaceae bacterium
CCATCGCTTTGATTCCCCCCGCCACAATCAACTGCTTCGCCGTCGTCGCCCGCAGCCCCGCCGCGACGCTCATCGGAAATCCCGCCATCGTCCCTTCCGTATCCACATGCGTATACAGAAACGCCCCGCAGCTATCCTCCAGCCATGTCATCGCCTCCTCCGGCGTCAGGTCCACTGAGTCCTTCCATCCCCGCACCGCGACCTTCCCACCCTTCGTATCCACGCTGAAGCAAAGCGCCTCCTCCCCTAGCGCCACGCGCAAACCCTCCGCAAACTCCAGCCGAATCACCTTATGCCGCCGCGCCTCACCCACCGCCGGAGCCCCAAACAACGAAGACCCATAGATCACCCGCCGAGCCCCGGCGTCCAGCAGCCGACGCCCATCCTCCGCCGTCCGCAGTCCGCCGCCCACCTGGCACGGCAGCCGCCCACAGATCATCTCGATCAGCCCTCGGTTGTCCCCCTCCCCTTTCGCCGCATCCAGGTCGATCAACTGAACCAGTGAATAGCCCCCAAACCGCTCTATCCAGTATTCAAAATCGTCAAACGCCAGCTTCAGCGTCTCACCCTGCACTAGCTGCACGATCCGGCCGCCCATCAAATCGATCGAAGGAATCAACATCCGACCATTCTCGCAGAGCCGCTCGGCACCCCCAGAATGTCCTTGGTGGAACAACAAAAGCGGGCGAGGCTATCCCGGCCCCGCCCCTTGTACTTACAAAAGCGAGATCGGCCCTTGGCTGAAGTTCACCAGGTCCGGAAACACGCTCGCCACCTGCGCCTGCGACAGCCCGATCCAGCCGCCCACGGCCGCCGTCATCTGCGTCACCGAAAGCGTCGGAATCCACGTCCCGATCCCGTTGAAATCATGCGCACCTCCCAGCGCAAGCTCCGGAAGCGTCCCGATGATCTTGCCCCCGTTTATCCCGCCGCCCACAATCAGTTGATGATTGCCCCAGGCATGGTCCGTCCCGCCCGTGCTGTTGCTCTGCATCGACCGGTTGAAATCCGAGTGCGTGCATACCAGGACATTGTTCGCCATCCCGATCTCCGCCATCGCCGCCATAAACGCCCCGATCCCTGCATCCAGATCGCCCAGGTTTCCGCTCTGCTGCTGCAACTGGTTCTCATGGGTATCGTGGTTTCCCTGCGTCAGATAAAAAATCTGCCGCGTCGCGCCCACCACCGAACGCCCGTTGATCAGCCGCGCAACCGCCCCCAGCTCACCGCCGATGTTCGATGTCGGAAACTGCGTCTTCAACGTGCTCCCAACGCTCTGCGCCTGCGCAATCGTCGCCTGTTGCTGCCAGGAAAGCGTATGCAGCTTCGCCGCCTGCGCCACCAGGGCGTTCTTCGACGCCATATCCTGCGTCGAAAGCTGTAGCGCCGCGGTCTGTAACGCCAGCGGAACCGGCGCTACCGACACAATCCCACCCTGCACCGTAATCCCCTGGACCGCATTGCCCACCGTAAAGAGACTGCCCGACCCCGCATCCAGAACCATCGGCAACGACCCCGACTGCCCCTGCAGCACATCCGCAATCCGGCCGCCCCACCCCGTCGTCGGCTGGTCGACCGTCGTCGCGCTCTCCCACTCCGCCAGACCCGCCACGTGGTTCAGCAGACCGTACGGCCCAAGCGTCCAGTCCTGCTGCAGCTGCGCCTTCGTCACCGGCTGCTTCAACGGACCCACGTTCACCACCACCGACGCCTTCCCGCTGTTGAACAACCGGGCCACATTCGGCATCGCCGGATGCAGTGCCAACGGATAGCTGTATGCATTGTTCGCCAGCGGGTTCAGCGTCGCCTGCGGCAGCGCCAGGTTCCCGCGCAGAGCCGCGTACTCCGCATACTCCGCCCCCAGGTACGGCACCAGCATGTTATTGCCGTCATTGCCGCCCTGCAGCCCGATGCACACCACCGCCTTGTAGCCGCTGCCCGCCTGCGCCAGCGCCTGCATCTGGTTCAGCCGCAACCACAGCGAAGCGCCCACTGCCGCCTTGCCACCAGTTCCCAGAAATCTCCGTCGTGAAATCATTGCCTGCTCCTTCATTCCCCAAATCAGTTAGAAATCTCACCATCGCCGGCCGCAACATCCTTGCGTCCCCTAGTGGCTCACCGTGTACGAGTCGCTGTTCAAGGCCAGAAACAATGCACTCTCCTGCTGCGTCCGCAGGTCGTTCGGGTTCAGCCCGGCACAGTATGCAAGGATCGACGCCTTTTCCGCGTCCGGCATCTGCCCATGGAACGCCAGGTGGTTCACCGCTTCCAAAAAGTCCGGCAGATTCGTAAAGTTGGTGTACAGCCACGAGGAAAAGTTCGAGTTATACCCCGGCGCATACCCCGTCAGCAGCGCCCACGCATACTCGCTCCGCGTCACCGCACTCTGATTGTTGAACAACTGGAACTCCGGACTGTTGATCGTCGTCCCCGGAATCGTGTACTCCGGCCGGTAAGCCCCGAAGACCGACGCGTAGTACCACCAGCCCTGCCCCTGATACCCCGCCAGGTAGTCCGGCTGATCGTCCGACATCGGAAGCTGTGCCAGGCTCACCAGGAACGACTGGAACAGGAACGGCTCCTGCAGAAAGCCATCATCCGCCGACATCGTCGTATCCCCTGCACGTGCCTCCGGATCAAGCAGAATCGCCGTCACCAGCGCCGTCAGGTTCCCCCGCACGCCCGTCCCGTCGTTCTCGAACACCTTCGCCATCCGCTGCACATACGCTGGCGTCGGCGCGCTCTTCACCAGGTGCTGGATCATCAGCCGCGCAATCCGTGGCGGCAGGTTCGGATGCGCAAAAATCGCATCCAGCGCCAGCTTCCGGTCCTGCACCACGCCCTGGTTCGCCGGTATCGTCAGCCCTCCCAAAATCACCTTCGAGCCCTGGTCGTGCTGCCCCTCAATCCCCACCAACGGCTGCGAGTAGTCAAACCCGAAGTACCCCGTATAGGCCGGATTCACCGCCGGAGGATAGTTCCACCCCGTAAACACCCGGCTCATATCCACCACCTGCGCCTGCGTGTACGTCGGTATCGGGTTGCCCTTCCCGTCCAGCTGCAGACTCCCGTCCTCGTTCAGCAGGTTCTCTCCCACCGTATAAAGCTGCATCAGCTCCCGCGCAAAGTTCTGGTTCGGATGCTGCGTCGGGTCCGTCGGAGCCACATTCCCCGCCAGGTTCAGCAGCGTCCCCACATTCGCGTCCGACGCCACATCCGTCATCAACTGCCGAAAGTTCCCTGTCGCATCCTTCTCCAGCGTCTGTTCGTACGGCAGGCACGAAAAACTCTGGAAGATGCACTGACCCACCAGGAAGTTCTGCAAACCCCACGCAATCCGCAGCCGCAGCAACGACGACCCCTGGGTCACTGCCGCCAGAAAGTCCGTTCGCCCGCTCTTCGTGGGGTCATACGTCACCGCCGGCTCGGCCAACTGCTGCGTAATCCACCCCTTCAGCCCAAGCTGCTGAATATTCAGAACCACATCCGGCCGCGGCCCAAACGCCGCCTGCGTCGCAAAGCGAGCCGCCACATCGAACGTCACCGCCGTCGCCTGCACCGGAACGCTCTCCGTCGCCAGCGCCGCGGAGGTCGCCGTCGCCGCCACGCTCACCGTCACCTTCCCGTTCTTCCATGGCGGCAGCGTCCCCTTTGCAATCAGCACCTGCGAGTTGTATACCGACGTCGCCATCGGCTTGCCATCCACCAGCACCACCCCGTTCAGGGGAAGATTCGTGCCGATCACCGCAAACGTCACTGGCCCAATCGCCAGCGTGTATGGATAAACATAGAAGCTCGTCGTTCCGGCCTGCGCACTGCGCGCAAACAGAACACAGAAAGCGACAGCCAAAAGGCCGCGCGTCCATCGAAAAAATCCTGCCCTCGCCGCAACCCGTGACGCCTCGCCACCGAAGCGGGTCTCGCCGGCACGTACACGGGGATTTTGGCCCAAGGTCTGCCCGTTGTTCAGTCTCAAGAAAATTCTCCTTGTGGTGCGTTTTTGGTCAAAAATGTGGGGTTCATCCAACCTAGCACAAGATGGTTACCTAAGTAAGCTAAACGGAACCATCCAACTAACATCCACGCTGCGCCTCTGTGCAAAACTCAATAGAAACGGCCGGAACGCACACTGCACAGCTTGCTCGCTGACGCTTAAGCAAGCGCTTTGGTAACCACACTCCCCATTGGAACATTAGAGAAAAATAAGACGCTCCCGCCCAGCGCCTGCAC
>CAXUNW010000217.1:0-4188 GCA_964252505.1 uncultured Acidobacteriaceae bacterium
GGTAGCGCCAGGTTTGAGGGCGGGGACTAAAGCTACGAAGGTGCCGAGGACGACGATGGCGACGCCGATCCAGATCCAGGCGATGAGGGGGTTGATGAAGACCTTGATGATGGGCTTGTCGGTGTCGGGGTTCTTGCCCTCGTAGATGACATAGAGGTCGTTCTGGAGGGTGGAGTGGTTGGCGACCATGGTGGCGTAGGTCTGGCTGGCGTTGTAGAAGCGCTTTTCCGGGTTGAGCGTGGTGATGTGGCGGTTGCCCTTGTAGGCTTCGAGGATGGCGTACTCGGTGTCGAAGTTGGGGTTGGAATCCTGGGTGAAGGACTGGCAGACGATGCGGTAGGGGCCGAGGAGCATGGTGTCGCCGAAGCCCATCTCCTGTTCCTTGGATTGGTTGAACGCGCCGCCAGCGATGCCGATGAACATGACCACGATGCCGAAGTGGACGAGGTAGCCGCCGTAGCGGCGGGTGTTGCGGCGGGTGAGGGTGATGGCGGAGGAGAGGAGATTCTGGCCGGTCTGGGTGCGGACGACGGCGACGCCGCGAAGGAACTCCGACGAGATAGCGGTGACGACGCCGGCGGCGAGGGTGAAGGCCATCAAGCTGAAGATGGTGGCGGTGTGATAGTCGTCGCCATCGTTGGTGGCGACCCAGGGGCGAATGCCGGCGAGCATGAGGCCGACGAGGGTGGCGGCCATGGCGATGCCGGGGAGAACGAAGTTGCGGCGGATGGCGCGGATGGAGGTAGAACGCCAGGCGAGCAGGGGGCCGAGGCCGGTGAGGAAGAGGAGGAAGAGGCCGATGGGGATGTTAACGCGGTTGTAGAAGGGCGCGCCGACGGTTGCCTTCTCGCCCTTGACGTACTCGGAGAGGACGGGGAAGAGGGTTCCCCAAAGGACGGTGAAGCAGGCGACCAGGAGGACGAGATTGTTGAAGAGGAAGCTGGACTCGCGGGAGACGAGGGATTCGAGGCGGTTTTCGCTGACGAGGTGGTCGCGGTTCTTGAAGAAGGTGAAGAGGCAGACGGCGAAGACGATGAGGATGAAGCCGTAGAACCAACTGCCGATGGAGGACTGGGCGAAGGCGTGGACGCTGGATACGATACCGGAACGGGTGAGGAGGGTTCCGAGGATGGTGAGCATGAAGGTCGAGAAGATGAGCCAGACGTTCCAGTTCTTCATCATGCCGCGCTTTTCCTGCATCATGACGGAGTGGAGGAAGGCGGTTCCGGTGAGCCAGGGCATGAGGGAGGCGTTTTCTACGGGGTCCCAGCCCCAGTAGCCGCCCCAGCCGAGGACAGAGTAGGCCCAGTGGGCCCCGAGGAAGATGCCGCAGGTGAGGAAGAGCCAGGTGACCATGGTCCAGCGTCGGGTGATGTGGATCCACTTCTCGCCGGGGTAGCGCATCATGAGGGCGCCGAGGGCGAAGGCGAAGGGGACCGAGAAGCCGACGTAGCCGAGGTAAAGCATCGGCGGGTGGATGACCATCTCCGGGTATTGCAGGAGGGGATTAAGGCCGAAGCCGTCCTGGGCGATGGGACCGGGCTGGATGGCGAAGGGCGGCGCGGCGAAGTTGAGCAGGAGGAGGAAGAAGACCTGAATGCCGGCCATGATGGTGGAGGCGAAGGCGGTGAGGCGGACGTCGACCTTGTGGCGGATGCGGAGAACGAAGCCGTACGCCGAAAGGAGCCAGGCCCAGAGCAGCAGAGAGCCTTCCTGACCGGACCAGAGAGCGGAGAACTTGTAGGCGGGGTTAAGGTCTTTGTTGGTGTGGTGGAGGATGTAGGAGACGGAGTAATCGTTGTGGAAAGCGGCCCAGGCGAGGGCGAAGGCGGCGCCGGTCATGACGATGAAGGTGGAGATGCCGGCGCGTCGAGCGGTTTCGCCGAGGCGGCTTGAGAGCGGGTCGGACTGGAAGCCGCCGACGGTGACGGGTCGGCGGAGCGCGATGGCTCCGGCGACGAGGGTGTAGAGGGCCAGCATAAGGCCAAGGAGAAGGGAGAAGCTGCCGAACTCCGGCATGGGATGGGTAGGCATAGGCACGCTCGCACCCTCATTCTCTCAATCAAACGAGATGGGTGCAATGTGCCGGCGAGGCATGGGTTTGACGGGGCGCAGCGGGGTTACAGCACTTAGTGCATAAGCTCTCGAACCTGGGCGAGCAGAAGCTCAGGGAGCAAAGGCTTGAGGCGAAAGACGACGTTGAGGCCAGCGTACTCTTGCTCTGCCTCTTCCAGGCCGCTGATGACCAGTACGGGAAGATCGGCGTGGGTGGCTCGGAGTTCGCGGACGAACTGCGCGCCGTTCATGCCGGGCATGATGTGGTCGGTGATGACAAGGCCGATCTCGTCGGGGAATTCGTTCTTTTGGAACTGCTCGAGGGCGCGCTGGGGATTGAGGGCGGCGATGACAAAGTAGTCCGCGCGACGGAGGATCGCCTGCCGGGTGGCGGCCTGGATCGCATTGTCGTCGACGAGTAGAACGGCTGGAGTCATGATGTGTATCCGGACGTGCGAGCCGACTATACTTCAGACGCCTGCTGGTGTGATGCGGAAAGGCGGCCCGGGGGTATCCGGGAGGGTGCGCCGGCCCGGATAGGGAACAGGTTTGACGCTGGCGGATCGGGCCAAGCGAAGGCTGGTGTGGACTGGGGTTGGGTAAACCAAGTAGAGTCGGGCGGAGACCCGGGGGGCAATCCCGGGCGAAGGAGCGATGTGAGTCTAGGCGCGGTCGATTGGCTGATTATGCTGGTGTACTTCGTGTTTGTGCTGGGGATTGGCTTTGCCCTGAAGCGGTATATGCGTACAAGCAACGATTTCTTTCTGGCCGGGCGGTCGATTCCTGCCTGGGTGTGCGGGCTGGCGTTCATCTCGGCGAACCTGGGGGCGCAGGAGGTGATCGGGATGGGAGCATCCGGCGCCAAGTATGGGATTATCACGAGTCATTTTTACTGGATCGGCGCGATCCCGGCCATGGTGTTCGTGGGTATCTTCATGATGCCGTTCTATTACGGGTCAAAGGCGCGGTCGGTTCCGGAGTTTCTGCGGATGCGGTTCGATGAGAAGACGCGCGCGATCAACGCGTTCTCGTTTGCGATTATGACGGTGTTCAGCTCGGGTATCTCGATGTATGCGATGGCGCTGCTGATCCAGACGCTGGGGCTGTTCCATGGGCTGATGCCGGACAAGTACATCTTCCATGTGTCGGTGGTGCTTTCGGGTGTGATTGTGCTGGGGTATATCTTTCTGGGCGGGCTGACGAGCGCGATCTACAACGAGGTGCTGCAGTTCTTTTTGATTGTGGCCGGCTTTGCGCCGCTGGTGTGGATTGGTTTGCGGAATGTGGGGGGCTGGCAAGGCATCAAGCACACGCTGCCGGTCTCGATGACACGGTCGTGGCATGGGATGGCGCATGCGTCGACGAATCCGCTGGGGGTGGATGGGTTCGGGCTGGCGATGGGGCTGGGGTTTGTGCTGAGCTTTGGATATTGGTGCACGGACTTTCTGGTGGTGCAGCGAGCGATGGCGGCGGACTCGGAGGAGTCAGCTCGGCGGGTTCCGCTGATCGCGGCGATTCCGAAGATGTTTTTCCCGTTCCTGGTGATTCTGCCGGGGTTGATTGCGGTGTCGGTGACGTCGCACGGGATGGGAGCGGAGAAGGCGGTGGTGGCGGGTGCGGCTGTTCCGGGCGGGCACTCGCTGGGACTGATTCCGCAGAAGATGGATCCGCTGAATGGGAAGGCGATTGTGGACGCGAAGGGGGCGCCGATCTATAACTACGACCTGGCGATTCCGGTGATGCTGCTGCACTACTTTCCGACCGGGATTCTGGGGCTGGGGCTGACGGCGCTGCTGGCAAGCTTTATGTCGGGGATGGCAGGGAATGTGACGGCGTTCAATACGGTGTGGACGTATGACATTTACCAGTCGTACATCAACAAGCGGGGGACGGACGAGCACTACCTGTGGATGGGGCGGATGGCGACGGTAGGAGGGGTGCTGCTGTTGATCGCGGCGGCGTATGCGGCGACGAGCTTCAACAACATTATGGATGCGCTGCAGCTGATCTTTTCGCTGGTGAATGCGCCTCTGTTTGCGACGTTCTTGCTGGGCATGTTCTGGAAGCGGACGACGGGGCATGGGGCGTTTACGGGTTTGCTGGCGGGGACGTTTGCGGCGCTGCTGCACCATG
>CAXUNW010000218.1:0-4188 GCA_964252505.1 uncultured Acidobacteriaceae bacterium
CGGCGGCGAGGCCGACGGAGCCGGCATAGTGCGGCTTTGGCGGCAGCGGGTTTGCGGCGGGAGAGGATGGCGGAGCGGCGGGTGCGGCGGCGACCGCTTGCGTGGTCGATTTTTTTCCAGAATCCGACGAAGTAGTCGACGGCGGAGATGATGGAGACGATGGTCATCCAGTAGATGGCGGTGAGGGCGATGAAATGGACGGCGACGATGAAGCCGCCCCAGTTCCAGTAGGCCCAGCGGTGGGCGAGGATGGCGGCGACGACGGAGACGATCTGAATGACGGTTTTAAGCTTGCCGATCTCGGAGGCCTCGATGGTGAAGCCCTCGGAGGCGGCGATGGAGCGGAGGCCGGAGACGAGGAACTCGCGGCCGATGACGAGGACGGCGATCCAGGGAGGGACGATGCCGGGGGTGTAAGCGACGAGGAGGATGTAGGCGGCGGTGACCATGAGCTTGTCGGCGAGGGGGTCAAGGAGCATGCCCATGGTGGTGATTTGTTGGCGGCGGCGAGCGAGATAGCCGTCGAGGCCGTCGGTGATGGAGGCGGCGATGAAGAGGAGGGAGGCGGCGATCTCCTGCTCGGCCCCGCGCAGACCGGTGGCGGCGGGGGGTATGAGGTGGTTGAGGGTATGCAGGCCGTAGGGGGACATGACCCAGATGAGGAGAGGGACGCTGGCGATGCGGCTGAGCGTGATGGAATTGGGGAGGTTCATGGGGTGTTTGCCCGGTGGGGTCCGGCCATAAAGACGACAGATGCTAGCATTCTGCCATATCGGGCCGCTGTGTGGGCCGCTGTGTGTTGGATGCCTGGACGGGCAGCGGTCCCGGTGCGGGCTTTGGGGAGAAAGCATGCGGTTGCTTGGGGTGGTACTCAGTATGGTGTTGCTGATGGGCTCAGGCTTTGGGCAGGCAAGCGGGGGCGGAGTTCCGCGGCGGATGTATGTGTTCGGGGACAGCTACTCGGATATCGGAGAGGGGTACCTGGATGGCAACGGGCCAACGGCGGTGGCGTATTTTGCGGAGCGCATGGGCTTTGTGCTGTATCCGGCGAATACGGCGGATGTGAAGGGCAAGAGCCTGGACTATGCGGTCAGCGGCGCGCAGTCCGGGCGGGGCGCGGGGCGGACGGTGAAGGATGGGACCAAGGATGCCCGGCTGGGGTACGGGATGCAGAACCAGGTGGAGGACTTTGAGGCTAAGGTGAAGGCGGGGGAGATCGCGTTCGATCCGGCGACGACGCTGTTTTTTATAGCCGGAGGGTTGAACGACGGGAAGCTGCCGGACGGGGCGACGGCGGCGAATGAGATGGAGGAGATTCGGACGCTGTATGGACTGGGGGCTCGGCGATTTGCGGTGGCGTTGCTGACGGTTCAGATTCCTGGATTCGGAGTGACGGGGCGGCGGATTAATCCGACTCTGGAAGGAATTCCGGGGGCGTTGGGGAAAGAGCTACCAGGGGCGGAGATTCGGTTGAGCCGGTGGGGGCTGTTTTATGACGAGGTGCTAACGCATCCGGAGCGGTATGGGATTACGAATACGACGGACGCTTGCGCGGGGCGGGCGATCTTTGGAGAGGATACGACGCCTTGCGGGAGGCCGGAGACGTACTTTTACTATCACCACGGGCACCCTTCGACCGCGGCGCACAAGGCGGTGGGTGAGATGTTGTATGGGGAGGTGGCGGCGAAGTGAGTCTACGATTGGGTTTGCTTTCGGAGTTTGCGCGGAACAAACGTGCCGCGCTCCACCTTGATGATCATGCCGGGATTGGGATTCTCGAGTGATGCCGTGATTGCCCCAAGGTGGGGCTCATCGATGGCCAGTGGTTCGTGCTCAGCAGGAGTATGGCGAAGGGGCGGTCGCCAAGCTCGTGGTGCTGGTACCCATGTTCTTGTCGCAGGTAAGAAATGGCTTGAATGCTGCTTCTTGTATCAGCGACAGGAGCTTTCCGTTCTTTACGGAGGACCATCCGGCGTCCTGAACCGTCGTTATATCGTGACCGGTCAATTCCGCCGAAAGAGGCTTCGGTACACCTTCATCAAGAAGGATTCTCAAGCGACGAGATGGTGTTCGTGGGCCTCCCGGTAAGCCAGTACCGTGCGTATAGCGGCGGCTCCGCCGGGAGTGCTCGGGAAGCTAGCGAGGGTTTCGTCAATGGCCTGATCGAGGGAGAGGCCTTCGTCGAGGTAGGCGTCCACTTTTTCCGTAATCGTTTCGACAGGCAGGCGGGAGTTCTTGAACAGGGGGACGCCGCTCACCTTACCGGGGATGACTTCGACGAGTTCGCAGCCGGACCAGTTCATGTCGCTAGAATATTCTCATCGGGGCCGCGCGACAATCCTGATAGCCGTGCATAGACTCTCAGTTAGGTAAGGTGGTTGCTGGCGGGAGACTCTTGGTTCCGTCTCCCGCCGTGCTGGCCGGAACGGATGCGATCAGGCGTAGATGCCGCGTTGTTTGGTGGTGTAGGCGACGCGGTCGATGGCGAGCATGTAGGCGGCGATGCGGTTGTTGACGGCGTGGGACTGGGCGTAGGCGAGGACGTCGTTGAAGCTGTCGACCATGATGCGTTCGAGGCGCTGGTTGACTTCGGCCTCGGTCCAGAAGTAGCCCATGCGGTCCTGGACCCACTCGAAGTAGCTGGTGGTGACGCCGCCGGCGTTGGCGAGGATATCCGGGATGACGAAGACTCCGTTGGCTTGGAGGATGTCGTCGGCGAGGAGGGTGGTGGGGCCGTTGGCTCCTTCGCAGAGTATCCTGCAGCGGAGAGAGGCGGCGTTGCGGCTGGTGATGACGTTTTCGGTGGCGGCGGGGATGAGGATTTCGCAGGGCCAGGTGAGGAGTTCGGCTTTATCGACCGGTTGAGCGGCGGGGAAGCCGACGATGGTTCCGGCGGCCTGGCGGTAGGCGATAAGGGCGGGAATGTCGAGGCCGTCGGGATTGGCGAGGGCGCCGTCGAACTCTGCGATGCCGAGGATGGTGTAGCCCTTCTGGTAGAGGATGTGGGCGGCGTTGGAGCCGACGTTGCCGAAGCCCTGGAGGATGACGCGGCAGCCTTCTACCGGCATATCGAGGGTTTTGAGGGCCTGATCGCAGACGACGGCGATGCCGCGGCCGGTGGCTTCGCGGCGGCCGCGGGAGCCTCCGAGGTTGACGGGTTTGCCGGTGACGACGGCGTTGACGGTCTGGCGGGTGTGCATGGAGAAGGTATCCATGATCCAGGCCATGGTCTGCTCGTTGGTGCCGAGGTCGGGGGCGGGGACGTCTTTTTCGGGGCCGATGAACTCAATGAGCTCGGCGGTGTAGCGGCGGGTCATGCGTTCGAGCTCGCCCTGGGACATTTGCTTGGGGTCGCAGATGACACCGCCCTTGGCTCCGCCGAAGGGGATGTTGACGACGGCGCACTTCCAGGTCATCCAGGAGGCGAGGGCGCGGACCTCGTCGAGGGAGACGTCGGGGGCGTAGCGGATGCCGCCCTTGGCGGGGCCGCGGGCGATGGAGTGCTGGACGCGGTACCCGGTGAAGACCTCGACCGAGCCGTCGTCCATGGCGACGGGGATGTGGACGATGATCTCGCGGGTGGGGTAGCGGAGGACCTTCCAGAGACCGGGGTCGAGGGCGAGTTTGCGGGCGGCGATGTCGAAGCGGGCGGCCTGGGCCTCCCAGGGGTTGGTCTCCTGTTCGAGGGTGAGGGTGGTTTGGGTTTGAGGGGCTTCCAAAACAGTTGCGGGCATGGGGATCAATTCCTTCGTATAGGCGGCGTCGTTTGCGCGCGCTGCCGTGTTGCTCCGCTGGAGGATGCTCTCGGGTGCGGGTATCAGTGATTCTGCGGCCATCGGGCTCTCCCCAGTGTGAAATGTTCGCTCCGGAGTGTTGGCACGGAGGACATTTATTCCCGGAAAGCGTACAGGCTCGGCCAGGCCGGTTCGTGGACGAGCGTGTGAGAACTGCCGGAGTATAGGCTCCGGGGATGACGTTGAGCAATGATTGCGACGTCTATGATGAGATGCATGGATGCTGTTCAGGGAATGCGGAAAAGCCGGTTGCAGCTGGGGGCGCTGCCGACGGCGAAGGAGTTTATGAGGCTAAGCCGGACGCACAGTTTGGTTCCGGTATACCGGACGCTGGTGGCGGACCTGGAGACGCCGGTTTCGGCGTTTTTGCGGATTGCGGCGGAGGTGCCGGAGG
>CAXUNW010000219.1:0-4169 GCA_964252505.1 uncultured Acidobacteriaceae bacterium
GATCCCTACGCCGCCAACCTCCAGTTCACCGACGTTGCCATGAGTGAGTCCACCAGCTTGTCGGGAGGCAAATCCACCTTCATCGACGGCCACATCCACAACGTCGGTTTGCGCACGGTGACAGCCATCACCGTGCAGGTACCATTCCGCAACGACACCGGTCTTGCCCCCCAGGTGGAAACCCTACCGCTCTCCCTGATCCGCACTCATCAGCCCTATACGGACACGCAACCCATCTCCGCAGCTCCCCTGGCACCCGGAGACGACCGCGAGTTCCGCCTCACCTTCGAAAACATCAACGACAACTGGAATGTCCAAATTCCCGAGATCCACCCGATCCGTGTCGGCCTAAAGTAGCTCTACTTATTCCCCATCGTCTTCCCCACACCTCCGAGAAGCAGTGTCATAAAGGACAAACCCCGCCGGCTGTCCTCGCTCATCGCCCGTCTGCCGAGCTGCCACAGGCTCGGCGGCTTTGTCTCGGCCCGATGTTGCTCCCCTGCCGTGGTCACCGCGCGCGCCAGCCCATCCAGCAGCTCCGGGTCGATCATCATCAGCACCCGCGCCATCGAGAGCAGGTTGCGGATACCCGATACACCCTCCGGCAGCTTCGCATATTTGGCTAGCGTCCCGGCGATCATGTCCTTTGCCGAGACTAGGCCATGTACGGTATCCAGGAGCCCTTGGTCATGCGCCGCCTGCAGCAGGTCCCACGCCACCAGCAACGCTTCGGCGTGCTCCGTAGGAGCCGCTGCCAGCCGTCTTTGCAGCTCCACCTGCGGATCGACTTTCTTTACCTGAAACGCAATTGGATTCGCCATGAACCACTCACCCCTTGGAGTCCTGATCTAAACGGTTATGGATTTGATCTGCACCAACTCGTCCGACTTCCGGGTCCCTGGCAGCGCATAGTCTGTCCGCTCCCATTTCTGCTCAATCTCGACACCCGCCCGTGGGGTCCGCTTGCCATTGCGGAAGTTCCCCCGTGGCAGCGGATTCGCCCCTTGTTCCGGAAGCACCGTCATCTCTACGGAGATCTCCTTGTAAGCCGGAGTGTTTGTCGCCCGGTCCATATGGCTTCCCGTCATCTTGTTCACTGGTTCCAGAACCGAGTTCATCGGCATATATAGCTGCTTGCCCTGCACCCGCGCCGTCACCAACACCTGTACCTTCACTCGACCGTAGGGCGACCGCAACTGAACGAATCGCCCATCCGTCAGCCCCCGCTCTGTCGCGAGCTCCGGGGATACCTCGACAAACGTCCGTGGTGTCATGGCCGTAATGCCGGGTGCCTCATACGTCATCGCCCCCTGCTCAAAATGCTCGAGCAGGCGACCGTTGTTCAGGTGCAGATCATACGTCTCATTCGCCTCTTCCGAGGGCGCAACATACTCGATCGGGTGGAACTTCGCCTTCCCATCGGGGAACGGAAACTTCTCCTTGAACAACAGAGGCGTGTCCGTCCCATCCTCCGCGACCGGCCATTGCAGGCTCTTATATCCCTCGAGCCGCTCGTAGGTTACCCCCGCCATCAGCGGCGTCAGCCGCGCCACTTCGTCCATGATCTGTGATGGATGCGTGTAGCTCCATTGCGCCCCAAGACGATTTGCCACCAACTGGAGAATCTCCCAGTCCGGCAGCGAGTCCCCAAGCGGTTCCAACGCCTTGTAGATCCGCTGAATCCGCCTTTCCGTGCTGGTAAAGGTACCATCCTTCTCGAGTGAGGGGCTCGCCGGCAGCACCAGGTCTGCGTACTCGCAGGTCGCCGAAAACATCACGTCTTGCACCACGAAAAACTCAAGTTCTCGCAGCGCCTCTCCCGCGTCGTTCGCATTGGCGTCCGATGTAATCGTATCCTCGCCTTTGATGTAGAGCGCCTTGAGCTTACCCTGGTGGATCGCCTCAATCATCCCCCGGTTATCCAGCCCCTTTTTGGTCGGCAGCGCAACACCCCAGTCCGCCTCGAACTTCGCTCGAACCTCTTCGTCATCCACCTGCTGGTATCCGGGAAATAGGTTTGGCATGGATCCAAAGTCGCTGGCCCCCTGTACGTTGTTATGCCCCCTCAGCGGATAGGCCCCCGTGCCCGGCCGCATGTAGTTCCCCGTCAGCAGCAGCAGATTCGAGATCGCGGTCGATGTATCGGAGCCGCCACAGTGCTGTGTCACCCCCATCGCCCACAGGATGCACGTCGACTTGGCCTTTACGATCTCTTCCGCCACCTGCACAATCGTCGCCTCCGGGAGCCCCGTCACCGCGGAAACGTACCCAAGCGTAAACGGCTCCAGAGACGTTCTGTACTCATCGAAGTGGTTCACCCATTTCGCGATGAAGTCCGCATTGTGCAACTCACGATCCAGCAGGTACTTCGCCACCCCACATAACCACACCGCATCGGTTGAAGGGTTTGGCCGGAAGAAAAGATCGGCCCGCTCGGCCATCTCATGCTTGCGCAGATCGGCCACAATCAACCGCTGCCCGCGATGTTTATGCGACCGCTTGATCCGCGTTGCCAGCACGGGATGCGACTCCGAGGTATTCGAGCCGACAACGATAATCAGCTCGGCCAGCTCGATATCCGCAATGGAGCCCGAATCACCGCCATACTTCACCGTACGCGAAAGGCCCATGGTCGCCGGTGTCTGGCAGTACCGGCTGCAGTTGTCGATGTTGTTCGTCCCCACCACTGCCCGCGCAAGCTTCTGCATTAGGTAGCTCTCTTCGTTCGTGCACTTTGACGATGCGATGAAGCCGATCGCATCCGGGCCGTCCACCTTCAAAATACCTTTGAACTTCTCCTCCATCACATCCAGCGCCCGCTCCCAACTCACCTCGACGAAGGTGTTTCCTTCTCGAAGCAGCGGCTTCGAGAGGCGCTTCGGCGAATTCACGTAATCCCACGCAAACTTACCCTTCACGCATGTCGAGATGCCATTTGCGGGCCCATGCATTGGCTCGATCTTCAAAATGTGCCGATCCCGCGTCCAGACATCAAAGCTGCACCCCACACCGCAGTAGGTGCAAACCGTCTTGGTCCGCTTCACCCGGGCGTGCCGCATCTCCGCTTCCATCTCGCTCAGCGATAGGACAGGTCCGTACCCCGTACTTGGCTCGACTCCCTTCACCATCTCGATCATGTCGTCCAGTACCTTGCCCGGGATATTCGTTAGGTACCCGGCCCGACCCAGCATGGACTTCTCCATCAACGCATTACAGGGGCAGACAGTGACGCAATGCCCGCAGCTTACGCAGCTGGAACCATCGATCACCTCCGCGCCATCCCACAGAACCCGCGGATGCTCGCTCTTCCAGTCGATTGAGAGCGTCTCATTCACCTGTACGTTCTGGCACGCCTCCACACATCGCCCGCACAAGATACACTGATCCGGGTCATACCGGTAAAACGGGTTTGACATGTCCTTCTCGTACGGTTTCTGCGTGTAGGGACGGGCTTGGTGTTTTACATCCAGGGCCGCTGTCGTGTTGTGTACCACGCAGTTCTGGTTGTTGTTGTCGCACACTGTGCAGTAAAGCTCATGATTCTTCAGAATGCGGTCGAACGCCTCGCGCTGCGCGACATCCACCCGGTGGCCCATTGTCTCCACCTTCATCCCTGCCGCCACCCGCGTCCCGCACCCACGCACCAGCTCCCCGTTTACCGAGATCATGCATGTATCGCAGCTCTCGATCGCTCCCATCTGTGGCAGATAGCAGATCTGCGGAACCTCCTTGTGCTGCTGCTGAACCGCATCCCGATTGAGCGCATCGAGCAGTATCTCGCCCACCCGTGCCTCAACAGGCCGGCCATCCACCAGCAGCGTGGTATCCGCCGTCGTCACGGCGGGGGTGTTCATCAGCGGTTTAGCGTGCAGCGGCGTGTCAACGATGTGTGTCATAGATTTCCTAGGATGCCGTAAGGCACCACCGCGTCACGCCTTCTATCCTGCAAGCTGTTCACCCCGTCAAGACCCTGGCACCGCCGGACCGCGTTGCCGACAGCACCTCGCCCGCCGCGCGCAACCCGCTTCGCATCGCTCCATGCACCGTGCCCCAGTGCCCACTCAGGTCGGTGTGCTCCCCGGCGAAATAGAGCGCGCCGTCAACAGGCTCGCTCAGCGCATCCCCTCCTGCCATCCCACCAGCCTTTACCCAGGAGTAGGCGCCCCGGG
>CAXUNW010000220.1:0-4140 GCA_964252505.1 uncultured Acidobacteriaceae bacterium
GTACCAGGTCTGGACGCCTTTGTGGCCGCGGCAGGCGCCGTCTTTGGAGGCGGCGGAGGAGTAGGTTCCGTCTTTGCAGATGCCGGTGGCGTTGGCCGGGGCTGCGGCGGGCTTTTGTGCGCGGGCGGCGGGCAGGCAGACGAGAGCCAGGGTGAGGAGGGCGGCGGAGCCGGGCAGGTTGGGGATGGGAGACTTCATGGATGCTCCTTGGGTGTTGGGGTCGGGGCCTGGGAGGAGGCGAAGAGGATGGTGGACGGCGGGAGATCGGAGGCTCGGCGGGGAAGAAGATGTGACGGGACGAGCCTAGCACGGCTGCGGCGGGCTGGAAAGATGCGGGGGTTGGCCCGCGGGCGAGAGGTGCGGGCTAAGCAAGCGTCCGGAACAGCCGATGAAGCGGTGTAGAGGCTTGATCTGCGCTGGACGCAGGGGAGAGCCGGAGAGACCGGGAGCGTACCACTTGCGGAACAATCTGTCGGTCCGGATCATGGTGCCCACCGTGGCGACGGTGGTCCTGGCGATTGCGGTGTTTGGGTGGTCGCTGGATGTGACGCTGGAACGAGAGGTGCGTGCGCGCGCGCAGCGGGAGGTGGACGAGCAAGCGACGCGAGTGACGGAGGAGATGGAGGCGATGGATAGCATGAGCGCGGATACGGTGCGGACCGCGATCAAGCTGCTGATGTACGAGGGGGGCAAGATAGGCAAGCCGTCGCTGGACGGCGTGGTGAGCTTCAGCGGGGAGAGCACGCCCGATCTGCGGCTTGGCGGGCGGTCGCAGGTTGGGGATTTCACGCTGGTGGACCTGGTGAAGACGATGACAGGGGCGACGGCGACCCTGCTGGCGAGGCGCAATAACCGGTTCTACCCGGTTTCTTCGAATGTGCCGCTGCCGGATGGCAGCCGTTCGCTGCGAAGTTTTGAGGTCGATGTGCATGGTGAGGCCGAGGCGACCCTGATCCAGGGGCGGCCTTATTTTGGCGTGTACGAGGTGGTAGCGCAGCCTTATATGACGGCCAATGAGCCGATGGTCGACGTCGGGGGCACGGTCATCGGGTCGTGGTATGTCGGGTACCCGCTGCGGGGCCTGGCGGCCCTGGAGCGGCAGGTTCGGCGAGCGAAGGTTCTGGAGCATGGCTTGATCGCCGTGGTGCGGGCGAACGGCGAGGTCCTTTGCAAAAGCGAGGGGGTTCCGGACGATGAGGTGCTGCGCCGGATGCACGAGACGGACCGGTCGCAGTGGATGGTAGTGACACGGCGCTTTGAGCCTTGGCGTTACACGGTGGTGGCGGCGTATCCGGAGGCGGACGTGATGAAACGGATGCACCGGGTCCGGGAGATGATTGTGGCGTGCACTTTGGGGACGTGCGGGCTGGTGGTGTTTGCGTTGTACATGCTGATTACGCATCTTGTGGTGAGGCCGCTGAACCTGCTGGTGCAGCGGATGGAGAATGCGGATCTGAATACGCGGTTGACGGCGGTGCGGGGTGACGAGATCGGGGTTCTGGGGCGTGCGTTCGACCAGTTCGTGACGCGGGTGCGGGAGGCCTTGATTGAGGTTGCATCCACATCCGAGGCGGTAGTGTGTGCCAGCGAACGGATCTCGGCGGGGGCGAACCATGTGGCGCAGAGCGTTTCCACGCAGAAGAGCCAGGTGGTGAAGATCGGGCAGGTGCTCCAGGAGATGACCACGCAGGTTCAGGAGGTTTCGGGAAGCTGCGTGACGACGGCGGCAAGGGCCCGAACGGCGGCGGAGAGGGCGGGTAGCGGAGGTGTTCTGGTTCAGGACTCACTGACGCAGATGCAGTTGATTGCGCGGTCGGTGATTGCGATCTCGGACCATGTGCAGGTTCTGGGGAGGCGATCGGACGAGATAGGGCGGATTGTGCGAGTGATTGAGGAGATTGCGGGGCAGACGAACTTGCTGGCGCTGAACGCGGCGATTGAGGCGGCGCGCGCGGGAGAACAAGGGCGTGGGTTTGCAGTGGTGGCGCTGGAGGTACGAAGCCTGGCGGAGCGTACGTCCAACGCGACGCAGGAGATAGCGCAGATGGTGGAGAGCATCCAGAGCGAGACCCGGGTGACGATTGAACAGATTGAGACGGGGACGCGGGCGGTGGCGTCAGGGGCGGCGACGGCGGGACATGCGGGATCGTCGCTGCTGCAGATTGTGGACGATGCGGAGCGGGTGGGCCAGATGGTAGGGCAGATCGCGGCGGCGACGACGCAGCAGGTGAAGGCGACGGAGAGGGTGAGCTGGAATGTGGATGAGATTACCCGGTTTGCGACAGAGTCGGCGGACGGGGCGAAGCGGTCGGCGGGCGCATGCGATGAGTTGATGAGCCTGGCGGCACAGTTGCAGGGGCTGGTGGGACGATTCCACCTGGGAGAAGGCGGAGGGGCGCAGCCGCTTTAGCCGGGTGCGTGAGGCTGGAGCTGAAGACGGGTTAGAAGAGGAGCTTGAGGGCGAACTGTGCCTGGCGGGAGCTGGTGGCGGCGGGACCTACGAGGACACCTGCCGAGGCGGCCGAGAGAGGCGCTCCGTTGGCCCCGAAGAGCTGCGTTCCGGCCTTGGGGGGCGGCCCGTAGTTGCCTTTGTTGGCGACGTTGAAGAGCTCAGCGCGAAACTGCAGGTTGAGGCCCTCTTGGAAGAGGTTGAAGCGGGTGTTTTTGATGAGGGAGGTGTCGAACTCGCTGAGGCTGGGTCCGATGATGGAGTTGCGCCCGGCGTTGCCGAGATGGGTGTAGCCGGTGACGGGATCGAAGGCGGGAAAGGCGAAGCATGCGGTGTTGACGAAGGCGCGGTTGGTGGCCGTGTAGGGTTTGACGGGGTTGCCGCCGCAGCCAGGGCCGGTGAGCCGGTCGGGGAAGGCGAAGGTGTCGGCGGACTTGAGGTTGAGGGGATCGCCGGAGAGGAGCGGGGTGAAGGGCTCGCCGGTGGAGAATTGGTAGATACCGCCCCATTGCCAGCCATTGAGGAGAGGCGCCGCAAAGGAGGTCTCGCGGATTTGAGGGAGCTCGTAGAGGTAGTTGAGGACGAGGTTGTGGGCGACGATGAAGTCCGAGATGGCGCGGCGGCGGTCGGGCGCCCAGGTGGGCAGGGAGGAGACCGAGTTGGCGAAGGTATCGCCGAAGGTGGAGGAGGAGCCATCGTCGATGGACTTGGCCCAGGTGTAGGACATCTGGAACTGGGTGCTATGGCTGAAGCGTTTGTTGAGGCTGGCCTGGAGAGAGTTGTAGTGGGAGTAGCCGGACTGGAAGACGGCGGAGATCTGGCCGACGTTCGGGTTGAGCTTGGCTGCGTTGAGCTGCGCGGCGGTCTTACAGACGGTGCAGTTAGGGCCGAAGAAGCCGTAGCCCAGGGCGTCGCGGATGGGCTGGACGGTGTTGACGTCGTCTACGCGGTAGGGGAGATGGATGCCGCGGGAGCCGGCGTAGCCGACCTGCATGGTGAAGTCGTCGGGGAGCTGCTGCTGGACGTTGAAGCTGTACTGCTGGATGTACCCACGCTTGGGTTGCTGGTCGGTGTAGGCGTAGCGGAGGCCGACGGGGCCGGCGGCGTTGAGCTTGACGTACGCGTTTTTGGGGAAGTCTCCGGTGGTGAGGCTGGTCACGTTGCCAAGAAGGAGATAGGGCGCGGTGAAGATGGAGAGGCCTTCATAGAGGTAGTTGAGGGTCTGGGTGTCGTAGATGCCGTATCCGCCGCGGACGGAGGTCATGTCGTGGCCGAAGGGATCCCAAGCGAAGCCGAGCCGGGGGGCGAAGTTCTTGAGGCTGGAGTTCTGGAAGTAGGGGCTGCCGAGGTTGGGGGTTGAGGCGGTGAGGGTGGGAAGCAGGGCGAGGCGGTTGGCGGTCTCGGTGGGGACGGTGACGGGCTCGTAGCGTAGGCCGAGATTGAGGGTGAGGTTGCCGGCGATGCGGTAGTTGTCGGTGAGATAGCCACCGAAGACGGACTGGCGAAGATCGCGGGGCGAGGTTCCCTGCGAGACGGGGCCGTTGAAGCTGGTGGGGGTGGCGGAGAGGAAGCTGGCGAGATTGGAAAAGATGAATTGGCCGTTGGGGTTGGCGGTGCCGAGCTGGTTGTTCTGGAGGCGCTCGAAGGCGAAGCCCATTTTGATGGTGTGCTTGCCGCGGGTGAGGTAGAGG
>CAXUNW010000221.1:0-4128 GCA_964252505.1 uncultured Acidobacteriaceae bacterium
GGGTTGCGCGGGGATGGTGGCGCAGCGGGAGCCGATTCTGCAACGAGAGAGGCTGGCGGTGGAGAACTTTGGCGCGGATGCGCCGTGGTATCTGCGAAAGATCCCGTTCCTGGAGATCGATGATGCGGAGATCCAGCAGATTTATTACTACCGGTGGAAGGTGTTTCGGTCGCATGTGCGGGAGATCGGCCCGCAGGGCACAACGGTGCTGGAGTTTTTGGCGGATGTGCCGTGGGCGCGGGAGCCGTATACGGATTTGAACGATTCGGCTTCGTTTCACCTGATGGAGGGGCGTTGGCTGCGGGATCCTTCGGTGGTCAATGACCTTGTGGATCATCTGTATACCGGCGGAGGCAACGACCGGCACTTTTCGGAGGGGATTGCGGCGGCGGCTGAGGGGGCAGCGCGCGTGACGGGAGATTGGAGCGTGGGTGTGCGGCATCTCGACACGATGCAATCTGTATTCAACCTGTGGGACGACCACTTCGACCGGGCTCGAGGGCTTTACTGGGTAGAGCCGATCGCGGACGCGACCGAGTATACGATTGCGTCGATCGATGCTTCCGGTGCGGGGTTTACGGATGCCGGGAGCACGGAGCAGAACCGGAACGGGTTTACCGGAGGGTATGCGTTCCGGCCGTCGATCAACAGCTATCAGTTTGGTAATGCGCGGGCGATTGCGCGGTTTGCCACGGTAGCGGGACAGCCTCGGGTGGCGTCCGAGTACACGCGGCGGGCGGAACGGCTACGGACGGCGACGCTGGAGCAGTTGTGGCACCCGGGCTTCGCGCACTTTACGGATCGGTATCAGCGGTCGACGGCTACAGTCAAAGCCGGGGACTTTATCCGGGGGCGGGAGCTGGTAGGGTTTGTGCCGTGGATGTACGAGCTGCCTCCCAGGGACGAGGCAAAGTATGGCGCCGCGTGGCGTCATGCGCTCTCGGCTACGGAGTTGGGTGGCGCGGCGGGACTGCGGACGACGGAGCCCACCTATGCGCGGTATATGACACAGTATCGCTATGACAAGGCGACCGGGCTGAGGGAGTGCCAGTGGAATGGGCCTTCGTGGCCGTTCCAGACCTCGCAGGCGCTGAGCGGGATGGCGAACCTGCTGGACGACTACCCAGTGAGTGCGCGCGGGGGCGTAAACCCAGAGGACTATGTAAGGCTGCTGCGGCAGTATACGCACCAGCACTTCGTTGCGCCGGGCAAGCCGGACCTCCAGGAGGATTACGACCCCGACCGAGGCGGGCCGGTCGTTGGACTGCCGCGATCGCACCACTATGAACACTCGACCTATGTCGACCTGGTGCTCAGCGGGCTGCTTGGACTGCGGCCGCGTCAGGACGATGTGCTGGAGATCGATCCGCTGATCGGCGGGTCCGGAATACGGTACTTCGCGGTGCAAGGCGTGATGTATCACGGCAACGAGGTTGGGATCGTATGGGATGAAGACGGAAGGCGCTATGAGGTAGGAGCAGGCCTTTCGGTGTATGTGGATGGGAAGAGGGTTTGGGGGCCAGGAGCTCCTGGACGCGTGACGGTTCAAGGGGCGCTTCGGCCTGCAAGGATCGCGGATGCTCCGGAGAGGGTGGATCTGGCGGTCAACGTGGGGTTTGCAGATGGGCCGCAAGCCAGTGCGTCGTCGAACACAGGCTTCGCGGCGGAGGCTAACGACGGGAGGATGTGGTTCTTCCCAGAGGTCGCGAATGGCTGGTCTCCGGCGGCTGAGGAGACTTCGGCGGAGAGTTGGTGGGCGGTCGACTTCGGCGTGGACAGGTTGGTTCGGCGTGTGGAGCTGGCCTTCCTAGCGGATGGCAAGCGGTTCGGGGCACCTGCGGGGTATCGATTGGAGCGGCGAACAGCGGCGGGTTGGGAGGAGATTGCGGGCGAGTTACGGAGTCCGGAGACCCCGCTTGCGGGAGGAGAGAACGTGGTGGAGTTTCCGGCTGTCGCGACGCGCGCGCTGCGGGTGGTTCTGACGAAGCCCGAAGGCAGAGGCGGGTTCCGGCTGATCGAGGTCAAGGCGTTCGGGCCTTAGCGCCGCAGGCCTGATTCGGGCAGGACAGACCGGGAATGCGCTATGCTCCGTCTGCGGGATCGATATCGGGAGGGTGCGATGAGGGTTGGAAGCGGGATGCGGCGGCGCGGCGTAATCGGGTGTTTGCTGGTGGCGGGTTTCGCGGGGTTGGCTCCTGCCCAGGGAAGTCCGGATGCGGCGCCGTTTGTGGGGCTGGCGCATACCGCGATCCGGGTGAAGGACATTGGCGCATCGCAGGCCTTCTACGAGAAGCTGGGCTTTGAGAAGGCGTTCTCAGCGGAGAAGGATGGCGCGGTGACGCAGGCGTTCTACAAGGTCAACGATCGGGAGTTCCTGGAGCTTTACCCGCAGCGACCTGGCGCGGACGGGGCGAAGGAACCGCCTGGGTTTATGCACCTGTGCTTTGACGGCAAGGACCTGGAGGCGCTGCGCGCACAGTATGTAAACCTGGGACTGCAGCCGCACACGCTGAAGAAGGCTGGGATGGGCAACCTGCTGTTCACGATGGACGGTCCGGAAGGACAGAACATTGAGTACACGCAATATATGCCTGACTCGAAGCACACGCTGGATCGTGGGAAGCACCTAGGGACGGCAAGGATCTCGGACGAGATGTTCGGGGTTGCGCTGCCGATGCGGGATCTTCCGAGCGCGATGGGGTTCTACAAGCAGCGATTGGGGTTCGGGGAGCTTGCCGGACACGCGGATGTGCTGGTGATCCCGGGGAGCACACAGGAGATCTACCTGTTCTCGTCCGATGGCGACCAGCGGTCGAGGACTTACTTTGCGGTCGCGGATGTAGGAAAGACCACGGGCGAGCTGAAGCGGCGCGGAGTTGGGGTAAAGCGGAGTCGGGGCGAGGTAACGGCGACCGATCCGGACGGGAACCTTCTGATCTTCCGGTCAGACCGCGTTACGCAGTAGGGGATTTGTGTCAGGAGTTCGAGGAGCCCGCGTGGAAGAGCGCGCCATACTGCATGGTCGAGGGATACAGCGCCGGACCGAGAGGCACAAGGAAACAGAGCGTTTCAGGCTGCGACTTTGGAGCGTCTTTTGGGCGAAGGGCGTAGATGCACTGCTCCAGGACAGGATCGATGGGGCCGTGAAAGAGGAGGGTAAAGGCGCTTTGTGCGGGGGCGCGAAGGCGTTTGAGGATCGGTGGCGCTTTTTGCGACGAGAAACGCTGGACGGAGTGCAGGGTGAGGCCAATGGGTTGCGCGCCAAGCGCGGGCGTGACCTGGAAGACGGTCTGGAGACGGCGCTCGAAGAACGTTCGTGTAGGTTCCATGCCCTGTCTCCTTGACGTGATAAGAGCATGAAATGTTGCTGTGCGGTTGCTACGGGGAGCAGATTCGCGCGGCGAGGTTCAAATTCGGGAAAGATCAATGAGCGGGCAACTATTCTCGAGCCTATCCGAGATCCTCGGACCAGTTTTCAAGGTAGGCCTTGAAGTCGGACATGAACTTGCCGGCATCGGCGCCGTCGACGATGCGGTGGTCGAAGCCGAGGGTGAAGCGCTGGACGGAGCGGATGGCGATGGTGTCCTGGCCGTCCTTGTCGGTGAGGACAAGGGCTTCCTTGTTGAGGCCGCCGATGCCGAGGATGGCGGCCTGCGGCTGGTTGATGATGGGGGTTCCAAACTGCTCGCCGAAGATGCCGGCGTTGGTGAGGGTGAAGGTGCCTCCGGAGACTTCATCGGGGGCGAGTTTCTTGGCGCGGGCACGCTCGGCGAGGTCGACGATGGAGCGGGCGACGCCGAGGAAGTTCTTTTCTTCGCACTGCTTGACGACGGGGACGATGAGACCCCAATCGAGGGCAACGGCAATGCCGATGTTGATGTTGCGGTTATAGAGGATGGCCTCGCCCTGGATGGCGGCGTTGACGACCGGGTGTTTGCGGAGCGCCTGTACGGCGGCGCGGGTGATGAACGGCATGTAGGTGAGCTTGACGCCGTTGCGCTGCTCGTACTTGTTCTTCTCGCGCTCGCGGAGCTTGACGATGCGGGTCATGTCCACCTTGAAGATGGTGTGGACGTGGGGGCTGGTCTGCTTGGACTCGACCATGCGCTTGGCGATGAGCGGCCGGGC
>CAXUNW010000222.1:0-4105 GCA_964252505.1 uncultured Acidobacteriaceae bacterium
GAGTTCACGGAGCGGTTTGTGGCGGCGTGTGAGGCCGCGGGCGGCGGCAAGGCAGACGTTGTGGCCACGGCGACAGCGCTGGCGGCGGAGACGGTGATCGCGGCATATCGGCGGTTTGTGTGGGCGCATCTTGGCCAGTCGGCTCCGCTGGCGCGGGGGACGGACTTCGTGGTGGCAGGAGGCGGCGCGCGCAACGGGTATCTGATGGAGCTATTGCGGGCGGGGTTAGAGCCGCTGAGCATCAGGGTGCGGGACTCCGGGGAGCTTGGGATTCCGGCGCAGGCGAAGGAAGGAATGGCGTTCGCGCTGATGGCCTGGCTGACGTGGCACCGCCGGGCAGGGAATGTGCCGGCGGCGACAGGGGCGGCGCGCGCTGTAGTGCTGGGGAAGGTGACGTTTGGGTAAGGTGACTGCGCGACGGGCGCTGCTGGGATTGCTGCTGGCCGGCGGGCTTGGGTGCCAAGGGCGGCGCGACGCTCCAGGCACGGTCGTGATGCTGATCGAGTCCAGCCCGAACAACCTTGACCTGCGGCAGGGGACGGATGCTCAGTCGGAGCGGGTGGGCGGATTGGTGTTCGATGCGCTGGTGAAGAAGGATGAGCACTATGTGTTGCAGCCGTGGCTGGCGACGAGCTGGGAGCGGCCGGAGGCGCTGACCTGGGTGTTCCATCTGCGGGATGGGGTGCGCTTCCACGATGGGCGACCGCTTGAGGCGGAGGATGTGGCCTGGACGATCCGAAGCCTGCTGGACGGAACGGTGGTCTCCGCCAAGAGCGGAAACTTCGGCACAGTGGAGCGGGTGGAGACGCCGGATCGGCTGACGGTTGTGGTGCGAACGAAGCGGCCGGATTCCGGACTGGCGTTCAACCTGAGCGATGGACTGTTCGGGGTGGTTCCGCGCGGGGCTGGCCGCGACTTTGGGCTGCATCCGGTAGGCTCGGGTGCATTCCGGTTCGTGAGCGCGGTGCAGGACAAGGAGGTGGTGTTGGAACGGAACCCGAACTACTGGGCGGAGACGCAGCAGCCGGCCGTGGCCGGTTCGCGGCGGATCGGGCGAGTGCGCCTTCTCGTGGTTCCGGACAACATTACGGCGGCGCTTGAGATGCGGAAGGGTTCAGCGGACATCGAGAGTAACGTGGTGACGCTCGACATGGTCCACGCGCTCGAACAGGCACAGACTCTGCGGGTGGAGTCGGCGCCAAGCTCCATTGCGCTCTACATGACGCTAAATGTGCAGGATCCGGCGTTGAGGGACCGGCGCGTCCGGCAGGCGATGGCGATGGCGATCGACAAGGAGGCCGTTATCCGGGCGTTGTGGCGCGGACAGGCGCGTCCGGCGACGACGCTGCTTCCGGCCGAGCATTGGGCTGCGGCAAAGCCGGGTGAGATTCCGGTGTATCCGCGCGATGTGGAAGGCGCCAAGCTGTTGCTGGACACTGCAGGCTTTCCGGCGGGGAAAGACGGCATAAGGCTGCGGGTGACGCTGAAGACCTCGACCGACGAGACGGTTCGTCTGCTGGCAACGGTGTTGCAGCAGCAGATGCGCGAGGCGGGGATCGAGCTGACGACGCGATCCGCGGAGTTTGGGACGTTCTACGCGGACATTACGAAGGGCGCGTTCCAGATGTACATTCTGCGTTGGATCGGGAGCAATGAAGATCCGGACATCTTTCGGTATGCGTATGGAACGGCGAGCTTTCCGCCGAAGGGAGGAAACCGCGGGAGGTATACGAACGCGCGTGTGGATGCGCTAATCGCCGCCGCGTCCGGCGAGACCGACACTACGCGGCGCAGGGCCATGTATGTGGAGATTCAGCGGCTTGTGGCCGAGGATCTTCCGGTCATCCCGCTGTGGTACCCGAACAACGAGGTGGTCGCGGCGCGGCGCGTCGAGGGCATCCGGACGCATGGTTCCGGGACGTTTGATTTTCTGCGGGACGCGCGCGTTCGTGACGATGTAACGCTTACGCCCTGAGGCGCCAGCAGCCGCGCTTAGCGACGGCCGGCAAGCCGGAAGAACCGCTGCTGGCAGGAAAGGCAACGGAACGGCAGGAGGCCGATCAGGCCCAGTGGATATTCATACCAGCGGCGATGAGAGGAGCGCGCCTCATCGTAACGGCACTTCGAGCACGGGGATGTCGCCAAGGATCCAATCATGTGTGTATATTACTTTAGTTTGCCCAAACTCCATACAGACGCTGGATGAATTTTTGTGGAAAGCCGGAAGAACCCCATTCTGGCGCTTCGGTGACCTTTATCTGCCGGGCTCTGCCAGCCCCCTGTACTTGAGCATGGGTGCGGCGGCAGGATCGTGGCCGAGCCAGGCATGATAAAGCGAGTCGAGATCGACGGTGTTGCCTCTGGACAGGATCATGGCGCGGAAGCGGTCGCCGTTGGCGCGGGTGAGGCCGCCGTGGTCTTCAAACCACTGGAATGCGTTGTCGTCGAGCGACTCTGCCCAGAGATAGGCGTAGTAGCCGGCGGCGTAGCCACCGCCCCAGATATGAGCGAAGTAGGTGGTGCGATAGCGCGGCGGGACGGCGGCCAGGTTGAGATGGGTCCGGGTGAGGGCAGCCTGCTCGAAGGCGTCGGTGTCGGCGACCTTCCGGCCAGGAGCGATGGTGTGCCATTGGAGGTCGAGCTCGGCGGCGGCGAGCAGCTCGGTGAGCCGATAGCCCTGGTTGAAGGTGGCCGCCTGCTTGATTTTGGCGGCAAGCTCAGGCGGCATAGGGGCGCCGGTCTGGTAATGGCGAGCGAAGTGGGCGAAGACGGTGGGGTTGGCGGCCCAGTGCTCGTTGAACTGCGAAGGAAACTCCACGAAGTCGCGTGAGACCTGCGGGCCGGAGAGGCTGGGGTAGACGGTGTCGGCAAAGATGCCGTGAAGGCCATGGCCGAACTCGTGGAACATGGTGGTCACATCCTCGAAGGTGATGAGGGCGGGGGCTCCGGCGGCCGGCTTGGGCAGGTTGGCGACGTTGTAGATGACGGGCAGGGTTCCAAGGAGTTTGGACTGGCCGACGAACTCGTCCATCCAGGCTCCGCCGTTCTTGTTGTCGCGCTTGAAGTAGTCGCAATAGAAGAGGGCGAGGGGTTTGCCAGAGACGTCGAAGACCTCGAAGACGCGGACGTCAGGATGGTAGACGGGAAGGTCGTGACGCTCTTTGAAGGTGATGCCGTAGAGCTGGGTGGCGGCAAAGAAGACGCCGTTGTGGAGGACGTTATCGAGCTCGAAGTAGGGCTTGATGGCAGATTCGTCGAGATCGTACTTTGCCTTGCGGACCTGCTCGGCGTAGAACTCCCAATCGGCGGGGGCGAGGGTGAAGCCGCCGTGCTGCGCGTCGATGACGGCCTGAATGTCGGCGGCTTCGCGACGCGCCTTGGCGGTGGCTCCAGGGACGAGAGCATCCATGAAGGCGAGGGCGGCGGCGGGGGTCTTGGCCATCTGATCGGACAGGTTCCAGGCGGCGTAGGTGGGGAAACCGAGGAGTTGAGCCTTCTCGGCGCGGAGGGCGGCGAGGCGGAGGACGGTTTCGCGGGTGTCGTTCGGTCCGCCGCGCTCGGCGCGGTTCCAGGAGTGCTCGAAGAGGGTCTGGCGGGCTGCGCGGCTGGTCAGGAGGGCGAGGTCGGGCTGCTGGGTGGTGTTCTGGAGCGGAACGAGGTAGCCGGGAAGCTTGCGGGCCTTCGCGGCCTCGGCGGCGTTGGCGAGCTGGGCGGGGGAGAGGCCGGCGAGGGTAGAGGCGTCTTCGGTATGGAGAGCGGCCTCTTTGGTGGCAGCGAGCAGCTTGGTGATGAAGGTGTTCTGGAGGGTGGATTCCTCTTCGTTGAGCCGCTTGAGGCGGGTCTTGTCAGCCTCGGCGAGGTTGGCTCCGGCGTGGACGAAGCGCTGCCAGGTGACTTCGAGGAGGCGGAGGGACTCCGGGTCAAGGGCCAGGGCGGCGCGCTGCTTATAGAGGGTGTCCACGCGAGCGAAGAGTTTGGGGTCGAGGTAGATGGCGTCCTGGTGGGCGGCAAGGCGAGGCGCTTCGGCATCCTGGACGGCCTGCAGGGTGGGGTTGGTGTTGGCCCCGGAGACGGCGGAGAAGACCTGCATGACGCGGGAGAAGAG
>CAXUNW010000223.1:0-4088 GCA_964252505.1 uncultured Acidobacteriaceae bacterium
GAGCGATCGACCGGTTTGAAGGCGTTCTGACAGAGTCGACGGCGGCGATCGCGGAGACGGGCACGATTGTGCTGCAGACGGTTGCGGGTCAGGGGAGGCGGGCGGTGTCCCTGATTCCGGACTACCACCTGTGCCTGGTGCGGGCGAGTGCGGTGGTGACGACGGTCCCGCAGGCGATGGAGGTTCTTGCCCGGCGGCCGGCTTTTGGGACTACCTTTATCTCAGGGCCGTCGGCGACGGCGGATATCGAGATGACGCGCATCAAGGGTGTGCATGGACCACGGTTTCTGGATGTGCTGCTGGTGATGGATATGGAGTCTGGAGAGACGCAATGAAGGAGAGCAGGGAACGGGTATTCGCGGCGCTGGACAGCTTTCGCATCGAGGTTCCGTCGTGGGGATTTGCGAACACCGGGACGCGGTTCGGCAAGTTCTCGCAGGCCAGCGCGGCGACGACGATTGCGGAGAAGTTTGCCGATGCGGCGGAGGTGAACCGGCTGACGGGGGCGGCACCGACCGTGGCGTTGCATGTGTTGTGGGACCTGCCGAAAGGATTGGCGAGCGTGGAGGAGATCAAGGCGCTCGAGGCAAGCACGGGGGTGAAGGCAGGGTCGATCAATCCGAATCTCTTTCAGGACCAGAGCTATAAATACGGGTCGATTGCGAGCCCCTCGGCGGAGGTTCGAGGGAAGGCGCTGGCGCATTGCCTGGATTCGATCGAGATCGGCAAGGCGTTGGGGTCCAAGGATGTTTCAATGTGGGTTTCTGACGGGTCGAACTACCCGGGGACGCAGAGTATCCGGCGGCGGATCGGATGGATGGAGGAGGTTCTGGGCAAGATGCATGCGGCGCTGGGTCCGGAGCAGCGGATGCTGGTGGAGTACAAGCCGTTTGAGCCGGCTTTTTACCATACGGACATTGCGGACTGGGGGATGGCGCTGGAGCTGGCGCGCGGGGCGGGGCCGAAGGCGAAGGTTCTGGTGGATACGGGGCACCACTATCAAGGCACGAATATTGAGCAGATTGTGGCCTGGCTGCTGCACGCGAACGCGCTTGGCGGGTTCCACTTCAATGACCGGAAGTATGCGGACGATGATTTGACGCTGGGGTCGATCGATCCTTATCAGGTGTTTCGGATCTTCCATGAGTTGATCTCCGCGGGGCGGGAAGAGACGGCGGGCGTGGCGTTCATGATCGACCAGAGCCACAACCTGAAGGGCAAGATGGAGGCGATGGTGCAGACTGTGGTGACGGCGCAGGAGCTTTATGCGAAGGCGGCGTTGGTCGACCAGACGGAGTTGGCGGAGCTGCAGGATGGATGCCGGCTGGTGGAGGCGGAGGAGTGCTTTCGGGGAGCTTTCTGGGAGGATGTACGGCCTGTGGTGCGGGAATGGCGGGAGGCGCGGGGGCTGGTGGCTGATCCGCTGCAGTGCCTGCGGACGCAGGGGTACATAGAGAGGATTGAGGAGGAGCGGCGCTCGGCGAATGCGGGCGCGGGGGGCAGCTATGCGTAGGTTGCGGTGGCGGTGACCGAGGCGGCACGCGCGAGGCAAACAAGGCAATGAACAAAGCGAAATGCGGGGTCTGCTCCGCTTCGCCGCATTCGAGATGACACGATTCCTGGCGCCGCTTCGGGCTTGATCGATAAAGAGAGGCTGGACGTTGCAGAAGACAAGTAAGCGGCTGTATTTGATTCCGGTGCTGTCGAAGGCGCTCGATATTCTCGAGCTGATGCAGTCTGAGAACCAGCCGATGTCGCTCGAGCAGGTACACCGGCAGACGCGCATTTCAAAGACGACGGTATACCGGGTTTTGAAGACGTTTGTGCATCGGGGCTATCTGTCGCACTCGCCGGATGGACTGTACCGGCAGGTGACGCGGCCGACGAAGATGCGGTTCGGATACGGATGTTTGAGCGGGGAGATGCCGTTTTCTGTGGAGGTGACGGAGAGCCTGAAGGATGCGGCGGCGAGTGTCGGCGTGGACCTGGTGATCCTGGATAACTGCTACGACGCGGCGACGGCGGTGCGGAACGCGGAGGAGTTTATCAAGAGCCGGGTGGACCTGGTAATCGAGTTCCAGGTGGAGCAGGAGGTGGCCCCGGTGATCGCGGACAAGATTGCGGCGGCGAAGATACCCCTGATCGCGATCGACATACCTCATCCGCACGCGACGTTCTTCGGCGTGGATAACTACCGGGTGGGATTCGAGGCGGGGACGACGCTGGCGGGGCATGCGAAGGAGGCGTGGGATGCGCGGGTGGACTGGGTGATTGGGCTGGACCTGCCAGAGGCTGGGCAGTTGGTGCAGAGCCGGATTACGGGTGCCTTTGAGGGGGTAAAGAGTGTGTTGCCGGAGATCCCGGTGGAGTGTTTTGTGCGGATCGACGGGAGGGGGATGCGGGAGGTGAGCCGGAAGCTGGTTTCGGATTTTCTGGCGCGGCATCCGCGCGACCGGCGGATTCTGGTCGCGGCCAGCAACGATACGAGCGCTTTGGGCGTGGTGGATGCGGCGCGGGAGGCAAAGCGGGAGCGGCATGTGGCGATCGTAGGGCAGGACTGCATCGAGGAGGCGCTGGTGGAGATGAACCGGGCGGGATCTCCGCTGATCGGGTCGGTGTCGCATGAGACGAGCTCCTACGGGCCGAGCTTGATTCACCTGGGATTGGCGCTGCTGCGCGGGCAGCATGTTCCGCCGTATAACTATGTGGATCATCGGATGGTGACGCGAAGCGGGGGCGTAGTGCGGGCGGGTTGAGACGTATCAATTCTCTTGCGGAACAGTTGCTCTATTGATGTTTGCTGTGGAATGATGAGTGCGCTGGACGGGAAAAAGGGGTTTGGGTTATGTCGGATGCAAATGGGTTGCGGTTTCTGGAAGACCGATGGGATGAGTCGGTTGCCTCTACGTTGGATGAACCGGAGTTGCTGCGCTACCGGTCGAACCTGCTGGGCTCGGACCTGCGCATCACGAACTTCGGTGGGGGCAATACAAGCTCCAAGCTGACGCAGAAGGACCCGATTACAGGTGAGCCGGTCACGGTGCTATGGGTGAAGGGATCGGGCGGCGACCTGGGGAGCATCAAGCGGACGGGGTTTGCGACGCTCTACATGGATCGGCTGCTGTCGCTCGAGAAGGCGTACAAGGGGGTTGCGCTCGAGGACGAGATGGTGGACCTATACCCGATGTGTACGTTCAACAACAATCCGGTGGCGGCCTCGATCGATACGTCGCTGCATGGATTTCTGCCATTTCCGCATGTGGACCATCTGCATCCGGACTGGGGGATAGCGCTGGCGGCCTCGGCGAACGGGAAGACGAAGATGGAGGAGTTCAACCGCGAGTTCGGGCATAAGCTGGCGTGGCTGCCGTGGCAGCGGCCGGGGTTTGAGCTGGGGATGATGCTGCGGAAGATCGTGGAGGAGACGCCGGAGTGCGACGGCGTGGTGCTGGGAGGGCACGGGCTGTTTACCTGGGGGGAGACGCAGCGGCTGAGCTACCTGAGCACGATCACGATCATCGACGAGCTGGGGCAGTTTATCGAGCGGCACGCGAAGACGGAGGGGCATACGGTCTTCGGCGGGAGAGCGGTGACGACGCGGGAGGACCGGCAGGCGATTGCGTTGAAGATCTTTCCGCATTTGCGGGGGCTGGTGTCGCGGAAGCAGCGGTGGATCGGGAGTTTTTCAGATTCGGCGGCGGTGCTGGGATTTGTGAACTCGACGCAGGCACAGGAGCTGGCGCACCTGGGGACGAGCTGTCCGGATCACTTTATCCGGACGAAGATTCGTCCGATGTTTGTGCCGTGGGACCCGGCGGGGGATCCCTCGGAGTTGAAGGAGCTAATGGAGGTGGCGCTCGAGACGTACCGGGCGGAGTATGCGCGGTACTACGGGGAGCATGCGCTGGCGGACTCGCCGGCGATTCGGGATGCGAGCCCAACGGTGGTTCTGGTGCCGGGCCTGGGGATGTTTACGTTCGGGAAAAACAAGACGGAGGCTCGGCTGACCGGGGAGTTTTACACGAATGCGATTGGCGTGATGCAGGGTGCGGGGGCGCTGGGCGCGGGCGTGACGTGCGTGGATATTC
>CAXUNW010000224.1:0-4065 GCA_964252505.1 uncultured Acidobacteriaceae bacterium
GGGGGGGTGTGGAGAAAGGCGCCGGCAGGGGTGGGGCGGGTGGTGTGGGCGAGGCCGGTGGCGAGCTCGTGGGCGGTGATGTCGGCACGGAGGCCGGAGTAGTCGTGGGCGGTGAGGCGACCACCGATGGCGCCGGAGCTGGTGGTTTGGGAAGGGGCGGCGAGGGCGCAGGCGAGGAGGAGACCGCCAAGGATGAGGGGCCGTGGGGTGGTGCGTGTTGCCGCGAGAGGCTCTGGGCGGCGGAGGGGGTGCATCGGAGTTTACCCGTCTGTGGGGATGGGCTCCATAGTAGCGGATCTGTTCCCATTTGGGATTGCGTTTATGGAAAATTATGGTGGGAAAGAAGAGGGGCAGCCGAAGCTGCCCTTGGTGGAGGAGGTGGTTGACGTGTTTAGAAGAAGAGGCGGGCGGAGAGTTCGAGCTGGCGCGGCGTGTAGCTGAAGCCACTGTTGTTGGTGCGGTTGACGGTGCCGAAGTTGGACTGATAGACGGCCGTTCCGGTCGTGCCGGAGTTTCCGGTGATGTTGAAGGCTGTGCCGTTTACCGAGGTTTCGTTCTGGTGGTTGGCGATGTTGAAGGCCTGGAGGAAGACCTGAAGATTGGCGCGTTCGGTGAGGGCGAAGTTTTTTTCGACACGGACGTCATCGACCAGGATGCGGTTGTAGGTGTAGTTGTTGTGGCCGAGTTGCGGGATGAAGGACTGACCTCCGGCGCCGTTGAGGCCAGAGGAGACGGCAGCGCTGGAGCTGCTTCCACTGACGGCGGCCGAGAAGGGCAGGCCGGTCTGGAACTGAAAGCTGTTGTCGAGGCTCCAATCGTTGGTGAGGTACTTGAGGGCGCCGTGACCTTCCATGTTGGGGAAGTTATAGAGCACGTATCCGACGAAGCGATTGGGGATGTTGAAGCTGCTGTTGCCATAGTTGACGCGCGGATTGCCGAAGGGGTCATACCACGTGTTGGTGCTTGTGGCGGTGGAGGCGTTCTGGGCGAAGTCGAGTGCGTGGGCCCAGGTGTAGCTGGCGTCGAACTGGACGCTGCGGAGAGAACGGTTTTGAATCTCGGCCGCAAAGGCGTTGTAGCTCGAATTGACGTTGCTGATGTACTCGGTGATGGCGTTGAAGTTGGTCGCGCTGGGGCCGAGCAGGCCGACGTTGCCGTAGCTGTTGTAGACCGGTAGGTTGATGACGGTGCCGTTCGGCAGGGGGCTCTTGCCGGTGGTGTCGGTGAAGGTGATGCTGTCGTTGGTGACCGCGCCGGTCCCGGTGGTTGCGGGGTTCAGGTTGACGTTGAGGAAGTTAGGCAGCTCTCTGCCAAGTGCGCCGAGGTAGCTAAGCTGGAAGAAGGTGGAGTGGCCGAGCTCCTGCTGGACCTGAAGGTCAAACTCCATGACCTGGGGATTCTGGAGGTTGGGTGCGCGGAAGAATCCGGCGGCTTTCGCCGAGGAGGTCAGCTGCGCGGTGGAGAAGCGGCTACCGAAGTACGGCTCGGAAGCGAGGCCAAGAGAGGCCTTGACTGTGGGAGTCGTCTGAGCGAGGGGGCTTCCGGTTGTGGCGAGGATGGTTCCAATATTGCCGTTGGTGATGCGCCCGTAATACATGCCGAATCCGCCACGGACGACAGTCTTTCCCGAGCCGAAGACGTCATAGGCGAAACCGATGCGCGGCCCGAAGTTATTGCGGTCGTGCGGATCGTTGGCAATGCCGTTGTATGGGACGAAGGCGCCGGTGGCCGAGGTCAGGGCGGTAACGGGGGAAGGAGTGGCTTCGTAATCGTAGCGGAGGCCGAGCTCCAAGGTGAGACGAGGGGTGATCTTGTAGTTGTCCTGGGCGAAGAATCCGTAGTCCATGGTCGCGAAGTCGAAGGTGGTGGGTCCAAAGCCCTGCTGGTAGGAGTTGTAGCAGGGGTAGACGCCGACGGCGGTCTGGATGGCGTTGGTCTTGGCGTTCAGGGTGGCGTTAGCCTGCTGGGCTACGTCGCAGGTTCCGGTGCCTTTGGCGCCGAGATCCGCGAAGTAGTTGGCAAGGTTCGCCGTATAGATGTAGTTGCCTTCGTAGTACTGCGCCTGGTTGGTGAGATCGTAGTTGTGGACGAGATCGACGCCGAACTTGATGCTGTGATTACCGCGGCTGACGAAGAGCGTGTCGCCGACCTGCCATTTGCGCTCGTCGGGGTATTTGGGGCGATAAGAGTAGTACGGTGAGCCGAAGAAGGCGCCGATTTTAGTGTCGAGGGTGACGTAGGGGATGTTGCCATCGGCCTGCTTGAGGGTGTTGAGCGAGTAGGGGCTGAAGGGCTGCTGGCCCTCGTCGTTGAGCTCACGTCCGTACTGATAGAGCAGCTCGTTGGAGATGTTGGACCGTATGAGGCTGGTGAGCTTGGCGAGGCTGTAGTCCAGCTTGACGAAGTCAGTTCCCGTCGAATCGAAGGAGTAATCGCCAGTGGCGTTGGTCTGGACGCCTCCGGGGGAGTCCCAACGGAGACGATGATAGAGGACCTCGACGTGCTCCTTCGGGTTGATCTGCCAATCGAGCTTGGGTGTGTTGATCTCCTGATAGCCCGTGCGCGCGATGAGGCCGAGGTCGTTATTGAGCCCAAGCAGATCCTGCGAGTAGAGGGCGGCGCCGGCAGCATAGCTTCCAAGCTTCAAGCGCGCGGCCAGGGTGCAGGCCTGCGGATCGATAACGTTGCCGTTCGCAGGCACGGCGAGGTAGCCCGTGGTGAGGTCGCAGGTGGACCCGGTGGGAAGAGCCTGGTCCGGCTGTGCGTTGAAGCCATAGGCTGAGGTGTTGTTGACGGAGGATGGATTTGTGGCTACGCCCGAGAGCGGGAAGATGCGGCTGTGCTGATCGTAGGTATAGAAGAAGAAGAGCTTGTCCTTAACGACCGGGCCGCCGGCCGAGAAGCCGTAGATCTTGCGTATGTCTTTGGGCTTGAAGGGAACGTTGGTGACCGTACCGGTGGAGCTGACCTGGGGGATGGTGCTCTGATCGTTGAAGGCGTTCCACTTGCTTTCGCGATCGTAGAAGTAGGCCTGGCCGTGGAGCTGATTGGTTCCAGCCTTGGTCACGGAGTTGATGACGCCGCCGGCGGCGCGACCATACTGAGCGGCGTAGACGCCGGTGTTGACTTGAAACTCACGCACGGCGCTGCCTGAGGTGGAGTAGGCCTCGCGGGTGCGACCACGCTCCTCGGCGAAGTAGGCCTGATTGTCATCCGCGCCGTCGATTTCGATGTTGTTGAGGATGGTGCTGATGCCGCGAACGCTGATGAGGCCGAAGCCGCTCGAGTCCACGGTGACGCCTGGGGTGAGCAGGGCGAGGGCGGACCAGCGCCGGTTGTTGACCGGGATGTTCTCGAGAGCGCGCTCGTTGATGTTGGACGAGAAGTCGGGCGACTCAAAGTTCAGGACGGGGACGTCGGAGGTAACGCTGACGACCTCCGTGGTGGAACCGGCGGTGAGGTGGGGCGCAAGGTTGGTGATCTGGCCGACCTGGACGGTGACCTTGCTTTGGTAGGCCCCGAAGCCGCTGGCGTTGACGGTGACGGTGTAGGTTCCAGGCTCAAGGAGCGGCGCTTTGAAGAAGCCGCTGTCGTCGGCGGTGACCTGAAGATCCGCGTTGGTTCCGTCGTTGTGGATCGTGATGCCGGCCTTTGGGACGATGGCGTTGGTTGCGTCGAGGACCGTTCCGCCGATAGCGCCCTGGGTGCTTGACTGGGAGAAGGCGGTGAGGGGTGCGATGAGGCAGGCGGCAGCAGCGAGGTGCAGGCGCATCATCCTGGTGGTGAAGTGGGGCATTTCTGGTCTCCTGAGAGTGGTACTACCTGGCACGCAGAGTTATGGGTATCGTTCGAGCGCGGATGCCTGGCTGGATGCTGATAAGAAGACGATGCCATAGTCGGGTTACAAGATGATGACTTGCAGGGGTTATAGGGCAGCCGCCGCGGCCGTACGATCTCCCCCGCAGGGCACGCGGTTGGCTTTGAGGTCTTGGTAGCCGGTAGACTGGAAACGAGATGTTTATCGATGAAGCGAAGATTCGGGTGAAGGCGGGGGACGGCGGGAAC
>CAXUNW010000225.1:0-4055 GCA_964252505.1 uncultured Acidobacteriaceae bacterium
GTCCCCGACCCCTCCCCGCTCGACGTCTACCACGCCGTCCGCCAGATCCGCCAGGCCAAGGGCATGATCCTCCTCCCCGAAGGCGCCGAAGGCCTTCAAGACACACGCAGCGCCGGAAGCTTCTTCAAGAACCCCGTCGTCGCCCCCTCCGCCCTTCTGCCCATCGCCGCCTCCCTCGGCATCCCGGAGCCGTCCATTCCTCGTTACCCCGCAGGCGCCGGGCTGCTCAAGCTACCCGCCGCGTGGCTGCTCGAGCGCGCGGGCTTCACGAAGTCCTTCGCGCTTGGCCGGGCCGGCATCTCCTCCCGCCATACCCTCGCACTCATCAACCGCGGCGGGGCCACCTACGCCGACATCGCCGCACTCCGCGACCGGATCGTCGCCACCGTCCAGGCTCGCTTCCAACTCACCCTGGAGCAGGAACCCGTGGAGCCACCCGCGGCGTAAAGCCCACTTCGGTCGTCCTCCCGTTTCCAAAATGAAACCCCGTAGACCTCTCTCCCGCGAAAATGCCTGCGGTTTGCCTTGTACTCCGTGCCGGCCGCCTATACGCTGCTTGGTACGGGCTTGGCCCGCACCCCCACGCACGTCCCTCTCGTCCACCACAACGCACGTCTTTCGGGTCCGGAGTCTCCATGCATCTTCGTCTCGCGTCCTCCGCCGCGGTCTCCCTGCTTCTCGCCTGCGTCGGCTGCAACCAGGTCGTCATCTCCCCCAGTGGCGCAAGCACCACAAGCCCGGTCTCCGTTGCGGGCAACTGGCAGGTCTCCTCCTCGGACCCCGTCGCCGCCATGCTGCCGTCTCTCTCCGGTGCCCTCGCCGGCGGCGGCTCCAGCATCACCGGTATCGTCCACTCGGACTCCTCCGCCGCCTGCATCGCGCCTTCGGTCGGCATCGCGCTTACCGGGTCGGCTGACGCGGCCAATCATGTCACCCTTACCGGCGTGAACCTCGCCGGAGGCATGCTTACCCTCTCCGGAACCCTCGCCACGGACGGCCGATCTATGGCTAACGTCACCTATAAGGTCTCCGGTGGCACGTGCGCCTTTGCCGCCGCCGCCAACGCCACCGCCCAGTCCTTCAGCTCCATCACCGGAAACTACACCGGAACCTTCTCAGACCCTGATGGTCAGGTGCTCACCATCACCGCCATGCTCACCCAGACACCCGCCTCCGACACCTCTGGCAACTTCCAGCTCTCCGGAACCGGAACCCTCGGAACGAACCCCTGCTTCAGCAGCCCGGCAACCATCTCCAACTCCCAGGTCACCGGCGGCAGCTTTACCCTTACCTACAACGATCCCAGCCTCGCAAACTCCGTCACCGCCTCCGGAACCTTCTCAACCGACGGATCGACTCTCACCGTCACCAACTGGAGTCTCACTGGCGCCTGCGGGGCTGACACCGGCAACGGTCTCCTCACCCGGCACTAGCCGCGGCGCGCTGCGATCCCTGGGAGCGCGTTCGTGCGCTTCCAGGCCGCTCCTCTGCTTTTCCTCCAAATCCTGGCGCCTCCGTTCCCCTTGTACGGCATCTCTGCGTGTCAAGAGGCAAATCGTGGAAGTGCCTCCAAATCAACAGCTTGCACATGGCGTAGAAGATATGCCCAGTCCGATATACTAGGTGGAGCAGGTCGACCAGGGGGTGTGTATGGTTGCCTGCCACGGAGCTATCTGGTTCTTTACCGCTATCCCGTTTGTTTTGACGACTTTAGCCCTAAGTCCTTTCCTTTGACGATGTTGCGAGACCAGGGTAGGCCTAAGCGGCACATTCAGCAGCACTTACCTGCAAACACTCCCCCCCGGGGGGGACCCCCATAGGTATCGGCGCAGGTTACAAATCGCGCAGAACGCGACGATGCGGTTCAGCGCAGGAAGGCGCTAAGCTCCGAGGCCGCCGTACGAAGGTAGGGCAGGAAGCGCGTTTGCATGTCGTACACAGGCATGCGAGGCGCGTTGCCCGATAGATTCACCGTCGCCACCACACGCCCCGAAGGGGCAAACACTGGAACGGCCAGAGACCGCAGTCCCACCTCAAGCTCTTGGTCGACGACGGCGTACCCGTTGCGTCGCACGTTGCGCAGCGCAAGCTGCAGCTTGTCAACGGTCGTGATCGTCCGCGTCGTGTGGGGCGTCAGGATGGCGCGCGCCAGGTACGCGTCCAACTCCTCCTGAGGCAAATACGCTAGCAGCACGCGGCCCATGCTGGTGCAGTACGCCGGCAGGCGCGAGCCGATGTGCAGATCCACCGCAAGCACACGCGACCCGGCGGTTCGCGCAATGTAGACGATGTCGTCCCCATCAAGCGTCGCCACCGAAAAACTTTCGCGAAAGGTCGCCGACATCCGCTCCAAAATCGGCTGCGCTGCCGTCGAGAGGGAACTCGACGCAGTGTAGGTCTGCGACAGCGTCAGCAGTCGCGGACGCAGGGAGTACCGCGAGCCATCCTCCGCGCCCGCAAAGCCCAGCTTCGTCAGCGTGTAGAGGCAGCGCCGAACGGCCGCTCGCGAGAGCCCCGTCTTCACCGAAAGCTGCGAGATCGTCATCTGTGGACTGGCCTGCGAAAAGGCCTGGATCACGACCAGGCCCCGCGCCAGAGACATCATGAAGTTAGGGTCGCCCGTATAGCCGTCAAGCGCGCCTGCAGGTGTGTCAGCCGCTTGCCCGGCCGCAGGTTGCGTGCCGGCTTCCAGATGCGTTGCGAATTTAGAGTTCGTGAAGGGGGAGTGCATCGTTGGTCCTTGTTTCCTAGGCGGTGGCAATGGACGTGCGCGTGTTCGTTAGCCGGACATGTACTACGATAAACGCACAGCATCTCCAAGACAAGAAATGTTGTTCGTGGAGCGACTTTCGTGCGATCATCGGCCGCCGCAATCGCCTCGCCGGGTCGAGCAGCCGTATGATGGTGAGCGCGACCTTTGGCGTACATGAATCACTCATCACGGAAATTACGGAGCAACATATATGCGGAAGAAGGTCACGATTGTCGGAGCTGGAAACGTCGGAGCAACTGCAGCCCATTGGATCGCTGCGAAGGAGCTGGCCGATGTCGTGCTGATTGACGTCGTAGAAGGAGTTCCACAAGGAAAAGCTCTTGATCTGTTGCAGGCAATGCCGATCGAGAAGCGCGATTGTCAGATCACTGGAACAAACGACTATTCCGACACCGCGAATTCGGACGTTGTGGTGATCACCGCTGGTATTCCTCGCAAACCGGGCATGAGCCGAGATGATCTGCTGAATACGAACTACAAGATCATGTCTGATGTCGTGTCGAAGGTCGTGGCGCAATCTCCGAATACGATCCTGATCATCGTCTCGAACCCGCTCGACGCGATGGCGCAAGCGGCGTACAAGCAGGCAGGTTTTCCACGCGAGCGAGTGATCGGCATGGCTGGTGTGCTTGACTCGGCGCGGTTTCGGACCTTTATTGCCGAGGAACTTCAGGTCTCCGTGGAGAACGTTACAGCCTTCGTGCTGGGTGGTCACGGCGACACGATGGTTCCGCTTTCGCGGTACTCGACGATGGCTGGTATTCCGATCACAGAACTGATCGCTCCGGATCGCCTGAAGGATCTGGAGACGCGAACAGCCAATGGCGGCGCTGAAATCGTGAAGCACCTGAAGACGGGTTCGGCGTACTATGCACCTTCAGCGGCTGCCGTTGAAATGGTCGAAGCGATTTTGAAAGACAAGAAGAAGATTCTGCCGTGTGCCGCCTACCTGCAAGGCGAGTACGGTATCTCCGGCCTGTATGTCGGGGTTCCATGCAAGCTTGGGGCGAAGGGGCTGGAGAAGATCATCGAGATCAAGCTGACTGCGGAAGAGCAGGCTGCATTGCAGCGGTCGGCTGATTCGGTGAAGGAGTTGTGTAGCGTTATCGGTGCGCTGTAGATTCGCTATACTGAAAACAGTTCTTTGCAGCGCTCCAACGCAATGTTGGGCCAGCTTCCAAGATGGGGGCGTCACGGCTTCGACGGGATTGCTTGTGGCAGAGAGGCATGCCGGGGTGTGGACACCCGTAATCGCTCACAAAACTATAAGTGCCGAACCTCA
>CAXUNW010000226.1:0-4054 GCA_964252505.1 uncultured Acidobacteriaceae bacterium
CTGGGAGGCTTTGGGGGAAAGGCCCGGGGTCGTCGAGAAGGCGGTAGAGCTGGAGCGGGAGATCAGCGTGATGGTGGCGCGTAGCCCGCGGGGCGAGGTGAAGGTGTATCCGGCGGCCTGGAACCATCATGAACGGCAGATCTTGAGCTGGAGTGTCATTCCGGCGGCGATTGCGCCGGCGACGGAGGCCGAAGCCAGGAAGATTGCCGAGGAGATCGCAGATACGTTCCAACTGGAGGGGCTGCTGGCGGTGGAGATGTTTGTCACCCCTGCAGGTGAGTTGCTGGTGAACGAGATGGCTCCACGCCCGCATAACAGCTATCACGAGAGCGAACGAGCATGCGTGACGAGCCAGTTCGAGCAGGCGGTACGGGCGGTGTGCGATCTGCCGCTGGGGGATGTGGATGTGGTGCAGCCGGCAGCGATTGCGAATCTGCTGGGCGACCACTGGATTGGAGAGGATGGGGGGGCGCGCGAGCCGGCGTTCGAGAGGGCGCTGGCAGTGCCCGGGGTGAGGCTGCATTTGTATGAGAAGCTGAAGCCGCGTAAGGGGCGCAAGATGGGACATCTTTCGGCGGTGGGGAGTACCCCGGAGGAAGCGGTGGAACGGGTACTGCGGGCGAGGGCGGCGCTGTAAAGGCGATCTGAACATTGGACCGGTGGGCGGGGCAGGTACGAACCTGGTCGAGAGAGTGCCGCAAATCAAAGGTCGCGGCTAAACCGGAGCTTGTGTTTGGAGTGACTGTAGACTGGCTCGATGTGGATGCTCGGTCTTCTTCTACTTGGCAGCGGCCTGGTGCAGGTTTTGAGTCCTGAGTCCGTGCATGGAGTGGTGGTCGATCCTACGGGAGCGACCATCTGGCGAGCTTCTGTCGTCCTCGCTCCGGAGGACCATCGCTGGGCGGCGAAGACGGCGTACGCGGGACGGGATGGGAGCTTTCGCTTCGACGCAGATGGGCCGGGACCATACACGGTTTGCCTGAGTGCAGAGGGATTTGAGAAGAAGTGTCTTCATGGCGTCTTGGGCGTGAACATGGGCAAGCTCGTTCTGCGACCGGGAGCAATTATCTCTCCCGTTGTAGTCGATCAAGCGAGCGGCCATGTCGATGCTACCTCCGCGAATACGGGACGGGTGTTTGTGCAGGGGGCGGATGTGCGGAAGGTCGCCCCTACACCCAGTGGGCCGCGGGCTACCACGAAGGATGATCTGCTGCGAGGGCCGTATGGACCTTATCGAGCCAATAACGATCTGCTGAGCTATCACCTTGATGTGCGGGTGGACCCAGAAAAGAAGACGATAGCGGGTAAGAACACAGTGCGATTCCGGATGCTTGAGGATGGGCGGCGGATACAACTCGATTTGGTGCAGGCGTTAACAGTGGACAGGATTATTGCGACCGATGGGAATGGACGGGCGGCAGGGGCTCCCCTGAAATATGCGCGGGAAGAGCGGGCTGTGTTTATCGATTTTCCGAAGAAGTTGAAGAAGGGGCGGGTGTATGCCATCGACTTTTTCTATTCCGGAGCTCCGGTGGAAGGTGGGCGGTTTGGGGGAATGACCTTTAAGACCGATGCCGCCGGGCGGGTTTGGATCAACACGGCCTGCGAAGAAGAAGGAGCGAGCGTCTGGTGGCCGAACAAAGACCAGTGGCAGGACGAGGTGGAGTCGATGGATATAAGCGTCTCGATTCCAAACGGGTTAGTGGATGTTTCAAACGGACGCTTTGTGGGGAAAACAGATCTCGGCGATGGATACACGCGATGGGATTGGCATGTGAGCTACCCGATCAACAACTACGACGTGTCTTTGAACATTGGAAAGTATGTGCATTTTGGCGATACACTTGACGGCCTGACGCTCGACTACTGGGTATTACCTGAGGATCTGGAAAAAGCCAAGGTTCAGTTTGCGCAGGCACCGGGGATGCTTCGGGCTTTTGAACATTATTTTGGAAAGTACCCATTTCCCCGGGACGGATACAAGCTGATCGAGGCTCCATACGCAGGTATGGAGCACCAAAGCGCGGTGACCTATGGCAACCACTTTGTGAACGGGTATCTGGATCGGGACTGGACCGGCGTGGGGATCAGCCTGCGATTTGACTTCATCATCATTCACGAGAGCGGGCATGAGTGGTTCGGCAATGCGGTGACGGCAAAGGATGTCTCGGATATGTGGATCCATGAGGGGTGGACTACTTATCTGGAATGCCTCTATGTGGAGTACATGTGGGGGCACCCGGACGAGGTGACCTATGTGAACGCGCTGAAGAAGAAAGTGCGAAATGACCGGCCGGTTATCTCGCCGCGTGGGGTAAATGCGGAGCCGCCCCAGGATATGTACTTCAAAGGCGCACTTTTTCTAAACACGCTCCGGAGCGTGGTGGATGACGATGCGAAGTGGTTTGCGATGATTCGGGCCTTCTACCAGGAGTTCAAGTACAAGACGATCATGACGGAGGATGTGGTTGCCTTTTTCAACACTCAAACGGGTGGCTCGCTCGGACCGATGTTCGACGAGTACTTGCGGCACGCGGATCCGCCGGTGCTGGAGTTGGTGTTCGAGCGGGGCGCAGGGACGGTGCGATATCGCTGGAAGGCGGACGAGGTAACGTTTGCGATGCCGGTGCGCGTCGGAGATCCGCGTGAGTGGCAGACGATTCGACCAGCAGCGGCGTGGCAGACGATGAAGTCCGCACTCAGCAGGGATGAGTTCCAGGTGGATACGCAAAGCTTTTATGTTGGGGTTCAGAAGGAGTGAGGGGACCTTACCTGGCGGCGCGTGGCGAGGAGGTGCGCGGGGTGGCAACGGGGCGGACGAGCTCGGGCTGTACCGGGAGACTCAGGGAGGCGACGGCGGCGCGATCGTCGCGCGGACGAAAGTAGAGAAGGCCAGAGACGGGATGAGGAACGGCAAGGATGGGGTCGTTGAAGTCCTCGGAGACTGCGGTGGGATCGGCGAGGGTGGGGTTTGAGGCGATGGTCTCGATGAGGTAGAGGCTGGAGCCTGCGAGGAGGCAGGGACGAGCCGGATCGGAGGGGCAGACGAGGCTTTCGACGGCCGGGAGGCGGACGAAGGTGGCCAGTGGGATCCAGTCACCGGGATCAGCATGAGGCTCTATGGCGCGCAGACGGATGGGGCCAAAGATGGAGGCTCCGAAAAGCTTGAGCGGTTCGAAGGTGGCGCGAAGGGTGTGGGCGTCCTGGAGAACGAGGGCCCCGGAGGCGAAGGTGAGATGCGCGCTGAGGGAGGCCTCCGGTGTACTGTCCTGCGTGGCGAGTTCAAGCTCCTGCGTGCGTGGGATAGGGGAGGAGCTCTTGAGGATGAGCGTTACGGGCTGGTCGACGCGTAGATCGTCCGAGGTGACGAGCTTGATGGGAGAGGATACGTCGTGCGGCGTAGAGCGGCTGCGAAGGGCGAGTGTGGGGCGCGGCGGTGAGACCGTGAAGGCGAGATCGAGGATGCGACCGTCCGCGAGGATGACCTTGGCGATGAGCTTATCGCCCGGATGGAAGGCCGGAGTGGCGACGGTCGGGGGGAGGGTGAGGCCGAGAGCCTCCGGCGGGGACGGAGACGTCGGGGTGAAGGGAATTTCGTTGATATGGACTTCGCGAACCTGTCCCAGATGCTGGCCGACAAGCTGGGCGCTGCGATCGCCGGCGTGGAGGGTAAAAGCGTCCAGTTTGGCAGGCTCGGCGTAGGTGCGGATAGCGAGACTGATGGGTGCGGGCGAGCCGAACTGATGAATGGCAAGCGAAAGGGAGCCGGGCGGCACAGCGGTGAGCGGCAGCGCAACCTCAAGGGCGTCAGGCTGAGAGGCCGGTTTGTAGACCGCGGGGATAGGGTTGGCGGCAGGGGTATTGAAGGTGATGCTTTGTAGGCAGGCGGTGCCGTCGGAGGCAAGGGTGAGGTGATCTTCGTGACCGGCGATGAGTGGCTCGCCGGAAAGAATCTTCCAGGCGCCTACAGGCGTGGCCTGAAGCGGGACCGTGGGCCCAGTGAAGGAGTCGAAACCCCAGAAGCCTTGAACGGTTCCGTTAAGCGGTCCAGCCA
>CAXUNW010000227.1:0-883 GCA_964252505.1 uncultured Acidobacteriaceae bacterium
GTCTTCAGCAGTGGCGCGGTCCGTGCTACAGAAAGTGACAAGAAGTCCGCGCCACAGACGGTTTGGATTCGCTCCTTCGCCGCTCCGTACACCCCATCGCTCCAGGGCACCACGGGCAGCGGCAACGGCCTACTCTGGGATACACGCTTCCTGCCCCTGCTGCGCTCCTCCTTTCCCCAGCGACAATGGTTCTGGTACGCCCACAACCGCCTCGTCTCGACAGCCGACCTCATCCGTACCTTTCTCGGTGTAACCGGCGACGCGATCCTCGATGAACACCGCTACGTCACCGTTGACGGCTGTGTCCAGCACGTATGCGATATCAATCGCGGCATGCTCTGGATCGACACCGTCGCGCACCCCGCAAACCTGATCTTCGTCGCAATCAATCTTGTCGGCGGCAACAGCACCAACGACGACTCCCATGTCTGGCTTTTCAGCAGCGGCAAACTGAACTGGCAGCACCTACCGCCCTCGTTTGCCGCCAGCCTGCCGCGCTGGCTCAATACCATCGGCGCATCCGGCTATCGCGCTACCAACGGCTACCGCTTCCATTTCGTCCTCGCCACCATCGTCCAGCCCAACGGCATCATGGAAGACATTTCTCCTGACACCCTGCCTCTCGGCACCCCCGAAACCGGAGCAAAATCATGAATGCACCCTGCACCATGTTCGAAAAAGTCTGGCAGGCCCACCTCGTTGCCGAACCCGCCGGTGAGCCGGCCCTGATCTACATTGACCTTCACCTCGTCCACGAGGTCACCAGCCCCCAAGCTTTCGAAGGGCTCCGTCTTGCGGGTCGCAAGCTGCGCCGGCCCGACCGCCACATTGCCACCGTTGACCATAACGTGCCCACCTCCTCCGTCCAGGACCGCCTGCTCAT
>CAXUNW010000227.1:893-4002 GCA_964252505.1 uncultured Acidobacteriaceae bacterium
GTGCTGGGTCGCCCCCCAGCACATCACCACCACCATCCTGGTCGACCCGGATGGCACCCCGCACCAACTCGACCAAATTCTCCTCAACACCTCGGAAAAGCAGGACCCCAAATGAGCACACCAACAACCCTCTTCGAAAAAGTCTGGCAACAGCACCTCGTCGCCGCCCCCGCCAACGAGCCCAGCATCCTCTACATCGACCTCCACCTCGTCCACGAGGTCACCAGCCCGCAGGCCTTCGAAGGCCTCCGCCTCGCCAACCGCACGCTCCGCCGCCCCGACCGCACCCTCGCCACCGTCGACCACAACGTTCCCACCTCCAGCGTCCAGGACCGCCTCCACATCCTCGACCCCATCGCCGCCCGCCAGGTGGAAGCCCTCCGCCGCAACTGCCGCGACTTTGGCGTCGAGCTCTACGACGTCCAGTCCCCCGACCAGGGCATCGTCCACATGATCGGCCCCGAACTCGGCGCCACCAAGCCCGGCATGACCATCGTCTGCGGCGACTCCCACACCAGCACCCACGGAGCCTTCGGAGCCCTAGCCTTCGGCATCGGCACCTCCGAGGTCGAGCACGTCATGGCCACCCAGACCCTCCCGCAAGACAAGCCCAAGACCTTCCGCATCACCGTCGACGGCGTTTTGGCGCTTGGGGTTACTGCGAAAGACATCATCCTTCACATCATCGGCCAGATCGGCACCGCCGGCGCCACCGGCCATGTCGTCGAGTACGCCGGACCCACCATCCGCGCCCTCTCCATGGAGGCTCGCATGACCATCTGCAACATGAGCATCGAGGCCGGTGCCCGCGCCGGCATGATCGCCCCCGACGCCACCACCTTCGCCTACCTCAAAGGCCGCCACTTCTCCCCGCAAGACGCAGCCTGGGACCAAGCCGTCCAACACTGGTCCACCTTCGTCACCGACGAAGGCGCCACCTTCGACCGCGAGCTCACCCTCCAGGCCGAGGACATCACCCCAACCGTAAGCTGGGGAACCTCTCCCGGCATGGTCACCGGGATCAAGAACACCGTCCCCCTGCCAAACCCAAACGCCACCGAAGCCGACCAGAAGAACTTCGAGCGCGCCCTCGAGTACATGGATCTCAAGCCCGGAACCCCTATCGAAAATATCCAAGTCGACGCCGTGTTCCTCGGCTCCTGCACCAACGCCCGTATCGAAGATCTCCGCGCCGCGGCAGCCGTCGTCTTCGGCCACCACGTCGCCACCACCGTCCGCGCCATGGTCGTCCCCGGCTCCCAATCCGTCAAACGCCAGGCCGAGCAGGAGGGACTCGACCAGATCTTCAAATCCGCCGGCTTCGACTGGCGCGAGCCCGGCTGCAGCATGTGCCTTGGCATGAACCCCGACATCCTCGCCCCCGGCGAGCGCTGCGCCTCGACCAGCAACCGCAACTTCGAAGGCCGCCAAGGCCGCGGCGGACGCACCCACCTCGTCAGCCCCCAGATGGCCGCCGCCGCCGCCATTACCGGCCACTTCACCGACATCCGCACCTGGCACTTCAAAGAGGCCACTGCATGATTGCCCCCCCGAGCATCGTCCAAACCGAAGACCTCCCCTACGCTTATATCCACCTCACCATCCCGCGCGCCGAGATGCACGCCGTCCTGCCCCCGACGCTCACCGAGCTCTTCGCCGCCGTCAAAGCCCAGGGCCTCCCCATCGTCCCCTGGTTCGCCCACCACCTCACCCTCAGCGAGGGCGACTTCGACTTCGAAGCCTGCATCCCCGTAACCGCCTCCTTCACGCCCGAAGGCCGCATCGAGCGCGGCCTCTGGCCCGCCGGCAAGGTCGCCCGCACCACCTACCAAGGCGACTACCCCGGCCTTCCCGCCGCGTGGCACGAGTTCAACCAGTGGATCAGGCAACAAGGCCACCCCTACGCCACCCACATCTACGAGCACTACGTCGTCAACCAGGGCACCACCAAAAACCCAGTTCAGTTCCGCACCGAACTCAGCTGGCCTCTCCTCACCTAGCCACCGTCGAAAAGGACTTGCATGGCAGACTTCCATCTCGCCACCATCAACATCGCTCACCTCGTCGCCCCCGTCCACGACCCGCGCATCGCTGGCTTCGTCGCCGAGCTCGAAGCTATAAACGCCATCGCCGAGTCCAGCCCAGGCTTCCTCTGGCGCTGGACTCCGCCCGCGGGCTCCCCGTCCGGCACGCCCTTTGATGATGATCCCGCCATCATCGTCAATCTCAGTGTCTGGACCGACCCCCAAAGCCTTCGCGACTACACCTACCGCTCCCGTCACGTTGAAATCTATCGTCAGCGCGCCCAGTGGTTCCACAAAATGCCTGAAGCCACCTACTGCCTCTGGTGGGTCCCCGCAGGCCACATCCCAACCACGCAGGAAGGCTACGACCGCCTGATGCACTACCGCGCCCATGGTGCCACCGATCACTCCTTCTGGTTTTCCCAGCTCTTCCCCGCACCCGCCCTCGCAGCGGTCTAACCAACCTAAACGGAGCCACCATGCAGCCCATCAACGTCCTCACCAGCCACGCCGCCCCCCTCGACATCTCCAACATCGACACCGACCAGATCATCCCCAAGCAGTTCCTCAAGCGCATCGAGCGCACCGGCTACGGCGAGTTCCTCTTCTTCGACTGGCGCCGCCTCCAGGAAGGTCCCTCCGCTGGAGCCCCCGACCCCGCCTTTCCCCTCAACCAGCCCCAATACGCCGGAGCCAAAATCCTCATCGCCGGCAAGAACTTCGGCTGCGGCAGCTCCCGCGAGCACGCCGCCTGGGCCCTCACCGACTTCGGCTTCCTCGCCGTCATCGCCCCCAGCTTCGCCGACATCTTCTTCTCGAACGCCGGCAAAAACGGCATGATCCTCGTCCGCCTCTCCGAAGAAGACGTCAACCTCCTAACCCACCGCAGCACCAGCGATCCCCAACACCAGATCACCATCAACCTCGAAGCCCAAACCGTAACCGACGACCAGGGGTACGAAGGCCACTTCGACATCGACCCCTTCCGCAAGTATTGCCTCCTCAACGGCCTCGACGACATCGGCCTCACCCTCCGCCACGCCGCCGACCTCGACCGCTACGAAGCCCACCACAACACCGAATAC
>CAXUNW010000228.1:0-3974 GCA_964252505.1 uncultured Acidobacteriaceae bacterium
TTCACGTAGACCCCGCCACCGCCGGGTCCATCGCGGGCGTCGTCCGCTACGCCGGCCCGCGGGCCGCGCCGAAGCTGATCGATATGAGCGGAGACCCCGCCTGCGTCGAAGCGCACAAAGGCAAAGCCTTCGACGAGTCCCTGGTGGTGAGCGCAAAGGGCGGCCTTGCGAACAGCTTCGTCTCCATCGTGAAGGGCCTTGAAGGCAAGACCTTCGCGGTGCCCGCACAACCTGTCACCATCGACCAGCGCGGCTGCTGGTTCCGCCCCCGCGTGTTGGGCATCCAGGTCGGCCAGACGCTCTCGGTCATCAACTCGGACCCCGTCACCCACAACATCCACCCCATGGCAGCCGTCAACCGCGAGTGGAACCACAGCCAGGGTCCAGGCGATGCTCCCCTGGCCCGCCGGTTCCTTAAGCCTGAGCTTATGATCCCCGTCAAATGCAACATTCATAGCTGGATGCGGGCATGGATCGGCGTGGTCGACAGTCCGTACTTCGCGGTCACCAAAGACGACGGCAGCTTCGAAATCCCCGATCTGCCGCCCGGCAACTACACCGTCAGGTTCTGGCACGAAAACCTCGCACCCTTCGATCAGAATCTCACCGTGCCGGCCCACGGAAAAGTTGCGGCCAATGTCACGTTGAAGGAGAAATGATGAGGAAGCTAGCTCTGGGTCTGGTGGTGCTGCTTGCGCTGGGATGCTCCCGCGCAAAGAAGACGGAGAGCGAGACGGCCGCGGACTCCAACGCGCCACGCATCTACGTCACCAACGAGGTCTCGGGCGATCTCTCCATTCTGGACTCGGGCGCCATGAGGCTGATCGCAACTGTCCCCTTGGGTAAACGTCCTCGCGGCATCCATGCAAGCCCCGACGGCAAGACGCTCTACGTGGCGCTAAGCGGAACACCCATTGCCGGACCCGATGTTGACGAAAGCACCCTGCCCCCCGCGGATAAGAGTGCTGATGGCATCGGCGTCTTCGACGTCCGGCAAGGCAAGGTCATCCGCACCATCCCCGGCGGCTCCGACCCCGAGAACTTCGATGTCTCAAAGGACGGCCGGCAGATCTACATCTCGAACGAGGATGTCGCCGCTGTCAGCATCGTCGATATCGCCTCCGGAACGGTGGTCAAAAGCCTGCCGCTGGGCGCGCAGCCGGAAGGCGTCAAGGTGACCCCGGACGGCAAACAGGTCTACGTGACGTCGGAAGAGGAAGGCACGATCTCGGTGCTCGACCCCGCCCTCGGCAAGATCGTCGCGACCTTCAAGGTGGGTCACCGGCCCCGCTCCGTCGCCTTCCTCCCTGATGGTTCGCGCGCGTACATCAATGCGGAAAACGATGGCACGGTCGTGGTGGTCGATACGGCGAAGCACACCGTCGTTCAGACGATTCCCTTGGGTAAGCCGGGAGTCATCAAGCCCATGGCCGTGCTGCTGTCGCCAGACGGCGCAAAACTGTACGTCAGCACCGGACGCGGCCACCAGGTGTTTACCATTGATACCGCGTCGAACCGTGTGCTTGGCTCGGTCGAGGTGGGGCAGCGCCCCTGGGGCATTGCGCTCTCTCCCGACGGGCACACGCTCTACTCGGCCAATGGCCCCTCAAACGATGTGACGGCAGTAAACTTGGCGACAAATACGGTGATGAGCAAGGCAAAAGCAGGCACCGGCCCCTGGGGTCTGGTAGTGGTGGCCCGTTAGGCGAATGTATACTTGGCGGACGGCACCGTTCGGGCTGCGAGTATGCCCTTCGAGCCGACCAAACGGATGCGTGGGCCGAGATTGTACCGGCCCTTTGATGGGAGCATCTACTTGCGTTCAGGAGAACCCATGGTTCGGCCCGTTTTCTTGTCTCTGATGACGTCTTCAATCCTTTGTCTCGCCACCACCCTCCACGCCCAGGCCGCCAAGCCTGCCGGAAAAGATGCCGGCAACGCTCACGCCGGCGAGACCCTCTTCATGCAAAAGTGCTTCCAGTGCCACTCAGTCGCGGAAGGTGAGGTGCGCTTCGGACCGAGCCTCTACCACGAGGTCAAAAAGCCGAAGCCGAAGAAGACCGAGGCCGAGGTCCGCCTCATTATCAAGAACGGCAAGAACAAGATGCCTGCCTGGGGCGCCATCCTGACCGCGCAGGATACTGACAACCTCCTCGCCTACATCCGCTCGCTGTAGCTGCCGGACGCGTGGCTTTGCCCTGCGTTCCATGCGGCCCTTCGCATGCGGTTTGACACGCCCGGGTGCGTCGCATACAGTTTCGTGCTGAGACGTCTCATTCCTTCGCGTGAGCCGTTCGTTGCCCGTCCCGCGCCGCCGTGCTGCGGGCCCCGGCAACACATTTTCTTGGCATCTCTGGAGCGCGTATGGCGGGTCGGAATCAGGTTCAACATGCAGTCGACGCAGGCAAAGGCATCCTGCGACTCGCCCCCTCGTGGGTACCGCGTTCGTTCATGATTCCCGGACGCCGCCTCAAGCTCCACCCCAACGACCTCTACGCCTTCGGCGGCCACCGCGGCGGCATCAACGAGCGCTGGTTCTCCTCCACCACCAAAGCCTCGAACGGCCCCGAAACCACCCCCGACGAGGGTCTCAGCTACGTCCTCCCCGCCGAGGGTGACAAGTTCCTCCTCAAGGACGCTGTTGACGTCGCCGGAGACCTGCTCCTCGGCCCCGACGTCATGGCCCGCGAAGGCGGCTGGAACATCCTCTGCAAGTTCTTCGACAATATGGGTCCCATACCGCACCACATGCACCAAAGCGACGAGTTCGCCAACCTCGTCGGCCACAAAGGCAAGCCGGAAGCCTACTACTTCCCTCCCCAGTACAACCAGCTCGTCAACAACTTCCCCCACACCTACATGGGCCTCGAGCCCGGAACCACCAAAGATCAGCTCCGCGACTGCCTCGCCCGCTGGAACCAGGGCGACAACGGCATCCTCTTCCACGCCCGCGCCTACCGCCTGGAGCCCGGCGAAGGCTGGCAGATCAACCCCGGCGTCCTCCACGCCCCCGGCTCCCTCGTCACCTACGAGCCGCAGGTCAACAGCGACGTCTTCGCCATGTTCCAGTCCGAGGTCGAAGGCCGCATCGTCCCCTGGGACCTCATGGTCAAGGACGTCCTGCCCCAGTACCAGCACGACCTCGACTACCTCATCTCCATGCTCGATTGGGAAGCCAACGTCAATCCCAACTTCGGCAGCTCCAACAAGACCCATCCCACCCCCGTCAAGCCCATCGCCGAGACGGAAGACCTGGGCTACCGCGAGCTCTGGATCACCTACGGCACCCGCTTCTACTCCGCCAAGGAGCTCACCGTCCTCCCAGGCCGCAGCGTGACCATCACCGACGCCGCCGCCTACGGCCTCATCCTCACCCAGGGCTACGGCACCCTCGGCGGAACCCTCATCTCCACGCCCTCCATGATCCGCTTCGGCGACACCACCGAGGACGAGCTCTTCGTCACCGCCTCCGCCGCGCAGCAGGGCATCCTCATCGAAAACCGCAGCAAGACCGATCCCCTCGTCCTGCTCAAGCACTTCGGCCCCGGCAACCCCGATGCCGAGAACCTCCGGAAGGACGCCTGACCATGCCCCACACGCGCCCGGCTCTCCACAACGCGATGTGGCCCGGCATCGTCGGCAAGGGGCCAGGCTCCGAACCTGCCATCGACCTCGACACCATGCTCCGCCTCACCGCAGACGCCGTGGTCGACGGCACAAAATTCGATGGCGTCGACCTCTTCCTCTCCCTCCCCCACACCGACATCGACGCCACCGACGCCGATCTTGCCCAACTCGCCGACAAGCTCCGCGCCCACAACCTTGTCGCCGGCTCCCTCGTCGCCCCCGTCTGGTCTCCCACCGGCGGAGGCTCCGCCATGGGCTCCCCCGACGAGCGCACCCGGTTCCTCACTCAGGTCCGCAAAGCCTGCGCCGCCGGCAGCAAGCTCCGCGACCTCGGCGTCCGCCCGTAC
>CAXUNW010000229.1:0-3973 GCA_964252505.1 uncultured Acidobacteriaceae bacterium
TTTGGCATCGACACGGCCAAGGTTCGGGAGGTGCTTGGGCGATCGGATCGGGGGCCGCGGTTGGGGCAGCAGGCAGGCCGCCCGGTGGGGTCGGCCGCGCGATCCGATCTGCGTCGAGTTCCTCTGGCGCCGGCGTTTATTGCCGGGGTGATCCCTTACCGGGGCGAGGTGCTGACCACGCTGAGCCTTCAGGCGCTGCTGGGGACGGGAGCGGAGAGGCCGGGCGGATGCGTGCTGGTTCTGGATTTCGAAGGGACATCGGAGCGGCTCGGGCTGATGGTCGACGAGGTCGGTGGCGTGGTGACGGTGAAGCGATCAACGCTTGAGGAGAATCCGTGCACGCTGGATGCACGGAGTAAAGCGTTGTTCGATGGGGCCTACAAGCTGGACACCGGGTTGATTGTGAGGATCGATCCGCAGCGGCTGCATCCTGGCCGGCTTGCGGCGACGGGTCTCTTCAACGGGGTGCAGCCAAACGGAAGCCGGCGGGACGCAGGCCTGGAACGGGGAGGGAAGGAATGCGGGCGCTGATTGTGGACGACTCCATGTTTACCCGGGAGTATCTGCAAAAGATGCTGGGGCAGATGAGCATTCGATGTGAGCAGGCGGTGAATGGATTAGAGGCCCTGCGTGTGCTGAAGAGCGGGGGCAGATTCGATGTGATGCTGTGCGATATGAACATGCCTTTGATGGATGGATTGACATGCGTGCGGACTGTGCGGGAGGAGGGACTATGGCCGAAGATGCGGGTGATGATGGTGACGACGCATATGGACCATGACTCGATTGAACGGGCACTGGCATGTGGGGCGGACGAATTCCTGATGAAGCCGTTTTCACACCAGGGGTTGAAGGACAAATTGTTGCTGATGGGCGTGCTGCGCGGTGCTGAGACGCGGTAGGCGATGCAAGAGAGTGTTTTTGGGCGCACGTGCCCGAGCGACGGGATGGACAGCGTGCGCAGCGTTCTGGGGTCCTTACGGAGCAACATGGTAACGAGCTGGAAAAACACGGTGCGGGTGTTAGCCGCAGATGACTCCCTGGTGATGTGCGGACTGCTTCGGGAGTTGTTTGCGCCGGGTGGTCCGCTGGCTCGGCTGGGGTCTCCGCCGATGTCGATCTGTGGGTTTGCGCATGACGGGATCGACTGTTTGGAGGCAGTGGTGCGTCTGCAGCCGGATCTGCTTCTTCTGGATTTGGAGATGCCGCGGCTGCATGGGTTGGAGGTTCTTGCGCGACTGCGTTCTTTAAGTCCGGCTCTGCCGACGATCATGTGCAGCGCGTCGACGGCGCGAGGTGCGCGGACGACGCTGGATGGGCTGGCGCTTGGTGCGGCGGACTATGTGGCCAAGCCGACGATGAAGAGCAGTCGCGAGGCGGCGATGGACGCTCTTGCGGCCGATCTGCACCCGAAGATAGCCGGGCTGGCCTCGTGGGGCGCTTCCCGGGCAAGCCAGGTTTTGGGACGGATTGGAGTAGCCCCGGTCGCTTCGGCGGTTCCGCCGGCGCGGGAATCGATCCGGGTGAAGGCGCCGATGCGGAAGACGACATCGTGGGGAGCGGGATTTGAAAAGATCTCCCGGATTGGCGTGGTCGCGATTGGTGTCTCCACGGGCGGTCCCTCCGCTCTGGAAATGTTGCTGCCACGGCTTCCGGCGAATTTTCCGGTACCAATCCTGATTGTTCAACATATGCCGAAGCTGTTTTCTACGGCGCTCGCGGAGCGGCTGAACCGATGCTGCAGCCTGCGCGTGCAGGAGGCGCGAGACGGAGACCCGGTGGTGGCGGGGACGATCTTGCTAGCGCCGGGAGATCTGCATATGGAGACGTGGCCAGGCTCAAACGGGCTGGGAACGGTCGTGCGTTTACGTGAGGGCGAGCCTGCGGATTTATACAAGCCGTCGGTGGATTCGTTATTTGTATCGGTCGCGAAGCGGTATGGCGCGAATGCGCTGGGCCTGGTGATGACGGGGATGGGATCGGACGGACTGTTAGGGGCCCGGTCGATGCGCGATGCGGGCGGGACGATTTTAGTGCAGGACCAGGCGTCATCCGCGGTATGGGGGATGCCTGGCCGGGTGGCAGAGGCTGGGCTTGCGACCGGGATGCTTCCGTTGGAGACGATGGCAGGAGAGTTGGTACGGCTGACAATGGCTTGCCTAAACAAAGAGGTGTCGCAAGGATACGAGGCTACGAGGCGGATGCCCCGTGTGGAGATGAACAATGGCCTGCTCTGATGTGGATTATGAATACCTGAGGCAGATCGTGCTGGCGCAATCGGCCAATCAGATCGATCCATCGCGCAATGCGCTTTTCGATACGCGGCTGTCGCCGGTGGCGCGGCTGGCGGGTGCTTCGAACCTGGGCGATCTGGTGACGATGCTGCGCGCGGACGAGCCGGCGCAGCTGCATCGGGCTGTGGCCGAAGCGATGACGATCAATGAGACGAGCTTCTTTCGGGATATGCGTCCGTTTGAGGCGCTGCGGCAGACGGTTCTGCCGCGACTGGTTCGCGCGCGGGCGAACGAGCGGTGTTTGAGGATCTGGAGTGGCGCCTGTTCGACCGGGCAGGAGGCCTATAGCGTGGCGATGCTCATTCGGGAATACTTTCCTGAGCTTGCCAAATGGGATGTTCGGATCATAGGGACCGATCTCTCGCGTGGTGTTGTGGAGTACGCGAAGCGGGGGCGCTATCGGCGGATGGAGGTGAACCGGGGGCTGCCGGCGCGGATGCTGGTGAAGTACTTTCAACAGCATGAGGAGGAGTGGGAGGTGAAGGCGGAGGTGCGGAGTCTATGCGAGTTCCGGCAGGCCAACCTGTGCGGGTCCTTGACGCAGTTTCCTCGCTTCGACCTGGTGTTGCTGCGGAACGTGCTGCTGTATTTTTCGCAGCCGGACCGATGTGCTGTGCTCAGTGCGGTTCATCGGATGATGACCCCGGAGAGCATGCTGCTGCTGGGCAACGCGGAGCAGGCTGAGGACTCGACGAATGTGTTTGCGGTGGAGTTTGCGGGTGACAGTTACTTCTACCGGCCGGTGGTTCAACGATGAGGTGAGGGTGGTTGTGCATCGTATTCGGGATAAGGCAGCATGATGCCTGGGTGTCGATACGATGGCGGTTTTGAAGCAGAAGGCGAGAAAGCAGTTGAAGACTGAGGTGAGCCAGGTTGAGACAACGACCCTGGCGGGTGCGGCAGGGGAGGCTCTGGACCTGTTTCATCCGGTGACGTCGGCGTGGTTTCGCGCGGTGTTCGATGGGGCGACGGCTCCGCAGCGGGAGGGCTGGCCGGCGATTGCGCGAGGCGAATCGACGCTGATTCTGGCTCCTACGGGGACGGGCAAGACGCTGACGGCGTTTTTGTGGTGTCTGGACAAGCTGATGCTGCGGACGCCGGCAGGCGAGGCTGGGCGTGGGTGCCGGGTCGTCTACCTGTCGCCGCTGAAGGCCCTCGCGTCGGACGTGGAGCGAAACCTAAGGTCGCCTCTGGCGGGGATAGCGAACCTGGCACGGCGGGAAGACGTGACGTTCCGGATGCCCGCTATTGCGGTGCGAACGGGGGATACGCCGCAGAAGGAGCGTGTGCGGTTTGCACGGGATCCGGGAGAGATCCTGATTACGACGCCGGAGTCGCTGTATCTTCTGCTGACTTCGCAAGCGGGGGAGGCTTTGCGAACGGTGGAGACGGTGATTGTGGATGAAATTCATGCGCTGGTGCCGACCAAGCGGGGAGCGCATATGGCGCTGACGCTCGAGCGGCTGGAGGCGATGGTGGGCCTGGAGGGCCGGCGGCTGCAGCGGATTGGGCTTTCGGCGACGCAGCGGCCTTTGGAGGAGGTGGCGCGGTTTTTGGGGGGAGCGGAAGGGCAGGGATCAGGGACCGGGGATCAGGGATCAGGTGGGTTGATGGTGGCGGATGCGGTTGGGGTGGTGCCCAGCGTGTTGATGGAGGTTGCAGGGGCGGATGCGAAGGAG
>CAXUNW010000230.1:0-3963 GCA_964252505.1 uncultured Acidobacteriaceae bacterium
CGCGGACTCATGCCCTTTACGGCGTTCCTTGCTCTATTTTTCTCTATGCCCCTCTCAGGGCAGCTTCCCATCACCATCACGCATTCCCATCCCGCCGAAACCGGTGACGACCCCGCCGTTATCCTTGAGCTCGGCGCAGCCACCAGTTGGACCACCACCGGCGGCGCAGCCACCTTCGCCCCCAATCTCGCCGCCGAGACCACCCCCATCGAGCATTGGCTGGAGCTTGAGGCTGGCGTCTCCCCCTTCTACACCGCCAATTCCACCGAGTGGGATACCGACCTGCTCTTCAAGAAACCTTGGACCCTGTCGCCCAAAGCAGAGTTCATGCTCGGCATCGGCCCACAGTGGGTTTATATCCGCCAAAACGGTAGGACCACGAACTCCGCATCCGCCGAAATAGCCGCCGACTTCATGTTCTGGCCCACCGGCAGGCACCGCTTCGGCTGGTTCTTCGAGCCCGCCTACGACCGCAGCTTTGCCGCCGGCCACCAGCAATCCATCGGTGTCAGCGCCGGGCTCCTCATCGGCATCCATCGAACGCGTCGATGATTTCCACGCCACGGCAGCCGCCATTTCGCCCGCCCTCTGGTGAGCCGCCACCCCTTGCGGATGCCCTGCGTCTCCAAATACCTTGAATAAGGTAGGTCCTCTACAAGCTCATCATCTGGTCTAGGTCTACGCTTCTCGCAGATCGGCTAGGCACATGCACCTCCACCCTCTGCCTGGTCCATTGCCTCCTGGCGCCCGCCTTGCTGTCCGTCTTCCCGGTCTTCGCGCACTAGCTCTACGCCCGCGAATTAGCGCTCCAGACGCAAACCGCGTGGCCAGGTCCGAAGCCTCCTCATCAGAGTCGCTCTAAAAAAGAAGCAGCCCCACCGATCGACCCACGCATACACTAGGTGCATGCGAATCCTTGCCTGGGCCGCCACCTTTGCTCTTTCCCTTTGCACCGCTCAGGCCCTGCATAGTCAAGGCACAGCCTCGTTGCTGGTGCTTTCCAAGCAGAACCACACCCTGGCCATCATCGACCCAGGCACGTTGCAGGTCACCGCAAAGGTCCCGGTCGGAGACGACCCTCACGAGGTCATCGCCTCAGAAGATGGCCGCCGGGCCTATGTCTCGAACTACGGCTTCGGAGCCTTCCACACGCTGGCGGTAGTCGACCTGGCGACGCACCGGGCCACGCCCTTCGTCGATCTCGGCGCCCTCCGCGGACCGCACGGGCTCAGCGCGCAAGGTGGCAAAATCTGGTTCACCGCCGAGGCAGCCAAGTCACTGGGCCGTTATGACCCCGCCACGGACAAGGTAGACCTTATCCTGGGCACCGGGCAGAACCGCACCCACATGATCTGGGTCTCCGCCGATGCCCAGCAAATCGTCACCACCAATGTCAGCTCCGGCACCCTCAGCATCTTCACCCAGGAGCCGCTCCGTATGCCCGGACCGCCACCCGGCGCACGCCCCTCAAACGCATCCGGCTCGCCTCCATCAGGTCCGCCTTCACCGGGCCCACCGCCAGGAACTCCTCCCATGCCGCGCTCCGACTGGAACGAGACGATCGTTCGCGTAGGCAACGGCTCGGAGGGCTTCGATGTCTCGCCCGACGGCAAAGAAGTCTGGATCGCCAACGCGCAGGATGGCACCATCTCCGTCGTCGCCCTACCCGAAAAAAAGCTGCTGCAAACGCTACAGGCCAACGCGCCCGGAGCGAACCGGCTCAAGTTCACCCCGGATGGTAAGACGGTGCTGACCTCGAGCGGCGCGGACCTCGTCGTGCTCGACGCAGCGACAAGAACGGTCAAAAGCCGCCTGCCCATCGGGCACGGCTCCGCGGGCATTCTGGTCGAACCCACCGGCGCACGCGCCTTTGTAGCCTGTGGTCCCGATAACTACGTCGCCGTTGTCGACCTGCACACCCTCAAGGTCACCGGCCACGTAGACGCCGGCGGCGAACCCGACGGAATGGCATGGGCCCTCAACCGGTAGAGGGAGACCAAGCCACCAACAGGACGTGCGATCTCCGGGGAAACACAGCATACCTTAGGTTCGAAAGCTTTCATCCGCCTAAAAAGCTGCCTTTGTAGACCATCAGACAAGGCCGGCGTGTATTATTTTGCGTTGATGTCGCAGCTCGCATTTGCTTTGATGTCGCAGCTCACATTTGCGTTGATGATCGCAGCTTGCACATGCTCGTTGTTTGCGAGTAGCTTGTCTCAGCTCCCCTAGGATGATGTCGCCCTGACACATCTGGAAGAGATTGTTGCCCTGCTGCACCGCTGTTTTCGGCCCGATCTTCGTTGTCAAGGCCACGTTTGTCCTAGGTCATTCATTCAAAAGGAAATAGAGTTGGCGTAGCAGTTATATCCAATTCGCTAAAATTGTACTTAGCGTTATAGAAGAAAGCGCAAAATCTTGCATCGAGGTCCGTTTCAGGCACTAAGCCCTTTGTTTGCAGGACTTTAGGCGTAACTCCTTTCCTTGCATAAACTTGCAGCCTGCTTAATGCCGCAGGTCTATCATTGCAAAGGAGTTGCGCGCGAAGAGGAGGGGGGGGCACCCCCCATGAACGCAACGGAACAAGCACATAAAGGAGGGTACGAAATGCGAGTTGGCTTGATGACGCGGGAGTATCCACCGAACGTTTACGGCGGCGCAGGCGTGCACGTCGAGTATCTGAGCCGCGAGCTGGCAAAGCTCATCGAGGTCGAAGTCCACACCTGGGGCCAGCAGGACCTCGACACCGGCACCCTTAAAGTCACCGGCGAAGAGCCCTGGACGGCCCTCGCAACGGATGGCAAGTTCAAGGCCGCTCTCGAAGCCCTGTCCCTCAATCTTCTCCAGATGGTCAGGCTCGGCAAAATTGACATCATCCACACCCACACCTGGTACGTCTCCATGGCCGGCTTCTGGGCCAAGAAGCTCTTCGGCATCCCCTTTGTCCTCACCACTCACTCGCTGGAGCCTCTGCGCGCCTGGAAGGCCGAGCAGCTCGGCTCGGGATACGCCATGAGCGCCTGGATGGAGCGAACCGCCATCCTCGATGCAGACGCTATCATCGCCGTCTCCCACGGCACTAGGTCCGACATCCAGCGCGCCTACCCCGAAGTCGACCCAGCCAAAATCCACGTCATCTACAACGGCATCGATCTCGACGAATACCAGAAGACCGACAGCACCGAAACCCTTCTCAAGTATGGCGTCGATCCCGCCGAGCCGTACGTCCTCTTCGTAGGCCGCATCACCCGCCAGAAAGGTGTCACCCACCTCGTCGAGGCCATCCAGTACCTCCCCAAGGGCACCCAGGTCGTCCTTTGCGCCGGCGCCCCCGACACCCCCGAAATTGCCAACGAAATGCGCCAGAAGGTTGAGCAGGCCCGAACCACCGGGGCCAGCATCATCTGGATCGAGAAGATGGTCACCAAGGCCGAGACCATCGAGCTTTACTCCCACTGCGCTGTCTTCTGCTGCCCCTCCGTCTACGAGCCCTTCGGCATCATCAACCTGGAAGCCATGGCCTGCCGCGCCCCAGTCGTCGCCAGCGCCACCGGGGGCATCCTGGAGGTCGTCGTCGATGAGTCCACAGGCTATCTTGTCCCCTTCGACCCCGACCCCGTCACCACATTCCCCGTCGACCCGGACAAGTTCGCCCGCGACCTCGCCGACGGCATCACCGACCTGCTCCTCGATCCCGAAAAAGCCGCTCGCTTTGGAGAAGCCGGCCGCCGCCGCGTCGAACAGACCTTCGCCTGGTCCGCCATTGCAAGCCAGACCATCGAGCTCTATCACGCCCTCATCGAGGCCCGCGGTGCATAATATCTTCTCCAGGAAAAACAGCAAAGGCAGCGCTCATGCGCTGCCTCTTGCCGTCTTGCTGACCTTGTCCGTTGGAGCGGGAGACCGGGATCGAACCGGCGACATTCAGCTTGGGAAGCTGACGTTCTGCCACTGAACTACTCCCGC
>CAXUNW010000231.1:0-3951 GCA_964252505.1 uncultured Acidobacteriaceae bacterium
GTCACCAACGCCACCTTAGCGGTCCGCGCCACCACCGGCACCCCCGCCAAAGCTGGCCAGATCAAACCCATGCGCGACATGCTCTTCGTCAAGTTCACCGACTCCACCCACGCCACCCCCGAGTCCGGCAAACACCGCATGGGCATAGACCCCGGCCTGTTGATGAAGCTAGTCAGCCGCAACACCAAAAACGGAGCCCAATTCACCCCCCAGGGCGTCCTCCGCTGGCCCCTCACCAGCCCCAAAGCCGAAGACGTCCTCGCCGAAACCAGAGCCTTACTCGCGGCGTTAGACCCTCACGTCGGAGCTCTTAGTTAGCAGACCCGATTATTGGGCTGCTTTCTTGATCCAAAGATCGAGATCCTTTGCAAAATCAGGTCCCCAGCCAGAAACGATCACAACGCGATCCTGACCGTTTGGCTCAGTCTCGCGAAGAACGAATGTTGGATATCCATCGACGTGCTGACCGATTTGATTGAAAACACCGTGAATTTTTCCATTGAACTGCTTCACCTTCTCCAGGGCAGCTTGCCGTTCCGGGGAACTTTCCACCGCAGGTGCAATTTTTGAGCGCTTATAGTAGCCTTCCGCGCTCTTAGGATCGCGCGTGAGTGCAATATCAGCAGCTTCGTTTAGGAACTGCGGCTGGTTTACTGGAGCAAAAACCTCTCGTAGTCTCATGCTGGAGCGTCGAGCTTCCCAAAAATCCCTCAAGAAAACGATACAGTTTCCACATGAGCTATAGCTGATCATATAGACAATGAGTCCACGGTCCCCGTTTTGTGCATACGGGCTTCCTTCCATGATGCGCCACAAAGCATCAGCCGAAGATCCCACCATAAAGCTGGCGTTTCGATTTTGCACCTGAGCGACTGAAGCGGTAAGGCAGGGCAGGAATAGTAGAGCCGAGAAAAGCAGAAAACGGCTTGTCTTGCCACTGACAGAAGTACTCCGTAAGAACCCAAAAATATACATGCTATCTCCAGACCGGATCGTATTGGTATTCGGTTGATATCAGCAGTAAAATTCAGGCGGGGAATCGAGACTACATAGGAACACTCTTCCGCTCTTCTGGGTGCGGAGCCAATGCCTTCGCGTCGTAGATCGTTACATTCTGCCCTCCGAACGCATAGATACTCGAATGGTACTCTGCGTAAACAGTACTGCGATCACCCCAAGTTGCAGGCCTGCTGCTTCCATCCTCACTGTCGTAGCCACTTGGCAGGTCCTCTGGAGTACCCCATTTCTTACTGAGATCTTCGAAGACGTGCCCATGCATATCGCCTTGTTCAGAGATCATGATCGTCGTTGCTCGATCGTTCATGAATTGGATTAGAAGGACTAGACCAGACCCTCCCGAGCCAGAAGCACCACCCACGGCATTTCCGCTGGCTGTAGGATCAGCTAATTTCAAGCTTGTGGGTCCTTCCGCCAACACCCGCATTTTCGCCGCATTTGCCGCTGCAAGGATGTCATTGTGTGTCATGCCCACAGTGATGCTTCGAACTTCCAATTTAGGATGTGAATGTGTCTCGAACAAGTTAGAAGGATTGTTTCCTTCCAACTTGTTTGAACGGCACCCACTGACGCCTAGCAAGCAAAACAAAGGAATGATGACCCGAGAATTCCTTCCCATCGCCGACTCTCCTTGTATAGTTGTTGTACTATCAACCCGATGCGTCAGATAAGTCTACGTCTTTCGAACTTTACGTCAAGTGGCATGATCTGAGCATCGGTGACGAATGCTGCCGGGTGCCCCACATCTCGCTTCTGAGATGTGGGATTGCGAGCCATCCTAAACCAACTCCAACCGTATCTCCCGCCCCACCGCGCTAGCCGCCTTGAACAGCGTATGCAGCGTCACCGCATCGTTCTCCGGGTCGAGCAGCCGATCGAGCGCCGCCCGGCTCGTCTGCATCCGCCGCGCCATCGCCGCTTTCGTCAAATGCTGATCCGTCATCTCCCGGCTGATCTGCCGCGCCAGCACCCGCTTGATCGCCGCCGCCGTCACCTCTTCGTAGATTCCCTCCTCACGAAGAAAATCATTCAGGCTGCTCCCGATATTCTCCTTGTTCATCGTCAGTCACCTTCTTTGACGCAGGATAGAATTGAGACAGCCGGAGAACAACCCCCATGGACAAGACCCAGGTCATCACCAAACTGCGAGAGCACGAACCGGAGCTGAGAGCCGCCGGAATTGCCCACGTCCATCTCTTCGGCTCCACGGCTCGCGGTGAGGCCACCGCCACATCCGACATCGACCTCCTGCTCGACTTCGACGAGTCCAACCTTCAAAGCCTGATGAGTCTCTCGCGTCTCAAGAATCAGTTGACGGACCTCATGGGCCAGGAGGTTGACTTGTCCTGCGCGGACTGGATGTACGACCACATCCGCAGGCAGGTTCTGAGCGAGGCCGTACTTGCGTTCTAATGACCAAGACGATCAGCGGGTCCGCCTGACGCACATCCGCAACAGCATCGACAACATCGTCCTCTTCATAGGTGATGCAGACTTCGCTGCCTACCTCCAGGACCGCAAGACGCAGGCTGCCGTCGAGCGAGAGTTCCAGATCATCTCCAAAGCCGCCATTAAGCTCGGAGCCGACGCCGAGATCATCTGCCCCGGTCCCGACTGGCCCAATGTTCGCGGAATGGGCAACTGGCTGCGCCACGAATATCACCGCGTCAACCACCACACCATCTGGACGGCCTTCCAAAGGGACCTGCCACCGTTGCGGAGCTTCGTCAACCAGGCACTCACCCGTCTTCCTTAGGGGGGACTGCCGATCCTTCCCGTCCTCCCCTCCGTCTGGCGACCTGCAATATGATCGAACAAGAACAGCGCAGGGAGCAACCATGCACCAACTCGACCGCATCACCCAGCAACCCGGCGTCATGGGCGGCAAAGCCTGCATCCGCGGCATGCGCGTCACCGTCGCCATGATTCTCAACCAGATCGCCACCGGCCACACCCCCGACGATCTTCTCAACCTTTACCCCTACCTCGAACGCGAAGACATCCTGCAAGCCCTCCGCTACGCCGCCTGGCGCGCCGAGGAGGGTGAGATTCTGCTCGCCACCGCATGAAGCTCCTCATCGACATGAACCTGTCGCCACGATGGACCCAAACCCTCATTGACGCAGGCTTCGAGGCAAGTCATTGGTCCACCCTCGGGCGGCACAACGCGCCTGACATCGAAATGATGACCTACGCCCGGCTTCACGGCTACATTGTCCTCACCAACGATCTAGACTTCAGCGACATCCTCTCCGCCACCTCCGGAGACAAGCCAAGCGTTATCCAACTCCGCGCCGCCGACCTCACCCCCGAAATCACCGCGCCCCAGGTCGTCGCCGCGATTCACCAGATGGCCACCCAACTTGCCGAGGGAGCCCTGCTCACCATCGACACCAAACGCACCCGCTTGCGCCTCCTGCCCCTTACCGGAAGACCCATGCCAGGCCGAACCCCTTGACACCCCCGATACAATAGAACCAGACGAAACGAAGCCCGGCAACCCGCCGGGCTTTTGCTTTTAACCCAACGTCCAGACGCACCAAGTCCGGACCTAACCCAAATCGATCGAAGACTTTACCCGCAAACACCGGGTCAGGGGGGCCCACCACCAATGTCCACGTCAACCGAACCAACCAAGCGCTTCCAGTGCCGTCACATCCTCACCGACGGACACCGCTGCGGCAGTCCGGCGCTCAAACAGGAAATATTTTGTTACTACCACCACACCACCCGCAAACCCGTCCTCAAAACCGAGGCGCAGCAGCGCAAGGGCCGCCGCGCCGAGTTCACCCTCCCCCGCCCCGAAGACCGCTCCGCCATCCAGCACGCCATCGGCGAGGTCCTCCTCCGCATCGCCGATCACGGCATCGACGCCCGCCGCGCCGGCCTCCTCCTCTACGGCCTCCAGATCGCCTCGCTCAACCTCCCGAAGAC
>CAXUNW010000232.1:0-3943 GCA_964252505.1 uncultured Acidobacteriaceae bacterium
TCGATCTCTCCCCGGAAGCCCTTGCCCTCGCCCGCGAGAACGCCCAAACGCATCGGGTCGCCGATCGCATCCAGATCCTCGCATCCGATCTGCTCGCCGCGATTCCTCACGGCTTTCACCCCGACGCAATCGTCAGCAACCCCCCCTACATTCCCGAACCCGATCGTCCCACGCTGCACCGCCAGGTGCGCGATCACGAGCCTGCCCTCGCCCTCTTCGCCGGCCCGGACGGCCTGGCGATTTATCGCCACCTCATCCCCCAGGCCCGCGAAGCCCTCGTCCCAGGCGGCCTGCTAGCCGTCGAGTTCGGCTTCGGCCAGGCCGCCGCCCTCACCCAACTCCTCACCGGATGGAACACCATCGAAGTCCGCGCCGACCTGCAGAACATCCCGCGCGTCGCCCTCGCCACAAAGCCCGCCTAGAGCCCCGCATACCAGTCGTACCCCAGCTTGGTCCAGTAGTCATCCGGCCGCTTATCCGTATACGCAATCAGCCCGATCCGCTTGATCTGCTTATATCCATACTTGATCGGCATGTGCAGCCGCAGCGGAGCCCCATGCAGCTGCGTCAGCGGCTTCCCGCCCATCTCCGTCACCAGCAGACTCTGTGGATGCCGGCACGCGCTCAAATCGTATCCGCAGTAGTAGTCCCCATACGGCGTCTCCATGTAAACGTACCGCGGCTCCCGCCCATCCACCTTCGCTGGTGGATACAGCTCCAGCAGATCCACCAGCCGCACTCCCGACCACTGCACAATCTCGCTCCAGCCCTCAATGCATTTGAACTCCGTCACCAGCTCATGCCGGGGCAGTTTCATCAGCTCCGCCATCGTCAGCGAGATGCCCGGCGTCCCATCGTCCAGCGTGCTGTCGCTCTCTCCCGCCTCTTCCTGCCCCCGCATCGGCGCCCCAAACCCATCCTTTACCCGCGTCCACGGCTTTTCAGGCGCAGCCTCCGCCGGCCCCTTGGAGTTATCCGCCGACACCTGGTGCGGCTCCACCCGCGGCGTCATCACATAGTTCCACGTCGTCACATCCTTCTGAAACTGCGGATACTTTTGCGGAGCGTCCAGCCCCGCCATCTGCAGCCTCCAGCTCGCCGCATCCAGGTCGTCCCGCAGCCCATAAGGCCCGTTGAACCGCAGATCCACCGCCTTCTCCTTGGCATAGGTCGGTGCAAGCCCCCGCTCCTCGAACACCCCACGCGTCACCTTCTCATCCACGTGGAGCGCCTTACGCAGCGGCAACTCCTGCCTCCCATCCTTCTCGCTCCGGTCGATCCACCGGTACCCTGCATACCCCGCGGCCGCGCCCACTACCCCCACCAGCAGGCTCCGCCGCGTCATCGCCGCCGAGTGCCGCCCAACCTCCTCATCCGTCTCCACCCGTGCCTCGACCTCCTCCTTCACTCCGCTCATTCGCCTCTCCTCTCCTCCGTATACAGCGGCTGGTCTGCCGGACGAATCTCATACCCCGTCACCATCCCGCGAAAGTTGTTCCACCCCGTCTTCATCACCTGGGCCACATGCAGCAAAAAGAATGCCAAGAACCCGATCGTCAGCCAGAAATGCTCCCACCGCGCCATCTCATACCCACCCAGCAGGCTCGTCACCAGGTGCGCCTGCGTCGGCTTGTAGATGGCCAGCCCCGTCACCAGCGACCCCGCACCCATCAAAATAATCGTCGTATACGCAATCTTCTGGGCTCCGTTGTACTTCTTCACCGGCGGATGCACCTTGCTCAGGTGCAAATCGTATAGCGTCACCTGCACCGCCTCGCGCCACGACTTCATCGTCGGCACCAGCAGCCGCCACTCCCCCGTCCCCGCCAGGTAAATCGCATAGATCAACCCGTTGATCCCGAAGATCCACATAAAGAAGAAATGGTATCCCAGCCCCGTCGTAATCCGGTAAGGCGCATTCAGCAGCCGATACACCCAATCCGGAAAAAAGCGAAACAGCGTCACCGAACCCACACCGATCCGGTACACGCGATGCGGATGCAGATAGCCGTTGTCAGAGTCCCCCCAGTAAATCAGCAACCCGCTCCAGATCATCGTGAACAGCACAGGAAAGTTGATCCAGTGCATCCACCGGATCGCCCGTGCATGCTTCAGCTCCAGCCGTAGGCTCGGCCCCTGAGCCTCCGCCTCGCCTGGAAGGTCCGTCACCTCCGCCGCGGGCGCCGCTTCAACAGAAACAGGCGTACCGGAACCTGGCGGATCGGACACCATCATCGTTTCGGCGGGAGGGGGCGCTGGTTCAGAGTCGTGCATGCAGGGAAACCTCGGCCACACCACTCTGCCAGCCGCTTCCCCCCCGGCGCAAGTTAATTTCGCGGCCCCCGTGCATCCCATTCACCTGCCGCTCGATCGGGCGCCCAGTAACCGATACCGCGCGAAGATAGTCTCACACACGACAGATGAAAACGATCGTGGCCCGCTGCTCCCGCTTCTTCGCGCTCTCCCCGCTGCTTCTCCCCGCCACTCTGCCCGCCGGCGAGCAGAAGCATCCCGTCACCCCCGCGGTCGAGATGCGCGCCTTCCTCCACGTCGATGTCGATGGCGCGCCCAACGCATACGGCCCGCCCGGCAAACGTGCGCTCGACTTCGAAAAGCACGCCCACGTCGGCGCAAAGCTGTCGGGCAAAGTCGTCGGCTATCTCACCCGGCGCGACCACCGAACCCCCGTCATCCAGGGCGCCCGCGATCCATATCCGGGATACTACGTCTCCACCACCGGCTTCTATAATCGTGCCATCGATAACGAGTACGATCCGCGCCGCTACGTCGACGCCGCGCGCATCAACTATGTCGTCCTCGGCGACTTCGGCCGCGAACACCACGTCCGCCTTGGAGACTTCGCCGCCGTCTATAGCTCCCGGACGAAAAAGAGCGTCTTCGCCATCGTCGGAGACGAGGGCAACCCTTCCGGCTGCGAGGGCTCGCTCGCCCTGGTGCGCGCCCTCGGCTACCGCATCACCGACGGCAAGGAAGACTCCGTCGACGATCCCGAAATCACCATCCGGTACTTCCCCGGAAGCAACCCCGCCCACACCTTCTTCAAGTCCCAGGCCCGGTTGGATGAGGCCGCCCGCGCGCTTGGGCTCAGCAGGCAGTTCACGAACTAGCCGTCCGCACACCGGGTCAGCGCACAATCACCCGCACCGTCGCTCCCGCCTCATCTCGATAGCTCACCGCGCGGTCGGTCATCTCGGCCGCCGCACCCTCCACCGCGCCGTGCCGCACCGTCTTCGGCGCATGGTCGTCGCTCGTCAGGCACGCCAGCGCCTGCAGGCACACTAGCCCCTCCGGGCGGCCCACCACCCGGTCCCACCGCTGCACGATCACCGCGTCTGCGCCGCCATCACGCTCCGTCAACACATCGTTCGAGTAATTGATGAACACGCGCGCGCCATTCACCGGCACCCCGTTCACCAGAACCCGCCCAAGCGGATCGCGCAGAAACAGCCGCTGACGGTAGAGCGCGAGTGCAGTCACCCCCACCAGCAAGAGCAAAAGGATCAATCGTCGCATCGCGCCTCTCTCGTGGCACCCGCCTACCGAAGCAGCGCCGAAGCCGCCCAAAGCACCGGTGCCTGCCCGTGGTCGTCCCCCGTCCGTCGCCGCCGCGCCAGGTAGTACGGCAGATCGTCCTTCTTGCCCGTCCCTTCGCACACCTGGGTCACGTCCGCGTTTTGGTCCACATACCCCACCACCGCAATCCAGCCCTTCCGCGCCGCCGGTCCATACGTCGCCGCATCCAGCCAGCCCTTCTTGACCCCGGTAATCAGTGCATACGAGAACATCGCCGAAGAACTCGACTCCGGCCACGCCTCCGGATGGTCGATCAGCTCATGCCACATCCCGTCCGGCCCCTGGAACTTCAGCAGCGACGCCATCATCAGCCGGTAGCCCTGCAGAATGCGCGCCCGCTGCGGATGGT
>CAXUNW010000233.1:0-3919 GCA_964252505.1 uncultured Acidobacteriaceae bacterium
GTCTCCCAGGTACTCCGCTCCCCCGGCGTTCCACTCGACACCTCCACCCGCGCGTTGATGGAGCCACGCTTCGGCCACGATTTCAGCCGCATCCGCATCCACGCCGACAGCCGCGCCGCGCGCGCCTCCTCTGCTCTCGGCGCCCACGCCTTCACGACCGGTCAACACATCGTCTTCGGCTCGGATCAGTTCGCCCCGGATACCCCGCGCGGCCGGCGCCTCCTCGCCCACGAGCTCGCCCACCTCACCCAAAATGCCTGCGACCCTCCCGGACGTATCCGTCGTAAGGAGGTCGGGAGCGATCGCGAAATTCGTGGCCCCCATGATTGGACCCACGCTGACCGCGAGAAGAACACCCAGCGTTGGAAAGATGCATGCCTCGTCAACCTCAACGCCGTCGACTCCACCCAGTACGAGCGAGTCGTCGAACGCAAGGACTTCTACAAATGGTTCTATGACTTCTCCTTCGCCAAGGGGTACACCACTCGTTGGGCCCTCGCCGCGCATCTCGTCGCCACCGGAGCCGAGCAGATCGCCGAAATGGACGCAGGCCTCGGCGTTGGCAGCATGGCAAACGGAGTCGTCGGCATGGCCAATGTGCAGCTTCAGGGAATCATGCGCGAAGGCAACCAGGTGATCTTCGACAATGTGTTACCCAAGCTCAAGAAACTCATCGACGGAGGCCCTCTGACCGGTCCCGCCGCTCTCAAGTGGGATATGCAGGTGCTCGCCGAAGAGCAGAACCTCATCCAGCCCATGTACGCCCGCATGAGTCCCGCTACACTCGCTCAGCTCAACACCATCGCCCGCAAAAAAGGCGTTCCCGGCTTTGGAGCCTTCATCACCCTGGGCGATCGGGTCCCGAGCGGTCCCGGCGTCCAGGGCGGCCGGGTCCCCGCCTTTGATCAGCCAGACCTGAAGAGTGTCGGCGATCGATGGAAATACGGCATGAACCTCGGCAACACCTTCACCCCCGGCGGCTCCGGGTACGACTCCGGCCGAGACACCATGCCGGACGTCGGAGCCGCCTATAAGGATGGATCCGAACTCGCCAGGGTCGATACCCGCTTCCACCTCCACGAGCTCGACGCATGGCTCAATCCCGACCACAGCGACCGAACCGCCAGCGCCGGCAGCGACTACAAGCTGATCATCGCCGCCCTCAATCCTGGTGAGAAGCTCCGCGTCCTTGCCGATCACGACCCCGAAGGCCGCGCCTACAGCACCCTCTTCGCGCAGTTCTCCTTCATCGACGAGGCCACCATCCGCCGCGCGCTCCCCGCCGAGCCCGCGCTCGCCCCACAGGTCGACGCTTTCATCGCCCGTTTCAATCGAGCGCGGCAACTCAGCAACGCAAAGCTTCAGGGTCAGATGAACCGCATGATGATCGTTCGCTAACCAGATCGCCACCCGCCCGATGACGGAATCGCAATGACCCTGCCCGTAGCACCTACGCTCGATCATCTTCGTCAGGCATACGCCATACCCAACCCCGCCCGGCATCGCCACGCCGAGGCCGTCCTCAGCGGCAACGAGGGCCTTACTATACTTCTCACCGCCAAGACCGCCGAAGGGGATCGATCCACCCTCGTTCGCCTGGACCATGACGGCCATCGCCAATGGGTCCGCGAGTACGCCCCGAGTCTCGGAGCCGCCCACGCCCTCGCCCGCCTTCCAGACGGCAGCTTCGTCCTTGCCGGAGACCTCCAGCTCTCCCCGTTGGAGTTCGTGGGACACCTTACGCTGGTCAGTCCCGCCGGAGAACTCCTCACCAGCGCCGCCTTTGGCCCACCCGGCGCCAGCGGCCTCGTCACCGTCGCCTCCCTGCCCGGCCCCCAGGTGCTTGCCGGCGGCATCGCGGCTGGAAAAGGCTGGCTCCTCGGCACCGGCTCAACTCTGCGCGCCGACTGGGAGGAACACGTCGAGGACGCCCAGGACCTCACCAGCCTTGCTCCTCTCCCCCAGGGTTGCTTCGCCGCCGCTCTCCTTGCCGAGCAATCCACCACCGGCTTTGGCGTCACCCATCTCACCGCCTTTGACGCCCAACGAACACTGCTCTGGCAACGATCGATCCCCACCGAGGGCCGCGGCGAACTTGCCGCCATCCTTGCTCTGCCCGACGGCAGCATCGTCAGCGTTGGACACCATAGCGACGCCTCCTCGCAGCCCACCCAGGTCTGGGTCGTCAAGGTCAATCCTCGTGGAGACCTCCTGTGGCAGGTCCGCCTCGGCCCCGCCAACCAGGAGCAGCGCGGCCGAGCCATCGCAGCCACCCTCGACGGCCGGCTTCTCGTCGCCAGCGACGGCCTCCTCTCCGGCAGGCGGGTCGCTCGCGTGCGCTGCCTCTCCTCCCAGGGTGCCGTCCTCTGGGAGCAGCCCTGTGAACACCAGCAGGCAGATACCCTCGCAAAGGCAATCGCACCCTGTCAACCGGGCGGATTGGTCGTCGTTGGCTCTGTAACCCCGCAAAATGCGGACGCCGCTCCCTGGATTCTTCGCCTCGATGACAACGGTTCGATCCTTTGGGAGAAAGTCCTCCACGAGGCCTACTGAGCCGTCACCTTCGTCCCTCCGACAATAGACCCCGCACGCGTATGCATCACCAACCTCAAGGATCGCTGGCTGCACGCTGCATCCAATTCCCCGCTGTAAACTTGTAAGAATGGTCCTACCCTTCGTCCGCGATCTCCTCGCCGACCTCGAACGTTCCGACGCCTTCGACCGTGTCCGCCGCCACCTCGCCGCCGGCTCAGGCCGCCGCCGTGTCGCCGGCCTCACCTTCACCGCCCGTTCCTTATACCTGCCAGGCTTCGTCAAGGCCGCCAACAGCCCCTGCCTCATCCTCGTCGCGGACAACAAGGCCGCCGAAGCCCTGCATCAAGCCGTCACCGCGGCCTGCGACCTTACCGGAGCCCTGCCCGCAGACCAGGTCCTCCGCCTCCCCGGCCACGACGTCCTCCCCTTCGAAAACCTCTCACCCCACCCCGAGATCCAGGAGCATCGCGCCGCCACCCTCTGGAAGCTCTGCGAGCGCTCGGCGTCGAAGACCAGCTCCACCCCCCGCCTCCTCATCGCGCCCGTAGAAGCCGCCTGCATGCGCCTCTTCCCCCGCGACTTCTATCACGCCCTCGCCCTCCGCCTCCGCACCGGGGAAGAACACCTCCCCGACACCATTGTCGACCACCTCCTCGAAGTCGGCTACACCCGCGTCGATGTCGTCGAAATGCCCGGCCAGGTCACCCTCCGCGGTGGCATCCTCGACGTCTACTCCCCGGAACAAGACCGTCCCGTCCGCGTCGACTTCTTCGGCGACGAGATCGAGTCCATCCGCCGCTTCGATCCCGAAACCCAGCGCTCCCAATCGACCATCGACCACATCCTCCTCCTCCCCCTCACCGAATTCCCAATCACCGAGAAAATCCATCAACGCCCGCCTCACCCGCTCCGGCACCGCCGCCGCCGCCTCCCTCGAAGGCGGCGAGCAGCCCCGCGAGCTCCAATCCCACGCTGGCGCGGCGACCATCTTTCCCGGCTGGGAATTCTTCGCCCCCGTCTCCGGCCCCACCACCACCCTGCTCGATCTCCTGGGCCCGCAAACTCGCGTCTTCCTCGAAGAGCCCGCCATGCTCAAAAATCAGGGCGAGCGCTGGTGGAACAAGGTCGAGCAGCGCCACGAGCGCTCCGGCATCGGCTCCCTCGTCCGCGCCGAAGACATCTACATCTCCCCCTGGGCCCTCGACGACCAACTCCGCAACTTCCCCGGCGTCGAACTCGACCAGCTCGGCGCCGTCGACATCCTCGAAGCCGACCGCTCCGATCTCTCCGAGGTCGACTTCCACACCCGCCCCACCCACCCCATCCACCCCACCATCCCCACCCGCATACAAGCCCACCGCCCCCGCACCAGCGGAGACGCCCC
>CAXUNW010000234.1:0-3881 GCA_964252505.1 uncultured Acidobacteriaceae bacterium
GGATTGGGGCGGGGGTGCGGGCGGAGTTTGGCTATCGGCCGCGGATCCCGCTGTCGAATGGGCGGTTCGATCGGACGGAGATCGATCTGCGGCTTGGGCACCTGCTGGTGGAAGCCAAGCTGACGGAGAGCACCTTCCAGGCGGCCCGGCGGGCGCTGATCCAACGCTATCGCGATCTTGCGGTGGCGTTCGATCCGGCGGCGCTTGATGGGACGACGGTGCCGGCGTACCAGTTGATTCGGGGTGTTCTGGCGGCGGTGGCGGAGCCGGCGCTGCCTGCGGCGAGCTTCTGTGTGCTGACCGATAGCCGCCGACCTGACCTCCAGGAAGCCTGGTACGCGGTGGTGCGGACGGTGCGGACCCACGACCTGCGGTGCCGGTTGCAGATGCTGACCTGGCAGGAGCTGGGAGCGACACTTCCGACGCAGCTCCAGGATTTCCTTGAGGAAAAGTACGGGATCGTACCGGCCGGTTAGGCGGACGCGGTATGTTGGGTGGAGTGGCTCGGTTGGCCGGGGTTGCTGGAGGAGTGAAGATGCAACGCGTGTGTTTCGTGCTCAAGGTGCGTGCGGAGCGCATAAACGAATACCGGGCACGTCATGCGACCGTCTGGCCTGAGATGCTGGAGGCGCTTCGACAGGCGGGTTGGTCGAACTACTCCATTTTCCTTCGGGAAGACGGGCTGCTGGTCGGCTACCTGGAGACGGAGGACTTCGCGGCGGCGCGGGCCGGCATGAAGGATCATCCGGTGAACGCGCGATGGCAGGCGGAGATGACGCCGTTCTTCGAGACACTGGAGGGTGATGGAGCGGATGACTCGATGCGGCCACTCGAAGAGATCTTCCACCTGGACTAACATGGTCTTCTGCTAGCTCGGAGGCAGGACGGCGAGGGCGGCGCTGGCTTTGTCAAAGAGCAGCCGGGTTTCAGCGGATTGCTTGCGGAGGCCTTCGACGATGTGGGCCGGGGCCTTGGCCATAAAGGACACATTGGAAAGCTGGCGGTCGGCGGCTTGAAGGCCTTTCTCGTACCGAGCTATGTCCTTGGCGAGGCGTTCGCGCTCCGCGGGGATGTCGAGCACACGCTCGTAGACCACTTCAACCTCGAAGTGGGCAGTGCTGCGCGAGGCGTTGCCGCCGATCGGCGCCGGGACGAACTGGACCTCACCGGTGCGGGCCAGGCGACGGAGCAGATCGGTGTTGACGCGGATCAACGCTGTCACGCTATCGGGAGCGAAGATGCGGACTGCGGCGGGCTCCTTCTCTGGCACCGTCATTTCTTTGCGGAGGCCGCGAATGGAGACGATAAGCTCCTGCATGAGTTGCATATCCGCAAGCGCCGCGGTGTCGGAGGAGGGAAGGTCGGCGGCTACTGGATACTGGGTGAGGGCGATCGATTTTGCCGGAACATCAAGCCCGATCTGCGGCCAGAAGGCGTGCCAGATCTCCTCCGTAATGAAGGGCATGAACGGGCTGAGGAGGCGTAACGCGGCTTCAAAGACGGCGAGCAGGCTTGTCAGAGCGGCCTTGGTTGCTGCACGGTCGAGGGCCTCGTCGAAGTTCAGCCGAAGCTTTACGATCTCCAGGTACCAGTCGCAAAGGTCGCCCCAGAAGAACTGGTAGATGGCACTGGCGGCTTCGTCGAAGCGGTAGTCGGCCAGCGATCGTTCGACTGCCGCAGCGGTAGCAACCAGGCGGGCAGCGATCCAGCGGACTTCGAGATGTGCTTGCCCGGAGCCTCCCTCATGAGGCGACAAGACTGTAGAAAGGAGAGGGCCTGAAAGGTTTGTTGCGGTGAAGGTGATGCCGGCGGCGCGAGCTTTCTCGACGTTTCCGAAGAGGAAGCGCGCGGCGTTCCAGATCTTGTTGGCGAAGGCGCGGTAGCCTTCGGTGCGGGCCTCGTTGAAGGCGATGTCGGTGCCGGGGGAGGCCTGGGAGGCCAGGGTGAAGCGGACGGCGTCGGTGCCGTATTTGGTAATGATCTGGATGGGGTCGATGACGTTGCCCTTGGTCTTGGACATCTTCTGGCGGTCGGCGTCGCGGACGAGGGCGTGGATATAGACCTCTCTGAAGGGGACGGCTTCGGCGAGGGCGCGGGGGGTGCCGTCCGGCATGGGAAGGTCGAGCATGAAGTGGGTGCCGAGCATGATCATGCGGGCGACCCAGAAGAAAAGGATGTCGAAGCCGGTGACGAGGAGCTGGGTGGGGTAGAAGGCGGCTAGATCCGGCGTCTGTTGCGGCCAGCCGAAGACGGTGAAGGGGAGGAGGCCGGAGGAGAACCAGGTGTCGAGGACGTCGGTCTCCTGGGTGAGGTTGGGGCTGGCGCAGGTGGTGCAGGCGGTGGGGGGTTCTCGGGCTACGGTGATGTGGTGCCGGTCGCAGTGCCAGGCGGGGATGCGGTGACCCCACCAGAGCTGGCGCGAGAGGCACCAGTCGTGGAGATTGTTCATCCACTCGAAGTAGGTCTTGCTGTACATCTCCGGGGTGAAGTGGATGTGGCCTTCGCGGACGGCGGCGATAGCTTTCTCCTTGATGGAGTCGCCGCCGGTGCTGGGGGTCTTGTTGACGGCGAGGAACCACTGCATGGAGAGGCGGGGCTCGATGACGGCGCCGCTGCGCTGGCTGAGGGGGACGGACATCGGGTGATCTTTGACGGCTTCCAGGAGGCCTGCGGCTTCAAGGTCCGCGATGATGCGGTCGCGGGCGGCGAAGCGGTCCAGGCCGTGGTACGCCGAGCCCGGCAGATCGATGTGCGCGGTGGCGTCAAAGATGGTCAGATTAGGGAGGCTGTGGCGCTGGCCGATGGCGAAGTCGTTGGGGTCGTGGGCGGGGGTGACCTTGACGGCCCCGGTGCCGAACTCGGGTTTGGCCCATTCGTCGGCGAGGATGGGGATCTGGCGGTCTGTTAGCGGCAGAGTGGCGAGCTTGCCGACGAGGTGGGCGTATCGTTCATCGTCGGGGTTGACCGCGATGGCGGTGTCGCCGAGCATGGTCTCTGGGCGGGTGGTGGCGATGGTGATGTGGCCGGAGCCGTCGGCGAGGGGGTAACGGATTGAGTAGAGCTTGCCGACGCGGTCTTCGGTCTCGACCTCGAGGTCGGAGACAGCGGTCTGGATGGTGGGATCCCAATTGACGATGTAGGCTCCGCGGTAGATGAGGCCTTGCTGGTAGAGGCGGACGAAGGCCTCTTTGACGGCGACCGAGAGGTTGTCGTCCATGGTGAAGTACTCGCGGGACCAGTCAACCGAAGCCCCAAGGCGGCGCATCTGGGTGGTGATGGCCCCGCCGTACTCTTTCTTCCAGGCCCAGACGCGGTCGGTGAAGGCTTCGCGGCCGAGGTTGGTGCGGCTGGTGCCTTCGGCGGCAAGCTGGCGCTCGACCATCATCTGGGTGGCGATGCCAGCGTGGTCTGTGCCCGGGACCCAGAGGCTGGTATCGCCGAGCATGCGGTGCCAGCGGGTGAGGATGTCCATCTCGGTCTGGTTGAGCATGTGACCCATATGCAGGCGACCGGTGACGTTGGGCGGAGGCAGGAGCAGGGTGAACTTCCGGACGGGCGGCTGCGTATCGTCCGATTGCGCGCCGTCCGACTGAGGCGGAGCAACGTCAAAGAGGCGCTCGCGGACCCAGTACTCGGCCCAGCGGTCTTCGATTGTTGAGGGATCGTATGCTTTCGGCAGCTCGTTTACGGAAGAAGGTTCGTGGCTCATCACGAATTTAAGGGTAGCATCGTGCGAAAGCTCCGCATGCCGATGCGGGGCATGCGGGAATTGACAAGGACATCTGCCATGAAGAGATTGTTTGCCATTCATTTAGTGCTTGCCGCGCTGCTTGGCGGGGTGTCGGGACGGGTTTCCGCGGAGATGCTGCGGGGGCCGGGGG
>CAXUNW010000235.1:0-3867 GCA_964252505.1 uncultured Acidobacteriaceae bacterium
ATGCCGGGGTGTGGACACCCGTAATCGCTCACAAAACTATAAGTGCCGAACCTCAATTCGCGCTTGCTGCTTAATTAGTTAAGTAGCCGATCGCTCAGGCTTCGCCTACGGGCTTGTACCGATCGTCGCACAGTAGGCTGGTTCCAACTGCTCCGCCTGAGCGGAAGGGATGAGATCGATCAGGCTGGTCGACGCCGCGTCTTCGTCCGTTCTAAGCGTCGTTGACGAGACAAAGATGAACGTGAAAAAGCATGAATGCTCTCTGTTGGAAGTTTTTTCGGACGTGGGTTCGACTCCCACCGCCTCCACCATCACACCATCCAAGTTCCACGGCTCCTGAACCTTTGCATGATGCCCTCTTTGCGGGGCACCTTTCGTAGGGGAACGCTTTGGCCCAAACTGACAAAGAGAAGCAGAAGCTTGTTGCACGTATCCGGCGGATTCGCGGGCAGGTCGAATCGATCGAGCGTTCGCTCTCGGGCGATGACGATTGCGCGAATGTGCTGATGCTGCTGGCGAACGTTCGCGGCGGCATCAACAGCCTGATGGCTGAGGTGCTTGAAGACCATATTCGTCATCATCTGCTGCCTTCAGAGAGAAGCCCGGCGCCGCCACAAGAGTTGGCCGAGGACATGATCGACCTGGTGCGGGCTTATCTGAAATGACGTGCCTCAGGCGTGTCCCGGCTGCCCGTACGGGCTATGAGATCGTGCGTGAGCCGGTTACGTATACCCCCCCACCCCCTCCTACTCTTCGCGCGTAAGTCATTTCGTTTGTTCAAGATGCGTGGCATGGCCGCCGCTAAGATGCTCAAAATAAACGGATTACGGCTAAAATCGTCAAAACAAAGAACTTACCAGCGTCTCCGCCTGAGCGGCCGCTTTCTCCTGCTACCTGACTCAATTTTACGCCTTGCGGAGAACTCGTCGGCCAACTCTATTCCCTTTCGAATGAAAGGGTTGCGTCGTGCGAGGGCTTGACATGCAAAATTGCTGAGGTTTCTTGCTCATTTTTTTTGCTAGCCGGAGAACGTTCGCCTTCGGGGCGAAGCCCGGCTTGCGGGACAAGCGGGCGGACGTGACAAAGGCTGATCCCCTAAGTTGCGGGACCAGCCTTTGTGGTTCGTGGATGGGTGGTGGGGCGTTAGTTGGCTCCGGCGGGTTTGGGGTTGGAGCGATCAAACCTGGCGACCTGGACCTTCTTGGCCAAACCGGCTTTCTCCAGGAGCCAGATGCCGTAGTAGTTGACGTCGAACTCATACCAGGCGAGGCCGTGGCGGGCGCTGACGGGGTGGGCGTGGTGGTTGTTGTGCCAGCCTTCGCCGCCGGTGAGGAGGGCGACCCACCAGTTGTTGCGGGAGTCGTCGCGGGTTTCGAAGCGGCGGTTGCCCCAGAGATGGGTCGCGGAGTTAACGAGCCAGGTGGCGTGCAGGCCGACGGTGACGCGGAGGAAGGTTCCCCAGAGCATCATGGTGAGGCCGCCGAGGAAGTGGCCGGTGGCGGCCCAGCCGATGGCGATCTGCGCGAGGCCGGTGGCGATGAGTGGGATGTAGTGGTACTTGGAGAGCCAGACGTGACCCTTATCGCGGGAGAGGTCAGGCGCGTACCGGCCGAGGAGGGCGGTTTCGGAGTGAAGGGCGCGGCCAGAGAGGATCCAGCCGGCGTGGGCCCACCAGGTACCGTCGTGCGGGGTGTGCGGATCGCCCTCGTGGTCGGAGTTTTGGTGGTGGACGCGGTGGGTGGCGACCCAGAAGATGGGTCCGCCCTCAAGCGCGAGGCAGCCGCAGGCGGTGACGAAGTACTCCAGCCACTTGGGGACCTTGTAGCCGCGGTGGGTGAGCAGGCGGTGGTAGGCCATGCCGATGCCGACGTTGATGGCGAAGAAGTACATGATGAAGAAGGCAGCGAGGTTCTTCCAGGAGAAGCAGAAGAGGGCGGCAATGGCGCCGACGTGGAAGGCGGCCATGGCGGTGGTGGTGATCCAGTTGATGCGGCCCTGCTGGTGCTCGCGGCCCATGCGGAGATCCTGCTTGACCTTGGCGGCGACCGCGGCGGCGCTATTGGCGATGTTGGCGTCCGCCATGGATTTGACGTTTTCTCCGGTGAAGGCGACACCCCGGACGCGAACGGTGGTGTTGGAGAACTCCGACATGGCAGCAATTTGTTCGGGGGTTTCGTGGGCCTGGGATTTGTCGTGATCGAGAAGCGTAGGAGTCATATGGTCTGGGTTCGTCCTCATGTACTGCTATCGACAACGCTAGCAGGAGGGCGAGGGCGACGGGTGTAAGACTTTTGTAATGGCCCTGTATAAAGACTTTGGTAGGGTGTTTGGATGATGACGACAAAGGTTCTGGGTGTGGCCGGCGCAATCGTGTCGGCCGGGATGCTGGCGGGTAGCGGTGTGGTTTGGGGACAGGCGGGAGAGATCGATCTGCCGTCGTCCAAGAGCCTGGGAACGGTGCCGGGAGGGCCGCAGCGGCTGAACTCCCTGCCGATGGCGATGGCGGTGTCTCCCGACAAGCGGTATGTGGTGACGGTGAATGCCGGCTACGGGACGTTTGAATCCGGGTATATGCAATCCCTGGCGGTGATGGACACGCAGACAGGCAAGCTCGAGGATTTTCCGGAGATGCGTACGCTGGTGGAGGCGAAACAGACGCTGTACTCGGGGCTGGCGTTCAGCGGGGATGGGCGTCATCTGTACGCCAGCATGGGATCGGCGACCGAGCCGGTGGGCGATGGAGAGGGCAAGACGGGCAATGGGATTGTGGTGTACGGGTTCAGGGAGGGCAAGATTGCGGCCGAACGGTTTATGCCGATCGCGCTGCAGCCGTTGGCCGGCGGACGGCGGACGAAGCTGATCTGCGGGGTGGATGGGGCGATGGGGGTGCCGTTTCCGGCGGCGATCGCGGTGCTGGGGGGCACTCCGGAGCGGCTGCTGGTGGCGGATAACCTGTCGGACGATGTGCTGCTGATGGATGCGGCGACGGGGAAGGTGGAGCGGCGGTTCGATCTTGCGGAGAGTGATGCGGTGCCGGGGACGTACCCGGTGGCTCTGGCGGTGTCGGCGGATGGGGCGCGGGCGTATGTGGGGCTCTGGAATGCAAGTGAGGTGGTGGAGCTGGACCTGACGAAGGGGACGGTAGGGCGGAAGCTGGCGCTGATGAAGCCGACCGACCCGGTGAAGCCGGGGACGCACCCGTGCGCGCTGGCGATGAGCCCGGATGGGCGGATGCTGTATGTGGCGTTGTCGAACCGGGATGCGGTGGCGGCGCTGGATTTGAGCAAAGGTGGTTTCGGCGTGAAGGGGTACTTCGACGCGCGGCTGCCGGGGCAGACGTACTTCGGCGCGGAGCCGGAGGCGCTGGCGGTGAGTGGGGATGGGCGGCGGCTGTATGTGGGGAATCTGGGCTCTGACGCCGTGGCGGTGATGGATACCGCGAAGCTGACGGGGAAGACCGCGCGCGGGGGGATGGTGGAGCCGGTGGGGTTTGTGCCGACCGAGTGGATGCCGATGGCGATGGCGATGGTGGGCGGCCCCGCGGGCGAGCGGCTGTATGTGGCGACGGCGAAGGGGAAGGGAACGGGGCCGAACAACTTTGCGCAGCGGCCGACGGAGGCGACGAAGAACTCGCGGCGGGCGAAGTCCGCATCGACGTATATTGGGACGCTGCTGTACGGGTCTCTGGCGGTGCTGGACCCGAAGGCAATGGAGGCGGAGCTGCCGCGGTATACGGCCGAGGTGCTGGGGTCGAACCGGATGAAGGCGGCGGCGGAGACGATTCCGTTTGCGGGCGGCAAGACCCCGATCAAGCACGTGATTTACATCATCAAGGAGAACCGGACGTACGACCAGGTGTTCGGGGAC
>CAXUNW010000236.1:0-3801 GCA_964252505.1 uncultured Acidobacteriaceae bacterium
GGCCGCAGCCCACCGCGCCCTGCCGTCGGCTCCGGAGCATGCCCCAATACCTTAGGCTCGGGCGCAGGCTCCGGCACACGCCTCCCCGCCACCTCCGCCTTCACCTCCGCGACAGCCGCCTCCGGCGGCTTACCCCCGTCCGCCGTCTCGTCGGCAAACACCGGCGGCAGCGCATCGAACAGAAACGCCTGCGGCTCCCACCCTGTCACCCGCCGCTTCGGCTTGGCTCCCAACCGCAACTTCGCAAAGCTCGGTCGCTCGTCCTCGTCTCCCGCCATACCGAACGAGTCTAGCATCGCCCCCCGGGGCCATCTCCGCGCGGCCGACCGCGTCATCCGCAACCGCATGGCGCCCACAGGGCCTGCATCCCTCGCGGCGCTACCGCTCGTCCTGCTAAGGTGAAGCTGCTGCCACACATCGCATGCCCCTGGAGGCCACTCTCTGCACCCGCTCGCCCTTCTTCTCGGCATCCTCTGCTGCGGTGGCGTCTACCTGGACGCCTTCCAGACCATCATCCTGCCTCGCCGGCCCACCGGCCGCCTTCGCCCCACCCGCCTCTTTTACATCCTCACCTGGCGCCCCTGGCGCGCCTTCACCCATCGCCTCGCCAACAAGCGCCTGCGCGAGCAGTCCTACAGCATCTACGGCCCCGCCTCCCTTCTGCTCCTGCTGGCCGTCTGGGCACTTCTGCTCATCATCGGCTTTGCTGCCTTCTACTATGCCGTCGGCAGCCCATTCACCGGCTCCACAGACATCAGCAGCGGCCTTGCCCCCGTCCGCACCGACCTCTACGTCAGCGGCACCACCCTCTTCACCCTCGGCCTCGGCGACGTCGTCCCTCGCTCCCTGCTCGCCCGCACCATCGTCATCGCGGAGTCCGGCACCGGCCTCGGCTTCGTCGCCCTCGTCATCGGCTATCTCCCTGTCCTCTACCAGGCCTTCTCCCGTCGCGAGGTCGATATCGCCCTTCTCGACGCTCGCGCCGGCTCACCCCCCACCGCCGCCGAACTCCTTCGCCGCCATGCCTTCGACGGAGGCAACGCCGCCATCATTGAGCTTCTCGCCGAGTGGGAGCGGTGGGCCGCCGAGATCCTCGAAACTCATATCTCCTACCCCATCCTCTGCTACTACCGCTCCCAGCATGACAATCAGAGTTGGCTTGCCGCCCTCACCGCGATGCTCGACTCCTGCGCCCTGCTCATCGCCGTCATCGACGGCCCGGCCTCGCGCCAGGCCCAGCTCACCTTCGCCATGGCCCGCCACGCCCTCGTCGACCTTGGCCACGTCTTCCACATCGAAGAGCACAGTCGTCAGTGGCTCCAGCGCGGCGAAACCAACCGGCTGCCCCCGGAGGCCTTTCGCCAACTCTGCACTGTACTCGCCCAATCCAATATCCGCCTCTGCGGTGACGACGCCGCCGCCATTCGCCTCCACGCCATGCGCACCCTCTACGAGCCCCACGCCTGCGCCCTCTCCGACTACCTCGGCATGACGCTCCCAGGCTGGTTCGCCGACCCCAACGCCAAGGACCAGTGGATCATCATCGACCGCCTCCGGCAGCAGGCCGAAATCGCCATAGCCCACGGACGCACCCTCAGCGACGACACCGCCCACCGCATCCTCAAAGCCGAATCTCACGAACACTAGCCGCGTCGACCGTCGCAACTCCGCCCTCCCGCAGCCGCGCACATCCCGGCCAGGCGCGGCTGCGATCGCCCATCAGGGCCGATCGCATAGAGATTGTCTGTTGACCGCGGCGCTGACAGCTTTTCAAAAAAGCCTGCAAAGACTGCTCCCTTCAGCCACCGGAGGGCTCATCGGGTCCACCACCGACGCACCAGGCCTGTCACGCGACCTTGCGAACACACCACGCCTGCCCGCGTCCCGCGATCCAGACCCCCACTTTTCCCTGGAACCGGGTAGAAGAATCCTGCGTCAACTGCAGACGATTGGTACCCGTAACGCTCCGTCCTTACGTCGGCAGGTCTAACACCCTCTCCGCCGAGATGAGACTCGCTGCTGAATTGCTTAGAGAAGCCGGCTCAGCCATCTAGCTCAACCTGAAAGCTTACTGCTGTACCGGCGCTGCCTTCGGGTCCAGCTTCTGCGCCGCGATGACCCCCGCCGGACCCTTCGCGTCTTTATCCTTCAGCTGCGCATAGATCTTCCGCGCCGCATCCGGCTTGTTCTCGCCCTGGTAAAGCTCCGCAAGCTGCAGCTGCGCGATCCCCGGAGGCACCGTGCTCGTCGGCTTCGCTGTCAGTTCGTTATAGACCTCGATCGCCTGTCCATCCCGCCCCGTCTGCCGGTAAAGCTGCGCCAGCGAGAGCCGCGCCAGCGCCGCCAGATCCTTGTTCCACCCGCCCGCCACCTTCTTCAGCGTATCCTCGGCCTGCTGGTTCTGGCCCGCCTCAATGTACGTCAAGCCCGCGAAGTACCGTGCCGTCTTCCCATCCGGCGTCATCCCGTACTGGTCCGCCACCTGGTTGAACAGCCCGTTAGCAACCTTCGCCCGCTCCACCGCGCTCCCATACGTCTTCGTCCCCGGGGGAACCTGCTGCCCCGCCGCCGCCAACGGTGTCTGGTAGGCCTGCATCGCCCCCCCGAACGCCGTCGACGCCGCCTCCGACCGGCTGTGATACACCGCCGCCGCTCCCACCACCACCAGGATCGCCGCCAGCAGCAGCGCCGCCGTCACGATCACCGAGCGCCGGTTCTCACTTGCCCACGCCAGGCCCGTTCCAGTTGTTGTTACAAAATGATCCTGCTTCAGGGCGGCCTTCGTCTGCTGATCCACGTCGTTTACTCTTCCTTTTCCTTGCTTGGGCCATCGCTGCGCCATACGGCCACAGCATCCTGCCTTCTCATTACACCGCCTTCCAGTCTATCAGCGGAGAGCCTCGACAATTCATGCTCCGTTTCACCCCCGCCGCCACTCTCATCTCCAAGGAGAAACACATGCCCCTCCACGCATACGTCACCCTTGGCCGCTCCGGCCTCCGCGTCAGCCCCTTCTGCCTCGGGGCCATGACCTTCGGCGAAGACATGGGCCCAAACTTCGGCTCCTCCGTCCAGGACTCCGAGGCCATCCTCGCCCACTTCCTCGACCAGGGCGGAAACTTCATCGACACCGCCAACGGCTACACCAAAGGCCACTCCGAAAAGATCATCGGCGACTTCTTCCACCAGGGCAAAGCCCGCCGCGACCAGGCCGTCATCGCCACCAAGTTCTTCATCAACCTCTTCGCCGGCGACCCCAACGGCGGCGGCGGCGGCCGCAAAGCCATCGTCGCCCAGTGCGAGCAGTCCCTCCGCCGCCTCCAGACCGACTACATCGACCTCTACTACCTCCACAACTGGGACCGCTTCACCCCCATCGAAGAAACCATGGCCGCCCTCGACGATCTCGTCCGCGCCGGCAAAGTCCGCTACCTCGGCATCTCCGACACCCCCGCCTGGAAGGTCGCCCAGGCCCAGGTCCTCGCCCACTTCCGCGGCTGGAACCCCCTCATCGCCCTCCAGATCGAATACTCCCTCATGCAGCGCACGGTCGAGGGCGAGCTCACCCCCATGGCCGAGGAACTCGGCCTCGGCGTCCTCCCCTGGAGCCCCCTCAAAGGCGGCATGCTCTCCGGCAAGTACACCCGCGCCAACGGAGCCAAGATGCAGGGCCTCCGCGGAGCCCGCGCCGGAGACCTCACCGAGCGTCAGTACGACATCATCGACGCCCTCCTCAAGGTCGCCCAGGAGTGCGACGCCACCCCCGCCACCGTAGCCCTCGCCTGGGTCCAGGCCCAACCC